>DKKP01000075.1 GCA_002455335.1 Anaerolineales bacterium UBA6663 | reverse complement strand
GTCGTGGCCGCCGCCCATGCCGGTGCCGCGGTGGCGGCCGACCGCGTCGATCTCGTCGATGAAGACGATCGCGGGCGCGTTCTCCTTGGCCTGCTCGAACAGGTCGCGGACCCGGGAGGCGCCCACGCCGACGAACATCTCGACGAAGTCGGAGCCGGAGATCGAGTAGAACGGCACGCCCGCCTCGCCGGCCACCGCGCGGGCCAGCAGCGTCTTGCCGGTGCCCGGCGCGCCGTACAGGAGCACGCCCTTGGGGATCTTGGCGCCCACGGCCTGGAACTTGGCCGGCTCCTGCAGGAACTCCTTGATCTCGCCGAGCTCCTCGATCGCCTCGTCGCAGCCGGCGACGTCGGCGAAGGTGGTCTTGGGCATGTCCTTGGAGATCAGCTTGGCCTTGGACTTGGCGAACTGCATGACGCCGCGGCCGCCGCCGCCCTGCATGGAGTTCATCAGCCAGAAGAACAGCACCACGAGGATGAGGATCGGCAGGAACGAGAAGAGCAGCGAGCTCAGCAGCCCGGGCCGCGAGACCTCGACGGTGATCTTGTCGATCTCGCCCTTGTCGAACTGCTCCTGGGCGGCCTTGAACAGGCCCGCCTGGGTGCCGCTGAGGTACTTCGTGGTGACCTCGCGGCCGCCGTCGCGGTCGACGCTGTCGTCGAGCGTGGCCTTGATGACCTGGTCGCCGTCGACGAAGGTGATGTCCTTGACCTCGCCCTTGGAGACGTACTCGCTCATCTGGGACGAGCTGATCTCGTCACCGCCACCGGAGCTGATCAGGAACTGCATGGCGATCAGCACGCCGACCACCGCGACGATGATCCAGATCAGGGGACCCTTGAAGATGCGCTTCACGGACTTCTCTCAGCTACGGGCACGGGAAAGGTACGACGGTACAAGCCGCCGCACCGTCCAGTGTCTCAGGTGCGCCGGAATCGAGCGAGCCGAGCGGGCCTCGTTCGCTCTGGGAGGACGAATCCTTAGGGCCCGCTCAGCCAGGCGGGCCGATCTGAGAGTTTCGTCGGCCAGCCGATGAAACTCGTGCCTGGACGATGAGACTTTGTCGTCCAGGCTCCAGTTTTGTCGGCCAGCCGACGAAACTCTCGCCGCGCGAATCAGCCGCCGTACACGTGCGGCGCCAAGGTGCCGATGTCACGCAGGTTGCGGTAGCGCTCGCGGTAGTCGAGGCCGTAGCCGACGACGAACTCGTTGGGGATGTCCCAGCCGACGTACTTCACCTCCACCGGCATGGTGAGCGCCTCCGGCTTGCGGAGCAGGGTGCAGATCTCGACGCTCGCGGGGTCTCGGGAGCCGAGGTTGGAGGTCAGCCACGAGAGCGTGAGGCCGGTGTCGATGATCTCGTCGACGATGATCACGTCACGGCCCTCGACATCGCCGATCACGGTCAGCGCAAAGGCGTTTGCGTCATTACCGGTGCGGCGCTTCTCGACAAAGGCCATCGTGCAGTTCAGACGCGCCGCGAAGTTGCGGCCCTTCTTGGCGAAGCCGAGGTCGGCCGTGACGATCACCGGGTCTTTGAGCGTCGGCCGGATCTCGGCGAAGTAATCGCTGACGATGTGGAAGGCAGTCAGCACATCGCCCGGGATCGAAAAGAAGCCCTGGATCTGGCCGGCGTGCAGGTCCATCAGGATATACCGATCGGCTCCGGCGACCTGGATCATGTCGGCGACCAGACGGGCCGTGATCGGGACGCGCGGCTGGTCTTTCTTGTCTGAGCGCGCATAAGCCAGGTAGGGCACCACGACCGTGATCCGCCCGGCCGAGTCGAGCCGCAGGGTCTGGACCATGATCAGCAGCTCGAGCAAGTTATCGCTCGTCGGCGCCGAGGTCGTCTGAACGACGTAGCAATCCTGCCCGCGCACGCTGGCGTGCAGCTTGACAAAGATGTTTTCGTTGGGAAATTTGATGATATCGCGACCGCTGAGCGGGACGTTCAGATAGCTGGCGATCTCATGCGCCAGCTTCGGCGAAGCGGTGCCCGAAAAAACTTTGATGTTGCCAAACATCGTCTGGTCTTGCCATCCTCAGGTGCGGCTGAACGAGCAGCCGGACGAAAACGGCGCCCTTCCGGGCGCCTGTACGATGGTGGTCTTCAGCTAAGCGGCTGCACCTCGGTCTCAGAGACCGCGCGCGCCCAATCCTCGCGCAACACCGCCATCAGCAACTCATCGCCGAAAGCGCCGTTTGCGAAACGCGCCTGGCGCAGACGACCCTCGAGCACGAAACCGACCTTCTCGTAAGCCCGGATCGCGCGGGTGTTGTCGGCGTTGACCCGGAGCGTCACGCGATTGAGGTTGAGCGAATAAAAGCCCCAGGCCACGAGGGTCTGCAGGGCATCTGTGCCGAACCCACGGCCCCAATACTCCTTGAACCCGATCATGATCCCAACCTCGCCGGCGCGGATGCGCCAGTCGATGTCACGGAAGCTGCACGAGCCGATATGCTGCCACGGCCCCATCGCCATATCGTTTGGCTGAGCGTCGATCGCCCAGGCCTGCTCGTAACCTGCCTGGAGATTGCGTTCGTACCACTTCTCTTCCTGGGCCTGGCTGAGCGGCAGGGTCTGGTTGAGGTAGCTGCGCAGCTCCGGGTCGGACAGCCAGCGCACGTAACGCGTTAGGTCGTCTTTCTCGATCGGTCGCAGGCGCGTTTTCTTCCCGATGATCATGATGGGCGGCTCACTCGTGTTCAGGGATGTGGGTCGATGCCAAAACCGATTTTACCGCGCTTTCGAGATCGATTTCACGTCGGTGAATCCGTCCGGCCCACTCGGCCAAAACGTCGCTGTCCAGGCCGAGCGCAAACCGTTGCCAGACCCGTTGGCGCAATCGCAGCTCGAGTTCACGCTGTAGCCGCTTCACCTCGCGCCCCGATCCGGCTCCGCTCGATCGCAGAAACGCCTGATGCGCGGCGAGGGTATCGAGCACCTCGCTGACGCCGGCGCTGGTCGGCGCGATGGTGGTGAGGACGGGCACAGCCCAGCCTGGGGCGACACCCGCCGAGCGCGCCGCCGACTCAAGCTCGAGCGCCGCGCGCAGCGCGCGCACGGTCGCCTCAGCGCCAGGTTGATCAGCCTTTGTGACAACCAGTAGATCCGCGATCTCGAGGATGCCGGCCTTGATCGCCTGGATGTCGTCGCCGAGCCCGGGCGCCTCGATCACGATCGTGGTCTGTGCGGCGCGGGCGACGTCGATCTCGCTCTGGCCGGCGCCGACTGTCTCGATCACGACCTGGTCGAATCCGGCGGCATCGAGTGCGCGGGCGAGATCGGCTGTGGTGGCGGCCAGGCCGCCCAGGGCGCCGCGACTGGCCATCGAACGGATGAAAACGCCCGGGTCGCCGGAGAGCGCCTGCATGCGCACCCGATCGCCCAGGATCGCGCCACCGCTGAATGGGCTCGAAGGGTCGACAGCCAGGATGGCCACGGTCTGACCACGCGCGCGCCAACCACGGGCCAGCGCCGCGACCAGCGTGCTCTTGCCGGACCCGGGCGCGCCTGTGACGCCCGTGATCTGTGCCCGCCCCGTCTGCGCGAATAGCGCCGCAAGCACTTCCTGTGCTTCGCGGCGCTCATCCTCGAGGGCCGTCAACCAGCGCGCCAACGCGCGTCGATCGCCGGCCAGGATGTGTTCGGGGTTCATGCCGTCAGGATCACCCGGCGCCGACCTGGTCCGCAGCAGCGCGCACCGCAGCGACCACGTCTGCCATCGGCGTGCCCGGGCCGAAGACGGCGGCGACGCCCAACTCGCGCAGCGCCGTGGCGTCGTCTTCGGGGATGATCCCACCCACAAAGACCGGCACATCACCCTGGCCGTTGGCCCGCATTAATTCAAGCACACGAGGGGTCAGCGCGAGATGCGCGCCGGAGAGGATCGACAGACCCACCGCATCAACATCTTCCTGGAGCGCCGCCTCAGCCACCATCTCGGGCGTCTGGCGGAGACCCGTGTAGATCACCTCCATGCCGGCGTCACGCAGCGCACGCGCAATCACTTTGGCGCCCCGGTCATGGCCATCCAGGCCGGGTTTTGCAATCAGGACTCGGAGAGCTCTCATGCGATAAGGCTTTCAGGGATAGCCGGCGGACCACAGACCGCAGGGCTTGTGGCCGTGAACTTAAGGGCCCTTTTATGGCAAGAAGCTGCCGTGAGGGCTATTCTAACCTTAAGGCAGCAGGCCGGGGCCAACTTTCCCGTACCGGTCCCATCTTTACAGTTTGTACAGCTTTATGCATAGAATCACCCCTAGAAGATGATCGTGCCTTCACGCCAGACCGCCCTCGCCTATCTCGTGCTCGGCCTTGTCGCCGTGCTCGGTTATGCCTTGCTGGCGACCGGCGCAACGCTGTTGTTCAACGGCCTGGTTGGCCCCGACAATCCTTTGTTGCTTGGCCTGGCGGCCTTTTTGCTGGCGATCGTCTTCCAGCCTGTGCTGCGCGCTGTTCAAAACGGTCTGAGCCGATTGGGTCCGACCTCGAGCGCGATCGGCGGCGGCGCGCCGGCGCAGGCGTCGGTCGAGGTCGCGGCTCTGATCGAGGAGCAGGGCGTGGCCGAGGCCTTCAGCCGGGCATTGGCGCACATGACGGTCCCGGGTGAGATCGCGCGCGAGCTGCGTGTCACGCTCGAGACCATCCTCGGCGCGACAAACGTCCACGTCTTTATTCCCGATCCCAACGGGCGCCAGTTGATCGCGGCGCCGGATGGAAACAACCGGCCGACCAGCGAGTTGCGGTTCGAGCTTCGCGGTCCATTGACGCAGGCGTTTGCGACGCGCACGCCGTTGCGCATCCGCGATCTGAACGCGTTGCCCGAGGCGCTGCGCCCCGAGCAGGCCCGGCTGCGCGTGCTCGGCCCACAGGTGTTGGCGCCGCTGCATTGCGGGCCGGGGCTGGATGGCATCGTGGCGCTTGGGCAGCGCGACGGCGGCGCCTACACCGGCGAAGCCCTGCGGCTGATCGCGGCCCTGGCCGATCAGACAGGCGTGGCGCTCGAACGCGCCGCTGTCGTCAACGACCTCGAGCGCCGCGTCCGCGATCTAAACGTCATCAGCCAGATGTCGCAGGCGCTCAGTTTCACGCTGGCGTACGACGATCTGCTCGAGCTGCTCTACGCACAGACGAGCAAGATCCTGCCGGCAGCGCATTTCGCGATCGCGCTGCAAGACCCGCGGCGCTCGACGCTCAACTACGCCTTTTACCTCGACGACGATGAACGCGATACAACGCTCGAAGGCCGAACCGTTCCGGCGGCGCACGTGCTCGAGCGGGAGGTGGCGCGGAGCGGCGCGCCGCTGCTGTTCAACGACTATCCCGACGAGCTCAAACGACGCGGCCTGACGCCCGATCCGCGCGGCTATGCCTGCTGGATCGCCGTGCCCCTGATCTCGGGGCAAGATATCCTCGGCTTGCTGACCGCGGCCGGCCCCGAGTCGTACACCGAAGACCAGCTCAAGATCTTCAACACAGTGGCCGACCAGGCCGCGGGCGCGCTGACCCGCGCGCGGTTGTTGCGCGAGGCCGAAACCCGCGCGCGTCAGCTTTCGACGCTCAATGACATCAGCCTGACCATATCTTCGACGCTCGATCTCGACCGCCTGCTCGAACGCGTGGTCGCCAGCGCCGTCGACGTGCTCGGCGCCGAGGCCGGGAGCCTATACCTGATCGACGATGAGAGCGGCGGCTACGTCTTCCGCGTCGCGGTCGGACCCGTCGGACAGGAGCTGGTCGGCACGCGGATGCCGCCGGGGCGTGGCTTTGTCGGCGAGGCGATCGAGCACGGCCGGGCCGTGATCGTCAACGACGCCCAACACGACCCGCGGTGGTTCAAGGGCGCCGACGAGACCACGGGCTTCATCACGCGCAACCTGATCACCGTGCCGCTGCGCTTCAAAGACAAAGCGATCGGCGCGATCCAGTTGCTCAACAAGCGCGATGGCTCGCGCTTCACCGAGGACGATCAGAACCTGCTCGCGGCCCTGGCCGCGCCGGCCGCGATCGCCATCGAGAACGCGCGGCTGTTCACCCAGACCGACCAGGCGCTGGCCGCGCGCGTCGAGGAGCTCTCGATCATGCAACGCATCGATCGAGAGCTGAACACATCGCTCGACATCCAACGTGTGATGGATCTGACCATCGACTGGGCGCTCACACGCACCGGCGCGATCGCGGGCTCGGTCAGCATCCTGACCGACGAGGGTCTGCAGATCGTGGCCACCCGCGGCTACGGCGACACGGTCGAGGGTATGCAGAACCGCCCGATCCCGATCGACCGCGGCATTATGGGCCGCGTCGCCCGCACCGGCCGGATCAGCCTGGTGCGCGACGTCCGGCAGGACCCGGACTATCGCGGCGTTCTGGCCGAGACGCGCTCACAGATGACGCTCCCGATCCTGCACGAGCAGCGCGTGGTCGGCGTGATCAACCTCGAGAGCCACGGCCTCGACGCTTTCTCCGACGAGCACATCGGCTTTGTCACGCGTCTCGTCGATCACGCCTCGATCGCGATCGCCAACGCCAGGCTGTACGCCCAGGTGGCGGCCGCCAATGTGGCGAAGAGCGACCTGATGTCGTTCGTGGCGCACGAACTCAAGACGCCGATGACGCCGATCAAGGGCTACACCGACATCCTGCTCAGCGGCGCTGTCGGCCAACTCAGCGACGGCCAGCGCCAGTTCCTGAACGTCATCCGCAACAACATCGAGCGGATGAAGACCATCGTGACCGACATGAACGACTCGGCGCGGATCGAGGCCGGCAAGCTGCGGCTCGAGGTCAACGCGCTCGACCCGCGGCCGCTGATCGACGACGCGCTGGCCACGGCGCGGACGCTCTTTGAATCGAAGAAGCAATCGCTCTCGGTCGAGCTCCCGGCCGAACTTCCGCAGATCAACGCCGACGGCACGCGTTTCAGCCAGGTGCTCCACAACCTGCTCAGCAACGCGCACAAGTACACGCCCGAGTCGGGCCACATCGTGCTCCGCGCCGAGACGCTGGCCGGCGAGCTGCACATCGCCGTACAGGATAACGGCATCGGCATCGCGCCCGAGGATCAGGCGCGGCTGTTCCAGAAGTTCTTCCGCGCCGACGACCGGTTGGCGCGCGAGATGGCGCCCGGCACTGGGCTCGGACTGAACATCGTCAAGAACCTCGTCGAGTTGCAGGGCGGGCGGATCTGGTTCGAATCCGAGCTCCGGCGCGGAAGCACCTTCCACTTCACTGCGCCGCTGGCGAGTGGAGGCGAGGAGTGACCGACCTCGACCCGCTCCCCACCCTGCGCGCGACGTTCCCGGACCTGAGCGAGGAAGAGCTCGGCGCGATCGCGGCCGTGGCCCGCGGCCGCCGTTACCCCGCCGGAACTGTGTTGTGTCACGAGGGCGTCTGCGAAGAGACCTTCTACATCCTGGCCGAGGGCGAGTGTGCGATCACGCAGCGCATCGACGACAGGGGCGGCGAGCGCGAGCTGCGGCGCGTCGGCAAGGGCAGCTTCGTCGGCGAGGTCGCGCTGATCCAAAACGGGCCGCGCTCGGCCAGCGCGAGCACCACCCGCGCCACACGCGTGCTCGAGATCGACAAAGCCGACTTCGTCCAGTTGCTCAGCCGCAGCCCGCATATGGCGCTCTCGATCATGCGCGTCACGCTTGAGCGCATGCGCGAAAACGACCAGGCCGCGGTCGACGAGCTGCGGCGCACCAACCAGACGCTGCAGCTGCTCGATCGCAACAAACTCGACTTCATCCAGGTCGCGGCGCACGAGTTGCGCACGCCGATCACCGTGATGAAGGGCTCGCTCAGCGTGTTGCGCGCCGACGAGGCCGTGGGCGGCAACCCGAGCCTTGTGCGGATCCTCGATAGCCTGACCAAGGGCACCGAGCGACTGCACGAGATCGTCAACACCATGCTCGACGTCACGCGCATCGACAGCGACCGGCTGCGGATCGCGCCGGTGCCGCTACCGGTGCGTAGCCTGCTCAACGACATCGTCAATCGTGTCAGACGCGACCTGAGCGGGCGCGATCTGACCCTGACCACCGAGTACGCGGCCGATCTGCCGCTGATCCATGCCGACCAGACGTTACTTCAGAAGGCCGTGTATCAAGTGCTGCTCAACGCCGTGAAGTACACGCCCGACGGCGGCGTGATCACGGTGCGCACCCACGGTGTGATGCTCGACAGTGGCGAGCCCGGCGTCGAGATCAGCGTCGCCGATACGGGCATCGGGCTGGCGCCCGAACATCAGCGCCTGATCTTCGAGAAGTTCTATCAGGTGGGGGCCGTGGCCCTGCACTCGTCGGGCAAGACCACGTTCAAGGGCGGCGGCCCCGGCCTCGGCCTGGCGATCGCGCGCGGCGTGGTGCGCGCGCACGGCGGCCGGATCTGGGT
>DKKP01000283.1 GCA_002455335.1 Anaerolineales bacterium UBA6663 | reverse complement strand
TCCGCCCACTCGGCCATGTGCTCACGATGCCCTTTCAAGTCAAAGAGCGGCACGCCAAACCCGCACGAGGTCTGCACGCGCGTGATGTCGGCGACGATGAATTGTCGCGCAGCGGGTGGCACCATAACTCGCGCGGCGAGTTCATCCCATCCCTCAGCGCTGGGCAGCACCACATGGCCGCGCCCATACAAGCGAACGATGTTGGGCGGCCCGTCGAAGGCACAGAACATGAACGTGATCCGACCGTTCTCGAGCAGATGGGCCGACGTCTCGTTGCCGCTCCCGATCACGTCCAGATACGCCACGCGATCAGGCCCGAGCACCCTGAAGCAATCCAGCCCCTTAGGCGAAAGGTTGACATGGCCTTCACCGCTCAGCGGCGCGCTGGCGACGAAGAACAGGTGCTGGCGCTCGATGAATGCGCGGATCGCGTCGGTAATGTGGGGATGGGTCTTGGCCATGGCGGAATCGAAGCCATCTTCTCAGGCGTAAAGCTCGCCAAATTTGGTGTGCAGGTAGCCCAGATACGGCGCAACGTCGATCCGATCGACGCCGAGCACGCGTTGAAGCAACTCGCGCGGCGTGAACTTGCGGCCATGTTTGTGAATGTGCTCGCCAAGCCAGGCGCGCAAAGGTTGGAACTCGCCACGCCCGATCTGGCGTTCGAGATCGGGGATGTCGCGCTCGATCGCCACCCACAGCTGGCTGGCCAGGATGCTGCCCAGACTATAGGTCGGGAAGTAGCCGAAGTAGCCGGCCGACCAATGCACGTCTTGCAGCACGCCTAGCGAGTCGCTGGGCACCTCGACCCCCAGATAGCGGCGCATCTTGTCGTTCCAGGCCAGCGGCAGGTCGTCGACGCTGAGCGCTCCCGCGATCAGCTCCTGTTCGAGCTCGAAGCGGATGACGATGTGCAGCGTATAGGTCACCTCGTCGGCCTCGATACGAATGAAGGACGGCTGGACGCGATTCGCGGCTCGATAAAACGCCTCGGCGTCGTAACGCGCGAAGTGCTTGCGGAAGACGCGCTTCAACCGCGGGTGAACCCAATGGGTGAAGGCCCGGCTCCGCCCGACAAGGTTCTCCCACATCCGACTCTGCGATTCATGCCAGCCCAGCGACGTGCCACGGCAAAGCGGGGTGCGCTCGAGCGCCGGGTCGACCTGGTGCTCGTACAGACCGTGGCCGAACTCATGCAGGCTGCCAAAGAACGCCGGTCCGAGGATGTGCGGCTCGTAACGCGTGGTGATACGGATATCCTGGGTCGCCGAGTTGCTGGCGAACGGGTGGACCGTGGGATCGAGGCGCCAGGCGCCTGGATGGAAACCAAGCGGCTCGAGCGTGGCCCGGCACAATGCGGCCTGCTGCTCGGCCGGGAAGTCGCCTTGCAGCGCCGCGCCGTCGACCTTGTCGGCGTTTGCCGTGATCCTGGTCAACAATGGGGCGATCCCATCGCGCACCGCGCTGAAGATCTCGGCGATCTCGATCGTGGTGATCCCGTGTTCGAAGTCGTCGACAAGCGCGTCGTAGCGGCTCTGTTCGGGCTCGCGGACCGCGTCGGCGTACGCCCGCTTGAGATCAAGGATCTCGGCCAACCGCGGCTTGAAGCTGGCGTAGTCGTTGTTGCGGCGCGCCTGCACCCAGGCGCTGTTGGCCAATGCCGAAGCGCGCGCCATGGCCACCCGTAGGTCGGTCGAGACCCGGCGCTCGCGCTGATAGTCGTATCGGGTGCGTCGGATCAACGCCGCAGCATCGCTCTCGTAGGGCTCGGCGGCCTCGAAGTCGCGGAGCGCCTCGAGGAGGTCGCCGACTTCGTCAGCCGTGAACTTCTCGTGCGCGATCCGGTTGAGGGTGGCGATCTGGTCGGCGCGGACGGCGCCGCCACCGGGCGCCATCATCGTGCGCTGATCCCAGCCGAGCACCCAGCCGATCTTGTTGAGGTCGTGGAGCTCGCCCAGTCGTGTACGCAGCGAATCGTAGGTGGGGTTGTTGCTCATGGGTTTCATTATACCGAGGCACCCTGGCCCGGCGCCCGGTGGGTGTAACCGACACCGTGCTAAAATCCTGCTTCTTTGGTGCGATCAACACGGAGCGACTGTGGGACGTCTTGTAAAACCCGATAACGTCGGAAAGACACGCGACCGCCTGATGAAGGCGATGGCGCTGACCCTGCGCGGGCTGGCGACCCGGCCGAGCCTCGATGAGACGGCCCGCGACATGGCAGCCTTCCTCGCCCTGGCCCTGCACGAGATCAACGAGACGATCGACGTGACCTGCGCGGCCTGGGAGAAACGCGATTATTGGCTCAAGGCCGATCAATTCCGACGGGATTGGTTGTGGGTTCAGCCGGCGGCAGTCAAGATCGAAGCCATTGTGCTCGAGGATATGTGGGCCGAGCTCCCTGGGCAGATGGCCGGCCTCGCCGGGCGTCTGGACAAGGTCGTGCTCCCCAAACGCAACACGCTGGGCGAGCCTTGGGTGGGCGCTTATGCCGCGCTGCGCGAGAAGCGCGGCCTCGAGAAGACGTACTCCGTTCGCTGAGGAGGCCGAGCATGGATGAGGTCAGTCTGGCCCTGATCGTCGAGGATGACCCGGATCTGGCCGAGATCTTTAGCGCGGCCCTCACGCTGGCGGGTTTCTCGGTGGAGGCCATCGGCAACGGCGTTGATGCGTTGGCCCGGCTGCAGTCCATCGAGCCAAGTGTGATCGTGTTGGATATGCACTTGCCCGGGATCTCGGGTATCGAGATCCTGCGCCAGGTTCGCGAAGACCCGCGGCTGTCGAGCGCGCGCGTGATCGCCTCAACGGCCGATGCGCGGCTCGCCGAGACCCTCGAAGAGAAGGCCGACCTCGTCCTTGTCAAGCCCGTCAGCTTCAACCAGTTGCGCGATCTCGCGCTGAGGCTGAAGCGCCGCGACAAGTAGGCTCGGAGTGGGCGTCAGTGCATCAGGACGTGGCGTAGCGCGGTATTGACATCCGGCCAGACGTGATCGGCGATCCCCGAAAGCGCAGCCACCTTGGGCGAGCCCTCTGGGGCAATGCCATGGCGGGTGAGCGTCACGCCGAGCCCGTGATCGTTGAGCAATGCGACGGCACGTGTGGCCGATCGCAGGCTGCTTGCCGAGTCTTCAAAGACATGGACCTCGGCCCCCGCAACCCTGACCAGCGGCCCGGTCACCGGGCCTCCCTGCGCGACCCGCAACGCCGCCTCGACCGAATCGGTCTCCAGGCCGGTGCCGGCCGCGCCCATCGCGGCCAGCGACTGCACAGGCGACGGCTTGACCAGGTCTTCGGCGCTCAGGCCGTGTCGCTCGGCCACGTATTGCAGCCGTCCGACCGCCATTACGGGAATGCCCTCGAGACCGACGAGCTTCAAGGCAGCTTCCGCTTCCGGCGTGTAACCGAGCGGCAGATCGGGCGCCTCGCGTGGCGGCAGGCTTGGGCGGGCTGTGTAGAGGCTGATACCCAGCGCCCCGGAGCGCCAGAGATCGAGCAACCGCGTTCGCCATTCGGATGACAGGTACGGGCTGTCAGCCGTCTCGAGCAGCGACTCGGCGACCAGGCGCGGCGGATGCCCGTAGCTCAGCCGATAAGCCTCTGCGCCAACGGCAAAGGCCTGGACGATCTGCATCGTCGGACCGCGCTGGATGTCGTAGCAATGGCCGAGGAGCTCCCGGAGCACGGGGTTGAGGGCCGTGACGTATGGCTCATGCGCGATCTCCTCGAGGAAGCGCTCGAGCATGGCCAGGGATGGGCGCTGGCCGGGCAACGCCTGGGCGCTAGCCTGAGCCAGCGCAAGAAAGTCGGGCCGGGCGATGGGGTGGGGATGGGCGCGGAGCAGATCGCCAAGCGCCCAAAACGTATCGGGAAGGGTGCTCTTTGGCGGCGCCGCGCGCAGGCGATCGATCAGCATCCGTGCCACAGCGATCGCTGACAACTCCCACTCGACGGTCACTGTAGCGGCTTCGAAGGCATCGATATCGGCCTCCGTCAGGGTGTGGTCGCCCAGGCCCAGCGCGCTCGAGAAGTATGCTACGGCCTTTTTAAGGCCGATATGGTAGGCGCGGCTATGCACCAGCACGCCGTCGACGTCGAAGAGAAACAGTCGCATGGTTTGATCCTGCCGCTAACCGATCTGGCGAGGGCTGGGCCGCCACTATGCAGACAGGTCGCGCGTGCATGCCGCCGCGCCGGTGCGCAAGCACGACCTATCAAGGCCTTTTGCTTACTGGGCCAGAATCCGCGGCCGACAACTCGCCCGTGAACCCGCCGCAGACGGCGTCTCGAACGATACGGCGCGGCGATTATAATGGAGTGTCCGCACCTAGCTGGGCCAAAATTATCACGTGAGGAGTCAACGTGGCTAAGAACCCCGATCTCGATCGCCTGGCGATCAATACGATCCGCTTTCTGGCGGCCGATGCCGTCCAGCATGCCAACTCGGGCCATCCCGGTCTGCCGATGGGCGCCGCCGACATGGCCTATGCCCTGTGGGATAAGTTCCTGACCCACAGCCCCAAGGATCCGAACTGGCCGAACCGAGACCGGTTCATTCTCTCGGCTGGTCACGGGTCGATGCTGCTGTACGCCCTGTTGCATCTGACTGGCTACGACCTGTCGCTCGACGAGGTCAAGCGTTTTCGCCAGTGGGGGAGCCGCACGCCCGGCCACCCCGAGGTCGGCCTGACGCCCGGGGTCGAGATGACCACTGGCCCGCTTGGCCAGGGCCTGGCGACAGCCGTGGGTTTTGCCATGGCCGAGGCGCATCTGGCCGCGACTTTCAACCGGCCCGGGCACGACGTTGTCAACCACTACACCTACGTCCTTGCCTCCGACGGCGATTTGATGGAGGGCGTCACGGCGGAGGCCTGCTCGCTGGCCGGGCACCTCAAGCTCGGCAAGTTGATCGTGCTGTACGACGACAACGCGATCTCGCTTGCGGGCACGAACTCGTTGACGTTCACCGAGGATGTCGGCAAGCGCTTCACGGCCTATGGCTGGCATGTGCAGCAGGTGGCCGAAGGCAACAACCCTGACGCTGTCGCGCGCGCGCTCAAGAAGGCTCAACGTGTGGCCGACAAGCCCTCTTTGATCGCGGTCCGCACCACGATCGGCTTCGGCGCGCCTCACAAACAGGGCACCTCGGAATCGCACGGCTCGCCGCTCGGCGCCGAAGAACTCTCGGCAGCCAAGGTCAACCTCGGCTGGCCCGACGAGATGTTCCACCTGCCCGAAGCCGCCGTGGATCACTTGCGCAAGGCCGTTCGGCGCGGGCGTAAGGCACAGAAAGCCTGGGCTGCCGCGTTCGACGCGTATACACAGGAGTTCCCCGATCTGGCGGTCGAGCTCAAGCGCCGCCTGGCCGGCGAGCTGCCCGCCGGTTGGGTCGATGCGATGCCGGGCTTTGCGGCCGACGCCAAGGGCCTTGCCACGCGCAAGGCCGGCGAGACCGTGCTCAATGCGCTTGGCAAGGCGCTGCCTGAGTTGATCGGCGGCTCGGCGGACCTCAACCCCTCGACGTTCACGGTGCTCAAGGGCGCCGGCGACTTCCAGAGCCCGACGTTGTCGCAGGAGGGCGTGCAAGGCGCCTCGGGCGGCGTGTGGGGCTACGCGGGCCGCAACTTGCACTTCGGGGTTCGCGAGCACGCGATGGGCGCGATCGTCAACGGCTTAGCCCTGCACGGCGGCGCGATCCCTTACGGATCGACGTTCCTGATGTTCGCCGACTACATGCGCGGCGCGCTTCGGCTCTCGGCGTTGATGGAGCTGGGCAGCATCTGGGTCTTTACCCACGACAGCGTCGGCGTCGGCGAGGACGGCCCGACCCATCAGCCCGTGGAGCACTACGCGGCCTTGCGCGCGATCCCGCAGGC
Organism: Anaerolineales bacterium UBA6663; assembly: GCA_002455335.1. Lineage (GTDB taxonomy): Bacteria > Chloroflexota > Anaerolineae > Anaerolineales > UBA6663 > UBA6663. The sequence goes on along the minus strand of DKKP01000283.1, from coordinate 13,942 downwards.
GCTGTTCATTCGGCCGGGCGATGCGAACGAGACGGCCTGGGCCTGGCGGATCGCGATCGAGAACCGTGATCGGCCGACGATCTTGTCGCTGACTCGCCAGAACCTGCCCGTGCTCGACCGAACGGTCTACGCCTCAGCCGAGGGCACGGCGCGTGGCGGCTACGTGCTCAACCCCGAGTTGGCCGATCCGCAGGTGGTGCTGTTGGCCACTGGATCCGAGCTGGCGCTTGTCGTGGCCGCCGAGAAGGTATTGGCCGAGCGCGGCGTGCGCGCCCGGATCGTGTCGCTGCCGTGCTGGGCGTTGTTCGACGAGCAGTCGCTGGCGTACCGCGAGTCGGTGTTGCCACCGACGGTCACGGCCCGCGTCGCGGTCGAGGCCGGCGTATCCCAGGGTTGGCACAAGTACGTCGGCGCGCAGGGCCAGATCCTGTCGATCGACCGCTTCGGCGCCTCGGCCCCTGCGGGCACGGTGTTCAAGGAGCTTGGGTTCACGCCCGATCGCGTGGTCGAACTGGCGCTCAGGGCACTTGGGCAGTAGGGAGCGTAAAGCGTCGTGCGGGGTGCGCAAAGCGCGAGGCTGCCCCAATGACGAGCCTCGGGTTTCCGGCCCAGACGTTTGGCGTACGGTGCTTACGATCTCAATGAGGATTCTCTCGTGAAACGTCTCGCCATCGCTGCCGATCACGGCGGCTATCCGTTGAAGACGAAGCTGATCGAAGTGGCCGGCGGGCTGGGCTGGGCGGTGCTGGATCTTGGCACCGACTCGGCCGAGCACCCGGTCGACTACCCCGATTCGGCCCGCGATGTCGGTTTGGCGCTGCAGGAGGGTCGGGCCGAACGCGGCATCGTATTGTGCGGCAGCGGCGTCGGCGCCTGCATCGCGGCCAACAAGATGAAGGGCATCCGCGCCGGCGTGTGCCACGACACCTATTCGGCGCATCAGGGCGTCGAGCACGACGACATGAACGTGCTCTGTATCGGCGCCCGGATCATCGGCTCGGAGTTGGCCAGCGAGATCACACGCGCCTATCTTGGAGCGACTTTCCAGAACGAGGAGCGCCTCGTGCGCCGGCTCAATAAAGTGCTGGCGCTCGAGCGAGGAGGGTAGGCGGCGGCTGGCGCAGACCGCGGACGGCAGGCGCCGTCTCCAGGTCTGTGATCGGCTGGCTGTCTCAGTCGACCGACCGGCATGGGCGGTCCAGGGTCGACCCATCGGCAACAGAGGTCAGCGGTCAGCTGTCCTCTTCTGGATCGGTCGGGCATGATGTCCGCCGACACCACCACAGGAACATGCTATGGCGACGAACCCGCTTGTCCAAATGGCTGCGTTGGGACAGAGCCCGTGGCACGACAACATCCGTCGCAGTCTGTTGACCAGCGGCGCGTTGAGGAAGATGGTCCAGGCCGGCGACATCACCGGGTTGACCTCGAACCCCACGATCTTCGAGCAGGCCATCGCAGGCAGCAACGACTACGACGAACAGATCGCGGTGCTGGCGCGGGCGGGCAAGTCGGCGCTCGAGATTTACGATGCGCTGTCGATCGATGACATCCGCGCCGCAGCCGATGTCTTTGCGACTGTCTTTCGGCGCACAGGCGGTGCCGACGGCTACGTCAGCATCGAGGTCGCGCCCAATCTGGCGCGCGACACCGCCGCGACGTTGAGTGAGGCCCGACGTCTGTGGAAGGCGGTGGGCCGTCCGAACCTGATGATCAAGATCCCGGCGACCAAAGAAGGCCTGCCGGCGATCACGCAGGCGCTTGCCGAGGGCATCAACGTCAACGTCACCCTGATCTTCTCGATCCAACGCTATCGTGAAGTGATGGAGGCCTATCTGAGCGGCCTCGAGCAACGCGCAAAGGGGCGTAAAGCGATCGGCGGCATCGCGTCGGTGGCGAGTTTCTTTGTCAGTCGGGTCGACACGCTTGTCGACAAGCGGCTCGACGAGAAGGGCGGATCGCTCGGGAAGGTCGAGGCGCGGCGGCTCGAGGCGCTCAAGGGGCAGGCCGCGATCGCCAACGCCAAACTCGCGTACGTTGCCTTTCGCGAGACGTTTGCGGGCGAGCGTTGGGAGAAGCTGGCGGCCAAGGGCGCGCGAGTCCAGCGCCCGCTGTGGGCGAGCACAAGCACAAAGAACCCATCCTACCCGGATGTGTATTACGTCGAAGCGCTGATCGCGCCGGATACGGTCGACACCATGCCGCCCGCTACGGTCGTGGCCTATAAGGATCACGGCCAACCGGCCGTTCGGCTGTCGACAAGCGCGCCCGAGGCCGGGCAGCTTGTCGAGAAACTCGAGGAGATCGGCGTCCACATGGAGGACGTCACGGCCCAGCTCGAACGCGAGGGCGTAGCCTCATTTGCGAAGTCGTTTGAGACTCTGCTTGGCGTCGTCGAGGTACGACGCCAGAGCGTGCTCCTGGCCGATCGCCAGGTGGTCGAGCTCGGCCGCAGCGCCGCGACAGCCGCGCGCGCGACCGCGGCCATGGCCCGCGCCGAGTTCGGGCAGCGACTGTGGCGCAAGGACAGCACACTGTGGAAGCCCAACGATCCGGCTCATCAGGCCGAGATCAAGGCCCGTCTGGGTTGGCTCGACCTGGCCGATCAGATGGCGGCCGAAGTCGCGCATCTGACGACCTTTGCCGGCGAGATCCGACGGGCCGGCTTCACGCACGCGCTGCTGCTGGGCATGGGCGGCTCGTCGTTGGCGCCCGAAGTGCTGCGGGCGACGTTTGGCGTGGCCAAAGGCTACCTGGATCTGGCCGTGCTCGATTCGACGGATCCGGCGGCCGTGCTGGCGGCCGAGGCGCGCAGCGATCCCGCGCGCACGCTCTACATCGTCGCCTCGAAATCCGGCGGCACGGCCGAGATCAACGCCTTCAACGCCCACTTCTGGACGAAGCTGAAGGAGCTTAAAGGCCGCCGCGCCGGCGAGAACTTCATCGCGATCACCGACCCCGGAACGGCGCTCGAAGCGCTCGCCAAGGAACGCGGCTTCCGCCGGGTGTTCGTCAACCCGCCCGACATCGGTGGCCGGTACTCGGCGCTCTCGCTCTTCGGTCTTGTGCCGGCCGCATTGCTGGGCATCGACGTTGGCAAGCTCCTCGCCCGCGCCCGGCGCATGGCTGCGGCCTGCGGGCCGACCGTGCCGCCCGTCCAGAACCCGGGTTTGCACCTCGGCGCCATCCTTGGCGCGCTGACCAAGTCGAAGCGCGACAAGGTGACGATCGTAACGGCCCCTAAGGTGCGCACGTTTGGGTATTGGATCGAGCAACTCATCGCCGAGTCGACGGGCAAGGACGGCACGGGCATCCTTCCGGTCGAGGGCGAGGCCTTGGCCAAGCCGCGCGCTTACGGGCTGGATCGGCTCTTTGTGTATCTCAAGCTGGGTAAGGATCTGGCGACCGAGCGCGCGCTGAAGGTGCTGGCCCGCGCGGGGCAGCCCGTCGTCACGATCCACCTCGACGACGTGTACGACCTCGGCGGCGAGTTCCTGCGCTGGGAGGTCGCGACGTCGGCGGCGAGCTGGGTGCTTTCGGTCGATCCGTTCGACCAGCCCAACGTGCAGGAGGCAAAGGATCGCACAAAGGCGCTGCTCACCACGCTCGCGAGTGGCGGAGCGCTGCCCAAGGCCGAGGCGGTGCGCGTTGGAGACGCCGATTTCGCGGCCGAAGTCCAACGACACCTGAAGGGCGTGCGCCGCAACGACTATGTCGCGATCATGGCCTATCTGCAGACGACGCCGAAGCGCGAGAAGCTTCTGCGAGATCTGCAGTCCGTCTTGCGCGACAAGACGGGCGCCGCGACAACGCTTGGGTATGGGCCGCGCTTCCTGCACTCGACCGGTCAGCTGCACAAGGGCGGCGCCAACAACGGGGTCTTCATCCAGTTCGTAAGCGACGATGCCGTCGATGCACCTGTGCCGGGGGAGGCGTACAGTTTCGCGGAGTTGAAGAACGCGCAGGCCCTGGGCGATCTCGAGGCGTTGACCGCACGCAAGCGACGCGTGCTGCGGATCAACCTCGGGTTGAACATCGAGCGTAACTTGCGCGCCGTGTTGGATGTGCTAAATTAGCGACCACGCCGCCCAGAGTTATGCCCGCCACAGGTCGCCGGTTGGACCCGCGCGGAAAAGTGAATCGCTCATGAGCCGTCCTCGGTCCCGCGTCCGATTCGAAGCGTCGCTTGTTCGTCCCGCCATGCGCCTGCAGCCGCGGGCTGTGCCTTCGGTCGATCCGTGGGTGGCCGGCGAGATGTTCGTCTCGCAGCATTTGCAGGAGCGCGCGCGAGGCTTCGCGATCCTGACCGGCTCAGAGGGTCTCAGGCGTTCGCCGCTCACCGTGCAGCTCCTTGCGGCCCGGCTTGATGAGGCCGATCTTGGGCTGCGCTGCCAGGTGATCCAGGCGATCGGCGATTATTTCGAGCTGCGAGGCAGCGAGTACCGTTACCCGGCCGAAGTCCGTGCCGGGGTCGCCGCGCAGCTTCGAAAGTTCGATCGACCGCAGATGCAGTATCTGCTCGAGGCGCATCTTGCGTCTCGGGAGGGCGCCGGCCGTCTGACGCTTGAGGCCGAGGCGCATGTGCTTGAACGTGTCCCAGCGGCCTCAGTTGTGCTCGTCAAACTGGCTGGCGATCGTTCGGTGGCCGTGCACATCCGGCGCGCCGCGATCGAGTTGCTTGGCAAGATCGGCTTCACCGATTCGCTCTCCGCACTCGAAGGGCTGCTGGCGCGCATCGCCGGGCGCCAGGCCGGGCAGCTGGCGATGGCCTTTGCCCCCGCCGATTACGCCGACGAGGGCTCGCTTCTTCCAGCGCTTCAGACTACGATCGACATCCTGCGCGAAGATCTGTAGTCCACGAAAGACGCGTACCGGTCTTTCCTTTAGGTACAATCCGACCTACATGCAATCCATACATTGGCGCCGAGTCGGCGCGCTCATGGCACTGCTGAGCCTGCTGGCACTGCTCGGCTGGCACGCTCGGCCGGTTTCGGCCGGGCCGTTTCCGCAGGACTCCACGCCCACAGGCCCGTATATCACGGGCGTGGGCGAGGGCGCGACAGTGCGTAGCGGCCCTGGCACGACGTACGATCGCATCGGCCGAATCGTGGCCGGGCAGGTGGCGCAGGTGCTGGGGAAGGCCGTGATCGGCGCTGCCGACGCCGAGCCCGTGGTCTGGCTGCAGATCGTGTATTTGGGCCCGAACGACAACACAGGCTGGGTTTGGATCGACAATGTGGCCTTCACGGGCCAGCTCGATACGGTCGCGGTACCGATCATCCCGCCGACGCCGACCCGGGCCGCTACCGCGACGCTAGAATTCGGTGGCATCGCGCCGACCGACGCCCCGGTCACGGTCCGGCCGCCGACCTTTACGCCGCCGTCGGCCATTCTCAGACCCACACTCCTGCCCGTCGGAGGCGTGGCCACGACCGGTATCACAGGCAGCCTGCCTCCGATGGTGGTCATCGTCGTGCTTGTGGTCATTGGCGGCTTCGCGGGCCTCTTGGGTTTCTTCCAGAGCCGACGGTGAGGGTGGGGCGAGGGGCGCAGAGCGTGGTGCGAGGGGCACAGGCCGAGCCGCATTGTCAGACTGTGGGCCCAAGACACACCCGTCCGATCGCTTCGCGTGGGTCCAAAAAGGATCCGTCCTGAGGCGCTCCGGTGGCAAGAGCCGACCCATGAGGCGTTGTCTCAGGACAGATCCTTCGCACCCGAGGCCGCGCCTCTGTGCCGGTCAGCGACTGGAAATCGGCAATCGACAATCCGCAATCAAAGCTCCTTCAGCGCGCTTTCGAGCTGGTCGAGCCCATGGGCCATGCCCTCGGCCATCGGCGATTGCAGGACAGCGTCGCGGATCGCCTCTGAGTCGTATCGCACGGTGACGGTGAGCCGGGTCTCGCCGCGTTCTTCGCTAAACGTGACACGTGAGAGCGCCTCACCCTCGTACCAGGCTTCATCGAAACGCTCGGTCGAGACAAGGCGTTCGTTCGGCACGATCTCGCGATAGACCCCGCCCAGGCCCATGCGTTCGCCGCCCGGGCCTTCGAGCACCCAACGCCAGGCGCCGCCGACGCGCAGATCGATCTCGCAAACCGCAAAGCGCCAGCCGGGCGGGCCGGCCGCCCATCGTCGCACCAGGTCGGGCTCGGTGTATGCCCGATAGACAAGGTGTCGCGGGGCAGTGAAGATCCGGGTCAGCGCGATCTCGCGCTCGGAGGGCAGGGTGACGTGTAGCGATCCAACCGTCTTCATGAAGCATCTCCCTGGAAATGGATGCGGCCCAACTCGACTTCTTCGTTCTTGAGTTCCTCGAGCAACGTATCGAGCCGCTGATACGTCCCTTCCCAATGGGCGCGATACCCCTCGATCCACCGGTTCGCCTCGGCCAACGGGCGTGTTTCGAGCCGGGCGGGGCGGCGCTGCGCATTCCGCCCGCGTGAGATCAGGCCGGCGCGTTCGAGCACCTTGAGGTGTTTCGAGATCGCGGGCTGACTGAGCGCGAACGGGCGCGCCAGCTCCATCACAGTGGCTTCACCCGCCATCAGGCGCTGCAAGATCGCGCGCCGCGTGGGATCGGCCAGCGCCGCGAACGTCAGGTCGAGCCGGTTGGCGGGGAGGCTAGCCGTGGCCATACGCCTCCTCGAGTGCAGCCAGGTCGAGCTTGACCATGCGCAACATGACCTCCGTGACGCGCTGGGCCCGCACCGGGTCGGGGTCCGCCAGCATCTCGCCGAGCCGGCCAGGCACGATCTGCCACGAAACCCCGTAGCGGTCTTTCAACCAACCGCACATCTGAGCCTGACCGCCTTCGAGTAGCTTCTCCCAGAGCGCGTCGACCTCGGTTTGTGTATCGCAGTTGACGAAGAGCGAGATGGCTTCGGTGAACGGGAACTGCGGTCCGCCGTTGAGCGCCACAAACGATTGCCCGGCGAGCTCGAAGACCACGGTCAGCACCGAGCCCTTGGGGCGCGGGCCGGCGTCGCCGTAGTGATTGACGCTCACGATGCGCGAGTCTTTGAAGAGCGACGTATAGAACAGGGCCGCTTCCTCGGCCTGGGTGTCGAACCAGAGATAGGGCGTGATCTTTTGTTTGGCGAACATGGGTGCTCCTTGACTTAGATCTGGTTGATCCATTGCCGCAGCAGCCGGGTGAGGGCTGTTTTGCGCGCCGCAACGTCCTTCAGGCTCTTGAAGTTGATGACGGCGCGATCGCTGTCGCGCCACTCGAGGAGCCCCTGCGGATCATCCACGGCGAAGGCTGCGGCATCCGCCCGACGTCGCGCGCCACGATGCAGCACAAGTTGCAGGTCGGGCTTCGCGCGCAGGTGGAAGGTGGCGAAGTGCTCGGTGGTGTGAAAGCTGGGCGCATTCCACTTGATGCCCTCGCCGATCGTCGGGTCGGTCGCGAGGATGATCTTTCGCAGCGCCAGGATCTCGGCCCGCTGCGGGTGTTGTAGCTCGGCGAGTAAGGCCTCGACCTCCGAGGGCGCCTTCGCGCGCGGGCTGCGGGGCGTTTTCACGGTGGCGCTCGTGCGGGCGCCGGTCTTCTTGGGCTGTGTCTTCATCGTTGCGCCTCAGTGCGAGAAAGCGTCAATCGGCCAAAGGGTGAAACAGATCCGTGCGCCAGGTCGCCGAATCGGGCCCCGTCTCCGGCCCGGCGCTGTAGACCTCCCACAGATCGTCGGCCGGCTTGAGGTTCTGCGCCGCGATCCAGGCTTCGAATGCGCCCCAGGCTTCACCCAGGCCTTCGTAAGGGCCATGAAAGACGGTGTGCGCCACCCGGGATGCGGGCAACGACCCGGGCTGCACGCGCCCCTCTGGTCGGACTGCCACGTCGACGGGCACGCTCAACTCGAAGTCGAAGACCTCCGGATCCATCCGCAGATGATGCGTGAACCAGGGCCCCGCAGGCTGGATACCCTGTGCTTTGAGGGTGTCCATGAGCTCCTGGTAGCCCGGGCCCATCGCGGTCTGGATCTCGGAGCGGGGCACAGTGATGCGGATCACGGCTGTGCGCTGCTCGGCTGTGTTGCGGAGGTCAGGTACATCGATCATGGTCTTGGCTCCTGTATATCTTTTTGGTTATATAACCATCAGGGTTATATAATACCTGGTCCGCATTGTCAACTTAAAAAATAGAACATACGGGCTGATCGGCTTACACAGCCAGAATCGCAACCAAAAATGAATAAAAAACGCGACCGGCCAAGGCCGATCGCGTTGTTGAGCGGGTGGGAAAACCGCAGGCTCAGTGACAGCCGCAACCGCTGCCGCAGCTCTCGCCCTCATCGGACGCTTCGGCCTGGCCAGAGGAGCGGAAGGAATGGCCACAGCCGCAGGTCGAGACCGCGTTCGGGTTGTCGATGCGGAAGCCGCCGCCCATGAGGTTGTCGATGTAGTCGATCGTCGCACCGGTCAGGTAGCCGAGCGAGGTCGGGTCGACGATGACGCGGATGCCGTTCTGCTCGAACACGGTGTCGAACTCGCTGGCTTCCTTCTCGATCGCCATACCGTATTGCATTCCTGAACAGCCGCCGCCCGAGACGAACACGCGCAGGCCATGATCGGTGAGGTTGCGTGACGCCAGCAGTTCGGTCAGTTTCGTTGCCGCAGCGGGCAGGAGCGTCAGCACCGGCTCCGGCGTGACGGAAAGGTCGGGCAGGGTGGTGGGCAGATCGGTCTGTGTCGTCATGGGTCCTCCGGCAATGCGTGTCGCGGGCTTACCTAGGGATGCCGCGTCGTTTCTTCACCTTGAGCCAAGATCGTAACAAGTTCCGCGCCGGGTGTCAACTTATCAGCGATCCAGGTCTACTCAATCATGGGCTGGACGACGCTGACCCGGCTCGGAATGTAGTAAGTGCAGCTCGAGTCGCCATCGGCCAGATGCGAACGACGCTCGACGGGTTCGCCGACGAGCGTGCTGATCAGCCGCGCGTCGAGGCCGCAGAGCTCGCCGTGGGCCGAGGCCACGCCTTCGAAGGGGCAGTTGCAGGTGTGGATGACGAAACCGTCGGACACGGCCTGCCAGCGAGCCACATAGCCCTGGGTGTTCAAATACGAGACGGCCTGGGTGAGACGTTCGGGAAGCGCGCTCTCTGGTTCGGGCCGAGGCGCCGTGGCAAGCATGCTGTCGCTCAGCCCGGCGAAAATGACGTTGACGGTCCGCTCGTCGGCGTGCCGCTTGAGCTGTTCGAGGAGCCCACCCGCCAGCTCATGGTAGCGCTTTGGGAAGTGGCTTGCCGCTTTGTCGGTAAGCGCGAACAGGTGCTGGGGGCGACCCCGCGTGTTGCGACGGCGCACAACCGGTTCGCCGATCAGTTCCTCGCTGCGCAGGATGTCGAGGTGGTGCCGAACGGTGACCGGGCTCAGCCCCAATACGGCTGCGAGTTGATCGACCGTTGTGGGCCCGTGAACCTTCAGGTGATCCAGTATCTGTTGGCGTGTCGCTTGCATACGCTCCCGATCCCCGGCGATAACGTTAACCCAGCCTCCGCACCGACAGACCAGGCGTGGCCGACCCGGATGCGGTAGCTGACCCCAGGGATTCTAGCGCCGCGGCTTTTTTTGTCAAACGGGTCAGAGAAAAGACTTCGTTTGACACCACTAATCGGACAGATATAATTCAATTGCGAAATCTGTCACGAATGACCGGCAATGGATGATCTCTACTGGGATGCGTCTTACGCGTTGGCTCGTCGCCTCGCACAGGAGCATCCCGAGGTCGATTTCGAGGGCCTCACCCTTAATATGGTCTACAATTGGGTGATCGTGCTCCCAGACTTCAAAGACGATCCCGAGCTTGTCAACGACGAATTGCTAGAAGCCATCTTTCAGGAGTGGTACGAGAGCAGGACGAGTTTATGAGCAGCATCGCCAAGGAACTTGCCAACCCCGACATCAAGGTCCCGGCCGAGATCGAGAACAACCTGATCGTCACCTCGATCGACAAAATCTATAACTGGAGTCGACGCAACTCGATGTGGCCGATGCTCTTCGGCCTCGCCTGTTGCGCGATCGAGATGATCTGCACAGCCGCCGCGCGCTACGACCTGAGCCGCTTCGGCATGGAGGTCATGCGACCGTCGGCGCGCCAGGCGGATTTGATGATCGTCTCGGGCACCGTGACGAAGAAGATGGTGCCCCAGATCGTGCGCCTGTACAACCAGATGCCCGAGCCCAAGTACGTCATGGCGATGGGGGCCTGCGCCAGCGGCGGCGGGCCGTTCAAGGACGGCTACAACGTCGTGTCGGGCATCGACAAGTTCCTGCCGGTCGATGTCTATGTGCCGGGCTGCCCGCCCACGCCCCAGGCGCTGCTCCATGGCCTGATCACGCTTCAGAAGAAAATCGACGGCCAGTCGATCCGCACGGTCCGGTGGTATCAGCCGGGCGCCGAAGAGCCGATCCCCGTGCCGATCCTCGGGCCGGATCTGATTGACCCGCGCCAGGCGACGCTCCTGCGCCAGCGGGCGGCCGAGCAGGCTGCTCTCGCCGAGCAGGCTGCTCTGTCACCGGCTGAGCCGCCGGCGGCCGGCTGATGACGGGCGCTATTCGCAACACAGGCATACTTCACAGACATCATGGCCACTGCTGAACTCAACAACCTCAAGCTCAAGGCCGAGGACGTCAAACTCAACGAGGCGTTCCCCGAGGCGGTGAGCGTCGAAACACGCAAAGGCTACTCGGGCTACACGGTCAAACCCGAGAACCTGGTCGAGGTGGCGACGGCGCTGCGCGATCGGTATAACTTCAAGTTCCTGTCATCGGCGACTCCCGTGCATTACCTCGAGCAGGGCCAGATGGAGATGGTCTACCATTTCTACAATCTGGACGCCGGGGGTGGGGCGATCGTGCTCCATGCGCAGACCAGCCACGATGCGCCGACCATCCCGAGCCTGACCCCGCTCTTCCCGGGCGCCGACTTCCAGGAGCGTGAAGCCTGGGACCTGTATGGGATCAAGTTCCCGGGGCATCCCAATCTCAAGCGCATTTTGATGTGGGAGGGCTTCAACGGCCACCCGATGCGCAAGGATTGGAAGGAAGCCTATTACGAGCAGGACGGCAAGCCGTACGACACGCGCTGGCCGGGCGGCCAGGTGCATCGCGTCGAAGACAAGAACCCTTTCGGCAATAACGTCGCTTATCCCGATGGCTTCACGCTCGAGGGCTGGAGCGAGCAGGCCGAGCGCGGGCTGTATGAGGCGATGCCGGTGGACGGCAAGGGCGTGACGATCGAGGGCATGCAGACCGATCTGGTGACGGTCAACCTCGGGCCGCAGCACCCTTCGACGCACGGCGTGTTGCGCCTGATCGTGACCCTCGACGGCGAGACGATCGTCAAGCTCGAGCCGGTGATGGGCTACCTGCACCGCAACCACGAGAAGATCGGCGAGCGCAACACCTTCATCCAGAACATCCCGTTCACCGACCGGCTCGATTACCTCACGCCGATGGCCAACAACCACGGGTACGTGATGGCCGTCGAGAAGTTGATGGGCGCGAAGGTGCCCGAGCGCGCCGAGTATCTGCGCGTGATCATGGACGAGTTTACGCGCGTGGCCAGCCACCTGTGGTGGATCGGCTTCTTCCTCAACGACCTTGGCGCCTTCTTCACCCCGGCGCTCTACATGATGACCGAGCGCGAGATGATCCTCGATGTGTTCGAGGCCACGGCCGGGTCGCGCATGATGGTCAACTACATGCGCTTCGGCGGCGTCGCGCGCGACCTGCCGCCGGGCGCGCTCGAGACGCTCAAAGAGCTGGCCTTCGAGCGCCTGCCGCGCAAGATCGACGAGATCGAGGCCTACCTCACCGACAACGAGATCGTGCGCTCGCGCTGCATCGGCGTCGCAGCGATGTCGGCCGACGAAGCGATCGCGTACAGCGTCTCCGGGCCGATCCTGCGCGCCGCCGGCGTGAGGCACGACATCCGCAAGGCCGAACCCTACGGCATCTACGATCGGTTTGACTTCGAGATCCCCGTCGGTCAGACGGGCGATCTCTTCGATCGCTACAAGGTGCGCGTTTTCGAGGCCCGCCAGAGCGTCAAGATCTTGCAGCAGGCGCTGACCCAGCTGCCCGAAGGCGAGATCCTCTCGGGCAAGCAGCAATACCAGGCGCGCGTGCCGGCCGGCGAGGCTTACGGCCGGATCGAGAGCCCCAAGGGCGAACTCGGGTTCTATGTCGTCTCGAACGGCAAGCCGAACCCGTATCGCTATCACGTCCGCGCCCCGGGCTTTATCAATCTGACCTCGCTTGGCAAAGCCTGCCAGGGCTGGAAGGTCGCCGACGTCGTGGCGATCCTGGGCAGCGTCGATATCGTGTTGGGTGAAGTTGACCGGTAAGTCATTTGTGATTTGCGATTTGTGATTTGCGATTGCGAGCTCAATCGCAGATCACCAATCACCAATCGCCAATGTCGAGAGGTGCTATGTTCGGAACTGGGATCCTGAAGGGCATGGGCGTGGTGCTGCGGCATTTGCTTGGCAGCTATGCGGACGATATTCGGTATCTTGGGCGCAAGTACTACAGCCCGGATCCGAAGCAACTGCTGGCGCGTCAAGGGCCCAAGGGTAAGGGCGCCATGACGGTGATGTACCCGGACGAGAAGATGCCGGTGCCCGAGGAGTTCCGCTTCACGCCGTTCCTGGTGTACGAGGAGAAGGGCGCCGAGAAGGATTACCGGTGCACGTCGTGCGGCATCTGCGCCAAGGTCTGCCCGCCGCAGTGCATCTGGATCGAGCGCACCAACGACCCGAAGACCGGCCGGCCCGTGCCGCAGCCGCGCGAGTTCCATATCGACATCGACATCTGCATGAACTGTGGCTTCTGCGCCGAGTTCTGCCCGTTCGATGCGATCAAGATGGACCACAACTACGAGATGGCCTCGTACGATCGCACGGTCAAACACATCATGAACAAAGAGGCGCTTGGCAAGCCGCTGAGCTACTACGCCTCGATCCGGCCGCGCAACTTCCAGCGTGAAGAAGCCGCGCGCGCCGAGGAAGAGGCCAAGAAGGCCGCCAAGGCCGCTGCGGCCGCCGCCAAGCCCGCTGCCAAGAAAGCGGCCCCAGCGAAAAAGGCTGCTCCGGCCAAGAAAGCCGCTGCCAAGCCCGCCGTAAAGGCCGCCCCGAAGAAGGCCGCACCCGCCAAGAAAGCCGCTCCGGCCAAAAAGGCGGCACCTGCTAAAAAAGCAGCACCGGCCAAGAAAGCGGCCGCCAAGCCTGCCGTGAAAAAAGCCCCAGCAAAACCGGCCGTCGCCAAGAAAGCCGCCCCGGCCAAAAAGCCAGCGGCGAAGAAAGCGCCCGCCAAGAAGTAAGCCCCGCGGCAACCGTCCGGCGAGCGTGCGCCAAAGAAAGCGCACCTCGCCGGGCAACCCATCATGCGTTGCAGCGCATTGCGCTCCGCCGCCCATTAACTCACCGCGCGAGCCCAGACTCGCCGTCGACGTGTCGCCAGAGTACGCTCGACACACGTCATCGACTGACACGCAAGGAACCGACATGGCCATCAAAATCAGCAAAAAAATCAAGAGCTACAGCGTGCAGAGCGCCGATGACAAAGCCCGCGAAGCCGCCCAGGCCACCGCCCCGGTTGTGGAAACACCCGCCGCCCGTCCGAGCGCCGAAGTCATCCAGATGCACGAGCAGATCGAGCGCCCCGACGTGCTGATCGGCTCCACCTACAAAATCAAATCGCCGCTGTTCGAACACGCCCTGTACGTCACCATCAACGACATCGTGCTCAACAAAGGCACCGCCCACGAATCGCGCCGCCCCTTCGTTAACTTCATCAACTCGAAGAACATGGACCACTTCCAGTGGGTCGTCGCCATCACCCGCATCATGTCCGCCGTGTTCCGCAAAGGCGGCGACGTCACCTTCCTGGTGGAAGAGCTCAAAGCCGTCTTCGACCCGCGCGGCGGCTACTTCAAGGCCGG
>DKKP01000058.1 GCA_002455335.1 Anaerolineales bacterium UBA6663 | reverse complement strand
TGGTGGCCCGAGAACGAGCCGTGGCCGCCGCGGCGCGGTGAGCCGCGACGGTGGCTCTGGCGGGTGGCTGCGCTGTTTGTGTTGCTCTTCGTGCTCTTTTTGGGCTTTGGCGCGCTGGCCTTCTGGGCCGGGCAGTTCTTCATGCCCGAGGCCGAGCACATGCCCGGCCCGGTCATGACGTGGATGATGCGCAACATGTCGCTGGGGTGGGTGTTATCGCGCGTCGTCCTTGGCGGCGCGCTGGTCGCGGTCTTCATCCTCAGCGTGGGCGCCGTCGCCCGACACCTGATGCGCACAGCCCGGCCGGTCGATGAAGTCATGCAGGCGGCTCAGCGGGTCGCCGCCGGAGATTATTCGGTGCGTGTGGCCGAATCGGGCGCGCGCGAGACGCGTGATCTGGCACGCACCTTCAACGCCATGACGGCTCAGCTCGGCGCCAACGACGAGCAGCGTCGCCGGCTGCTGGCCGATGTCACCCACGAACTGCGCACGCCGCTGACCATCATTCAGGGCGAACTCGAGGCCGTGCTCGACGGCGTCCATCCCGCCGATCCGAGCCACCTCGGCGCCATCCTCGACGAGACCCGCGTGATGAGCCGCCTGATCGACGACCTGCGCACGCTGGCGCTGGCCGAGTCGGGCGCGCTACGTCTGATGCGCGAGCCGGTCGATCTCGGCGTGCTTGCCGGCGAAGCGATCGCCGGTTTCCAGACGCAGGCGGCTTCGGCCGGGGTCGCGCTCGAGGTCGACGCGCCGGCCGAATTGCCGCTGGCGGATCTCGATCCGCTGCGTCTGCGCGAGGTATTGGCCAACCTGATCGCCAACGCCTTGCGATATACCCGACCTGGCGGCCGGGTCACGATCGGGCTTGGCAGTGAGTCGGATCGGCTCGTGGTCACGGTGAGCGACACCGGGGCCGGGATCCCGGCCGAGCGGCTGCCGCATGTCTTCGACCGTTTCTACAAGTCGGAGGAATCGCGTGGCAGCGGTCTGGGGCTCGCGATTGCCAAGAGCCTTGTGGAGGCGCACAGCGGTGCGCTCGTGGTCGCCAGCACAATCGGCGTCGGCACGACCTTCACCATTCGGCTACCCCTCTCCGAGAACGCCGCCTGACCTTCGCGTCGAACCACCTCCGGCCGCTGGCGAAGCGGCCGCGAGCGTCGGGCTCACGCTGTCTCAGCGCCGCACCAGGGGCACGAACACCTCCAGCCGCGGCCAGAAGGCGGGGTTTGAGATCTCGGACAGCATCCCCTCAGCGTTGCGATACTTGATCGCGAAATAACCCACGCCATTGACAGAGTCGATGGATACCGATGCGCTGCTGGCGGTGCCGGGTAGCTCCGGGCCGATCTGGTTGTGTGAATCCCAGTTAGCCGCCGTGATCGGCTCGATAGCGCCCTTCACGATGAAGGCCGTGGCGCCAGGCAGGGCCGACCAGTTCAGTGTGACCGTGAGTGTGCCCGGGTTGATCTGGTGCGATGTGATCCGTAGATCGGAGACACGCGTTGGCGTGGGCGCTGCGTATTCGTCGGCACCCACATCGGGCGAAGCGCCGATCGGGCGCGTCTGTCCATCAAAGTCGTCGAGCACGGCGGCCAGCGGCGCGGCGTGATCGATGGCCGCCGTCGCAGCAGCCGTCAGATGCAGATCCGCACCTTGCGCGTTGACGAACCAGCCCGGCGCCGCGTCCGTCAGGTTGCCGAGCAAGGCGCCCTGCGCGCCGTTTCGGGCCAGTATCGGGCCGTCGGTCAGGTTGTACCTCACAGTGGCGTTCGTCGAAGCAAAGCGGTACTCGATGGCCCACGCAAACGTGTCGTTCAGGATCACTGTGTTGTGCAGCACCTGGACGTTTGCCGCATAGTTCGCGGTGATGCCGACATCGCCCGGGCCGGCGCGATAAATGAAGTTGTTGCGCACGACACCACCCTGATGGTCGTAGGTCGTCTCGCCGTAGCGGCTGTTGCCGTCGGGNNTACGCGCGGTCGCACTCGATGAAGAGGTTGCGCTCGACGATCGTGCCGATCGAGTTGCGCCACATCAACACGGCCGGCCCGGCCAGCTGGCCCTGCGGCGCACGGATGTTGCGGAAGACGTTGTCACGGATCACCCAATCGGCGCCGGCCAGCACATCGACGGCGTTGGTGTAGTCGCTGCGCGCCCGCGTCGTGTACTCGAACCGCGAACAAGCCACGACGCCGCCATCGGAATACGGCCCACCGGCCCCACCGGTCGAGCCCTTGATGAACTGCTCGCCGCTATCGATCAGATGCAGGTTGTGAAAGCGCGGGCGCTGTGGGCCATCCTCGCCATGCACCTGGATCAGGTGGTAATACGCGTCGCGCAGGGTGAGGTCCGCGATCGTGACGTCGGAGGCGTCGTAGATCGCGAGCACGTGCGGGACGTTGCCGTAGCTGGCGTTGCTCATCCCGCGACCGCGCAGCACCACGCCCTCGCGGTTTCCGCTGGCGCTGCGCAGGGCCACATTGTTCACGCCGCGGATGTTGAGTGTGTTGGTCAGATCGTAGACGCCATCCGCGATCAGGATCGTGGTGTTTGAGGTCAGGGCCGCGACGGCATTTTGGAGCTGCGCGACGGTCGCCACGTTCACGATCGTCCCGGATGGCGCGGGCAGCGGGGCACAGGCCGCTGATGCGGCCGACGCCGCGGCGGTTGCCGCCGGGCCGACCGGGACGGGCGTCAGGCCGACCAGAGCCCACACACCGGCCAGCGCGAAGCGCAGCAACAGCGCCGGGCGACGTTGACGGATCAGCATGGGCCGAGTATGGCTTCACCGTCGGTGGGCTGCAAGACCCGCAGCCCCGGAATTGGGCGGGTTCCGGGGCCGGTACTTTGGGGGAGGTGCCGCGCGTCAGACCTGCGATAGCAGCGAGCGCAGCGACTCGGCCGCAACACCCAACTCAGCCGGGAGATCGGCGCTGCCCGCCAGGATCGCGCGCCCGAGCTGCGAGTGCTTGAGATCGATCAGGTCTTTCTCGTACTTGCTG
>DKKP01000329.1:5988-6193 GCA_002455335.1 Anaerolineales bacterium UBA6663 | reverse complement strand
GCTCGGTGGCGACCGAGGCGGCCAGGGCTGCGTGCAGGTGGCTGGCCGTGGCGAACCTGTCGCGCGGATCTTTGGCCATCGCGCGCTGGAGCACCTGGTCGGCCTGCTCGGGCAGGTCGGGCCGGGCTTCGCGCAGACGCGGCGCAGGCTCCATGACGTGTTTGAGCGCCAGCGCGACGGGGGTGTCGGCCTGATACGGGGCGCG
>DKKP01000329.1:0-5959 GCA_002455335.1 Anaerolineales bacterium UBA6663 | reverse complement strand
GGCCGGCTTGAGGTCGCGATGGACGATCCCGGCCAGGTGGGCGCGGTCGAGCGCGGGCGCAAGCTGGCCGACGATCCGCAGCGTCTCGCTGAACGACACGGGTCCGCGGCGCAGCCGATCGGCCAGGCTGCCGCCCGGCATCAGGCGCATCACCAGGTAAGGCTGGCCGTCCTGTTCGCCGAAGTCATACACGGGCACGATCGCCGGGTGTTCGAGCGTCGCGATCGTCTGAGCCTCGCGCAGGAAGCGCGCCTTGAAGGTCGGGTCGTGGAGCAGTTCACGCGGCAGGATCTTGACCGCGACCTCGCGGTTGAAATTGGGGTCGCGCGCCCGGTAGACCGCTGCCATCCCGCCACGGCCGAGCTCGCCCAGCAACTCGTAGCGCCCGATCTGGGTCTGCATGGGGCAGGTCCTGATACGCCGTTCAGGCAGCCAGGGCGCGCAGCTGGCGCAGATGCACCTGGTCGTGATCCAGGATCACCTGGAGTAGTTCGCTCAGCGTTGTGCGCCCGAGGAGGGCGTGACGGGCCGTTCGCTGATAGGCGTCGGGTGCCAGCCCCCGCAGGCGGGCGATGACCGCGAGCCGTGTCTGCGCAAACCCTTCCAGCGCGGCACGGCCATCGGTCGTGTTATAGCTGCGCTGGGTCGCCCACTGGTCTGTGTCCACGCCGGCGATGAAGGGGTTCTCCTGTGTCAGCACGGCATCGATGCGCGGGCCGTTGACCTCGGCCTCGACGTCGCGCAGGTGCAGGGCGATCTCATTGGCAGACCAGGCGCCGGGGGCTGGGGCGCGCGTCCAGGCGTCGTCAGCCTCCCTCAGCCGCGCGAGTTCGGCCCATAGCCGGGCCAGGCTGCCGCTCAATAGATCGGCCAGGGCGCTGACAGGCCCGGGCGCCGCATGGTGGGTCGGCAGGCAATCGCGGGCCCAGGTCGCAAAAGCGCGTAACGGTCCGCGGCCGACCAGGATCGAACCGACCGGGGCCGGAGTGAGTGCGTCGTCGGTCACCCACCAGCAGGGGATGCCGAGCGTCGACGCAGCCGCGATATCCTCCACCGGGTCGTTGCCGACCATCAGCACATCCTGTGGGCGCAGCCCGAGGTCGGCCAGGATCTCGGCGAAGTAGGCGGGGTTGGGCTTGGCGAAGTGCCAGTCCTCGAGGACGGTCACACGGGCCAACGCCAAGTCGGCTATTCCGGCCCAGCGCAGCCGGGCCTCAACGGCGGCGCGCGGGAACAGGGCGTTCGTGGCGATCACCACCCGATATCCGGCTGCCAGCGCCTGTTCAAGCACATCCCGTGCTTCGGGGCGGTGCACCGTGTACGACTGCAGGGCATTGAACCCGTCGGCATAAAACGTGGCGTAGCGCTCGCGCCATTCCGCTTCCGGACGACCCAAGGTCGGCGTGAAGCTATCGGCAAACACGCGATCCAAGGTGACGGTCGGGTCTTGATTGGCCTGGGCCAGCGCCGCGGCCTGCTGGGTGGCCTTCGCCACGTGGCCGGCCTCGAATTCAGGGTATTGGCGCGCCAGTTTGCCGAAATACGGCGGAAGGAACGTGTCCATGCTGTTGCCGAGCAAGGTATCGTCGAGGTCGAATAGCAAAGTCTTGATCATGTGTTTCTTTTCAATGCCGGTTGCGTGACCGTTGATTGGCTGTGACTCAATCAGCAATCCGCAATCACTCCAGCGCGTCCTCAAAGATCTTCAGATCATGGCACTGGCCGCAGCCGATGTGCGGGTTCTCGACCGGGCCGCCGCTCTTGCGACACACGGCCGCCGCCTCGATCTTGCGGCCGAGCCCGAGCCAGGTCTTGGCGACGCGCGCCTCGACGATCAGGTGCGGGCAGGCGTTGGCGCGCTCGATCTTGGGCACCGGGCAATCTCGACAGAGCCCGGGCGTCCAGGCCGCGCTCCGCGGATGCCGCGCGATCAGGCGGCACTCCTCGACGTGGCGCCCACGGAAGTAGTCGCCGTGAAAATGCTGGCATTCAAAGCCGGCAGGAGTTCGCATAAGCGAATTGTAACGCGGCGACCATGAGAGCCCCCTCAGAGCGCCGGGTTACAAAAAGGGCGCGGCGTTGTCCGCCGCGCCCGAAGTGGTCGCAAAGTGTCGGCCTCAGGCGCGGGTGACGTACGCGCCGGTCTCGGTGTTGACACGGATCGTGTCGCCGACGTTGATGAAGAGCGGCACAAGCACCTTCAGGCCGGTCTCGACCGTGGCCTGCTTGTTGGCGCCCGTGGCGGTGTCGCCGCGCACGCCGGGCTCGCTCTCGACGACCTTGAGGTCGACGTTCGGCGGCAGCTCGACGTCGAGCGGCTGCTCCTCGAAGAACGTCAGTTTGACGTCCTGGTTCTCGCGCAGGTAATCGACATGATCGCCGAGTTGGGTCTTGCTGATCGGCGTCTGTTCGAACGACGTGTTGTCCATGAAGTAATACAGGTCGCCGTCGTTATACAGGTACTGGGCCGATCGGGTCTCGAGCCGGATGTCTTGCACGCGGTCGCCCGACGTAAACGTCTTGTCGATGTTGGCGCCGGTGCGCAGGTTGTAGAGCTTGGTGCGGATTGTGGCGTTGCCGCGGCCTGGCTTGTGGTGGCTGTACTCCAGCACCCGGAACAGGGCGCCATCCATCGTAAAGGTCACGCCTTTGCGGAGGTCGTTGACATCGATCATGCTCGTGCTCTTCCTTCAACTACAAATTCGAATACGCGCAACAAACGGCGCAGGGGACGCCTGCGCCGCTGTAACGCTTCATTATAGCCGCCCTGTCTGCCCGAAGTCAAACGCGTGGAGCCTTGGGCGAGGGGCGAAGGGCGAGAGGAGGCAAGCGCTCCTCGATTCTCGCCCTTCGCCTCAACGCGCCCGATCGAGCCAGGCCCGGGCTTCGCCCGCGAGTTGAGCCAGCGGTGCGCGTTTGACCGTGCAGGCGGGCAGCGATTCGAGAAAGGTTCGTCCGTATGCCTTGGTCAGGATGCGCCGATCGAAGACAGCCACCACGCCGCGGTCGCTTTGAGTGCGGATCAGACGGCCAAAGCCCTGGCGGAACTTGAGCACGGCCTCGGGCACACTGTACTGCTCGAACGGGCGTTCGAACGTCTCCGAGCGCGCGGCGATGATCGGGTCGTCCGGCACATCAAACGGTAGACGCGTGATTACAAGCGTCGAGAGCGCATCGCCGGGCACATCGACGCCTTCCCAAAAGCTGCGCGTGCCAAGCAAGACGCCGGCCGTCGAAGACTTGAAGTTCTCGAGCAGGGCGCTGCGCGAGCTGCCGTTGGTTTGATCGTAGACGTCGATGCCGGCCTTGGACAACGGCCCGCGGATCGCGTTGGCCGTCTGCTTGAGCTGCGCGTACGACGTAAACAGCACAAGCGCGCGGCCGCGGGTCGCCGAGCACAGGTCGATCAGCCCGCGCTCGACGGCCTTCTGGTAATCGACACGAAGCTGCGGTTCGGGGATGTCCGTTCCNNCGTAGTCGAATGGCGAGCCGACCACCACCTCATCGATTTCCGTCGCATTCAGTCGGCCCCGCACGTAGCCAAAGCTGCCGCCCGTCGTCAACGTGGCCGACGCCATGACGACCGACTCCTTCTCCTGCCACAGGTGCTTCTCGACAAGCGCGCCGACGTGCAGCGGCGCGGCATGCAAGCTGACCCGGCCGTCGCGGTTGTCGGCCTCTGCCCAATAGATCAGATTAGCGTCGGGCTTGAGCACAAGGCCGTCGAGGTTCTCGATCAGGTGGGTGTAATAGCGCACCTGGACGTGGACATCGGCCGCCAGCTCCTCGACCTCCTCGTTGTCGACTTCGGCGTCGTCCNNTCGACAAGATACGTGCGCACGCGGCCCAGCGCGCGCGCCAGCGCATCGTACGACGGCCGCGCTTGCTCCCAGGCCTGGGCCACGGCGGCCCAGGCGATGTGCCCGCGCATGGCGGGCGTGATCCGCTCGGATTGGCCGTAGTCGCTGATCGGACGGCCGTCGCGACGGTGCGCCAGGAACTCGCCGACCGCGTCGAAGAACGCGCGGCCGGCCTCCTGCGCCGTGCTCCCACGCTCGAAGGCGCGCACGGTCTCGGCCTCGACCACCACATAGGCGTCGGGCTTGAGCGCCTCACGGAGCGCGCCAAGCACAGCGCCGAGCAGACCGGTCGTCGGCGAACCCATCTCTTTGAGTTGCTTGTCGAGCTCGATC
The DNA here is from genome assembly GCA_002455335.1 of Anaerolineales bacterium UBA6663. Classification (GTDB taxonomy): domain Bacteria; phylum Chloroflexota; class Anaerolineae; order Anaerolineales; family UBA6663; genus UBA6663. The sequence goes on along the minus strand of DKKP01000329.1, from coordinate 1,766 downwards.
CGGGTCGTCTCGAAGCCAAGCGCCTCGGTCGTCGCTGCTTCCAGGTGATGGGCCTCATCCAGCACGAGATACTGGTAGGCGGGCAGCACAAGCTGGTTCGCGGCGATGTCGGCCAACAGCAGCGCGTGGTTGACGATCACGATGTGCGCGGCCTCGGCGGCGCGGCGCGCCTGGAAGTAAGCGCAACGCCCCTGCATGCGGGTCTGACAGGTGTTGAGCGTGCAGTTCTCGTCCTCGGCCGAGAGCCGACCCCAGGCGGCACGATCGCCCGGGCCAAGGTTCAGGGCGGGGCGCTCGGCCGGCTCGCCATCGGCAGTCTCTTCGGGGTTCTGCGTCAGCCAGACCAACACCTTGGCCAGCACGCGCATCTCGTCGGCCTGTTTGGGCCGATGGCGGCGGGCGTTGTCGAGCCGACGCGGGCACAGGTAATTGTTGCGGCCCTTGAGCAGCGCGGCGCGCACGCCCAGGCCGAGCGCGGCCTCAACGTCGGGCACGTCTTTGTGCAGGAGCTGCTCCTGCAGGTTGATCGTGTTGGTCGAGACGACCACGCGCTGCCCGTTCTGCACCGCCCACTGCGCCGCCGGCACGAGATACGCGAACGACTTGCCGGTGCCTGTGCCCGCCTCGACCATGGCGTGGCGGCTCTCCGAGAACGCTCGGGCCACGGCCTTGAGCATCTTCACCTGCTGCGGCCGGAACTCATAGCTCGCGAAGCGTTTGGCGAAGGCGCCGTTAGGCTCGAGCAACTGCGCCAGCGCGTCGGCGTCGAGCGGGGTGGGCTCGGCGACCGGGAGTAGGCCCTTCACGGGTTGACGTGGCTCGAGCGAGGCGCTCGGCACGGCGCGCCCGCGGGCCAGCTCCCGGCTGCGAGCGCGGAGCGCCTCCTCGAAGAGCAGGTTGGCGCCCCAATCGACATCCTGCTGCAGGTTGACGATCTCGGCCAACGTCTGCAGCGGCAGCGCCAGCGCCTGCTTGTACAGCGCCTGATACACCGCCACCGTTACTCGCGTGTCGTCGAGGGCGCGATGCGTGGCCGGGAGCACGATGCCCAATTGCCGGGCGAGCGCCCCAAGGTTATAGCGCGTGGCCGTCGGCATCAGCGTGCTGGCGATCGGGTAGGTGTCGACGCCTTCGTTGTAGCGCAGCACGCGCCCGTTTCGCAGGAAGCTCAGGTCAAAGCGGACGTTGTGACCGACGACCGGATCATCGCCGACGAACTCGGCCAGTTCGGGTAGTTTGTCGTCGGCGCGCGGCGCCCGGGCGACCATCGCGTCGGTGATCCCCGTCAACTCGACGACGTTCCGGGGGATGCTGCGACCGGGGTTGAGCAGGGTGTGGAACTCGCCTTCGATCCGATCACCGCGGAAACGGATCGCGCCGATCTCGATGATCGCATCGCGCTGCGCATCAAGGCCTGTGGTTTCGATATCCAGGGCGACGAGGGTGGGTTGGGACATATGTTCGGGGAGTATAGCAGACCGTGGTATACTCCACTTTGTGCCCTAAAAAGCGAAAACGAGCACAAACGCAGCGACTCATCCAGGCGGGGAGTGCGGCCACAACGGCTCAACTCCCCGCCTCTCTCTTTAATTCGGCTGGGCGTTTCCTGACGGCCAGCTGACACCGGGTTGGTCCGTGGTACTGTTCAAGGATGTCTCTTCTTCATCTCATTCGGCGCGCGATCGGACGCGGGTTGCCGGTGCTTGCCGCTGCCGGCGTCCTCGTCGGGTGCGCACGGCCCCAGCCCCTGCCGCTGTTGACCGCGA
>DKKP01000167.1 GCA_002455335.1 Anaerolineales bacterium UBA6663 | reverse complement strand
GGGCTCGGCAAGCCCCGCGCAGCTGGCGGCGGCCCCGGGTGGCGCGGCCAAGAGCCTGCACCTGGAGGTGCCCGACAGCGCGGCCAGGCGTGCGGCGGCTGAGCGGCGATTGGCGGCGATGGAAGCCTGGGCCTCGGCCTGGGGCGTAACCTCGGCCGAGCGTGCCGGCTCGGAGAGCGCCTCTGGCCTGTTCGCTCCGGTGAACGACGCGGCTCTAACGGCCTCGGCCGCGGTCACGCCGGTGAGCCCGAACGCGGGCGAGGTCTTCCGCCTGTACGACTCGGCCGGCGCGCGCCCCGTGGCCGTGCGGACGGTGGTGGCGGGTGGCTCGAGCAGCGTGCAGTACCTGCACCCCGACCATCTCGGCAGCATCGGCCAGATCACGGATGCCAGCCAGGCCTGGGTCCAGGACGTGTACTTCAAGCCCTATGGCGGGGTGCGCTGGTCTGAGGAGCCGGGTGGCACCGGGCNNGCTGCACCGGGCCGGACACCGATGCGGCCACGCGCCGGTCGTACACCGGCCAGTACGAAGAGACGAGCCAGTGGCTGGGCAGCCTGATGCACTACAAGGCGCGGTACTACTCGCCCTTCCTGCACCGTTTCACCCAGCCGGATACGGTCTTGCCAGGGGCCGGGAACCCGCAGAATCTGAACCGATTCATGTACGTTCGCGGGAATCCGACCGGCGCGAATGACCCGACCGGGCACTTCGCCAACATCGTCATCGGTGCCGCCATCGGGGCAGCCGTTGGCGCTGGACTGTACGCCTGGAATGAGACGGTCAATGGCGATGGCGTACAATGGGCCGATTGGCAGGATATGGCGGTGGCAGCCGGCGCCGGCGCCCTGGCGGGCGGGCTGATCGGGTCGGGCATTGGAGCAGCTGCTGTGCTGACGGGCGCCCAGGCCTCGGTGGCAGTCGGGGCGGGTACGGGCTTAGCAGGTGCCGCCCTGTCCGATCATATGAGCAACATCGCCAATGGACAGGACTTCGTCGCGGCGGAGCACGCCACTACGAGCGCTTTCGGGTTGGTTAGTGGAGCCGTAAGCATGGCGCCAGCTTTCACGCTCGGTGGAAGGGTTGCCTATGGAGCAACGCTCGGGCTCATGGAAACCGTCACAATGGCGAGCGTACGGGGCGAAACGACCATTAGCCACGGGGACATGCTGAGCGGCACCATCCGAGGGGCAGGTGCGATGATCCTTGGCGAATCAATCGGCTATCCGCTCGGTGCGGGAGAAGCAGGCATTTCCCCCCTAGTTGGCGGTTTGGCGACGACGACTTCCACGCTCATGACCAATGCCCTTTGGGACCCAAGCACGCATTGGGGCTCCAACCCAGAGTATACGCCGGCGTGTTATGGCCGGGTCTGCGGGGCGCAATGAGCACGAGGGTCGGCGAGCACGAGCCGTTCATCTTCTGGCTCTTTGGGCCGTGGGAGACGCATGCGCACAGGTACGAGATCTTCCGGTGCGATATCGACTTCGATTCGGTGCGGATCTCTGGTCCGAATGCTGTGGTAATACCCACAACCGCGATCGAGCGCGTCGAGCAGGGCGAGCATGGATTTGGTCGAACGGCGGTTCCCTATGTCCTGGTGTCGTTGCGCGGAGATGGCAGTTCGTTCAAGTTGTATCCGGTCAATCCGTTCTTTCCGACCTTCAAGACAGGGTATACACCCGGAGAGACTGTCGCGCTATATGAGACGATCGATTACTGCCGCCATCGCTCTGGCCCGCACCGACATACGAACCCCTATGTGCGCATGGCCGAGGCCATGTACGAGCCGCACCGGGCCGAGGGAAAGCGGGCCGACGTCTCGCCGTTGGAGTACTTCCCGCCCAGGCGCATAACCGCCACGGAAGCCGTCATCAAGCTGCTGGCTACGCTCGTGCTGGTGGCGGTTATGACGGCGGTGTTCTTCGCGGTCCTGGTCTTGCTCTGTGGCCGGCCCACCTGACGTTCAGGACACACCGCCCGGCGCCAACTGGGGCAGCGCGACCTCGAGCTTCCAGGTCGCCAGCAACCAGCTCGATGTCGTGAACACCGGCGACGCCGGACCTGATCCTCTGGTCCCCGACGGGCTTCGGAGCGACCCAGCTGGCCTGCGACAAGCGCGATGCCGCCGAGCGCCGACGACATCGCGCTCGTCCTCAAGGCCCAGAGCAACACCGGCCTCGGCAACGGCCTGATGGAAGTGCTCTACGACCCGACCCCGGGCGCGGATGTTCCAGTTGATCGCTGCCCGCCCCGCAACCAGGATCACGTGCTCGTGGCGGCTGAGTCCGGGCGGCCGAGGAGCGCATCGATCTCGCGCAACTGAGCAACGGTCAACGGCCCGAGCGCCAGGGCGCCGGCGTTTTCTTCGACCTGGCGCGGCGTGCGCATCCCCGGGATCGGGATCGCGACTCCGCTGCGCGCCCAGATCCAGGCCAACGCGCCCTGTGCGAGCGTGCGACCACCACTCGTCAGGATGTCACGCAGGGCCTCGAGGCTTTCGTAAGCCGGCCGCAGGATGTGGGCCTGCGCCCACGGATCGTTGCGCACGTCGTCGCCCGCGAAGACACTGGCCGCCGTGTACTTGCCCGTGAGCGCGCCCCGCGCGAGCGGCGTACGGTTGACGCTGGCCAGATCAAGCTCGGCACACAACGCCAGCATCTGCGGCGCGTCGAGCACCACGTTGAGGTCATGTTGGATCGCGGCGCAGTGCGGGCCGCTCGCGAAGGCGCGCGCGGCCTCGACCGAGTCGGTGCTCCAGCCGTACGACCGGATCTTGCCCGCAGCCACAAGCCCTTCGAGCACGGCCAGCAAATCGTCGACGAGCGCGAGCGGCATCTCACCGTCGTGGAGTTGGAACAGATCGATCACGTCGGTCTGCAGACGGCGCAGGCTCTCTTCGCAAGCCTCGCGCGCGGTGGCCACGATCCGCGAGCGATCGACGAAGCGGCCGACATGGCGGGCGTCTCCGTCAATCTGAAACCCGAACTTCGTGGCGATCACGGCCGAGGCGCGGCGTCCCGCCAGCGCACGCCCGAGCAACGTTTCGCTGTGGCCCGTGCCGTACGCGGCGGCCGTGTCGAAGAAGTTGATCCCCGCAGCCAACGCGGCGTCGATCGCTCGCAGCGATTCGGCGTCGTCGGTCGCGCCCCACCCGGCCTCGATGTCGAGATAACGGAACGGCCCACCGATGGCCCAGCAGCCCATCCCGAGCGGCGCAACCCGTAGCCCTGAACGTCCGATTTTTCGAGTATCCATGCCATCCATCCTTGATGCGCTGAAGATGACGGCATGCTACAACCTCAAGCACGCTCTAGGTCAAGTGTTGAAGTCTGGAAAGCCGGGTGTGGCCCAACCCCAGG
>DKKP01000059.1 GCA_002455335.1 Anaerolineales bacterium UBA6663 | reverse complement strand
GGCGTCGGTGCACAGGCGGTCAGCAACAGAGAGGCGGCTGCCAAGGTTGAGAGCAAGTGGATTCGTTTCACCGAGTCATTCTACCGAAGGTTGGCGGAGAGCGGAGCGAGGGCTTTCAGCGGATGAAACGGATGCTTTNNGATCAACGGATGAAACGGATGGACGCCTCAGACTCCGAAGCGCCTAGGACACACGTAACATGCGGTGGCGCACCATTGGTTGCCCGGATGAGGTGATGCGGCGGGTGTGTCTGCATCGATGCCTCCGTCGGCAAAGGGCATTGCAGATGGCGGCCCACGCCTGCCAACGCCTCAGCCCGGCGTTCAGACGGACGCCGGGTGCCTGTGCCGGCCCGATACCGCGCACGCGAGATCCGTAGGGCTGTCGACGCACGCGTCGACGTCAGCACCGCACAAGAACAGACGGTCCAGGTCGTCCGCGGTCCAGGTCCGGTACGGCTCAAGCCGTCGTGCACTATGGCGTAAGCGTGGGCGCAAGATCGGGTGTCGGCGAGGCGAGGAGATCGGGTGTGGGCGAGGCATTGGGGTCGGGTGTGGGCGAGGCGTTGGGATCGGGCGTGGCAGTCGGGGGCAAAGGCTCGATCGTAAAGCGCACAAGAGTCACGGCGCCAGGTGAGACGGTGACCGTCTCGATGATCGTACGAACACCGTTGACGCCAACCCGGTAGACCCCGGGTGGTAGATCACCGATGGCGAAGTTCTCGCGCAACAGGTCGTCGCCGTTGTTGGTGAGCCCGCTGTAGGTCGTCAGGTACTTGTCGCTGAAGCTGTCGTCGACGTCGACCGCCCGGATCACGATCGCGACGTCGCGCAGGCGAACCCCGTCGGCGTCGACCACGATCCCGGCCAGAGCGCCCCAATCCTGCCCGCGGCTGCGCAGCGGCGCGAGCCACAACTCGGGGTTGCGGGTGTGGGCGTAGGTGTTCGCCCCGACACGCACTTCGAAGTGCAGGTGCGGACCGATGGCGATGCCGGTCTGGCCGACCTCTCCGAGTTGCGTGTCACGGGCGATGGTTTGGCCGACAATCACATCGATCCGTCGCAGATGCGCGTACAGTGTGTATACGGGCAGGTCGAGGTCGAGCGCGTGTTCGAGGACGACGACATTGCCGTAGAAGCCCGGTTGTGGGCTGATGAATTCGGCGCCGGTATCCGCACCCGCGAACACGACGACGCCGTCGGCCGCTGCAAGAACCGCTGTGCCCGCCGGATTGCCGAACTCGATCCCATGGTGCGGTTCGCGCAGGCCGCCCTGGGTCGAGCCGTAGGGATAGGTGCGATCCGGATAGATCACGCCGCCCGGCCCGATCGGCCGCGCCAGCACGGCATGGGGCGCCGGCAGCATGCAGGTTGTTGCCTGGCACGGCGTCGGTGTTGGGCTCGGCGGGACCGGCGAGGCTGTGGGCGTCTCGGTCGCCGTCACGGCGCTGGGCGTAACGATGTTTGGGGGCGCCAGGGTGGCGGTGCGCACCGGGGCGACAGCGATGGCCGCCGTGGGTAGCGCCGTCGGCAAGGTGGGCGTGCAAGCGACCGACGCCGCCGCGAGGACCAGCGCGGCCAAACGGTGCGACAAGAGACCTGGCAAACGTGCGCTCACGCCGCGCCGGATCCCCGCGCCTTGACGGCCGCCTCGACAGCTGCGACCACGGCTTCTGTCTCGTTTTGCAGGCTGTCGACCTCGGCCAGCCAACCCTCGGCCTCTGGCGCATCCTCAAGCTCTCGGGCGTTGATGCGCACGTTGTGGGCAGCAGCGATCAGGGCCGCGCGTGCCAGATGTGCGCCACTGGCGGCATCCGAGAGCGCGTTGACGTTGCCCAACTCGGCGACCGTCAACGCCAGCCCGGCGACCTCGGCCGCTGCACGCGCCGCGCGGAGCGGGGCTTCCGTCGCGACGCGATACGCGATCAGCAGTGCGGCAGTGAAGGCCTCGACCTGCTCGGGCGTGTCACGGGGCAGGGCATAGGCGGCCATCACCTCGGTGAAGGCAGCCGAGTCCTCGGCGACGCCGGCAGTAAGCACGGCGCGCAGGGCCTCGGCACGTTCGAGAACGGACAGCAGCCGGGTCTTCACATCCGCGTACTTGCGTTTGTTGATCGTCAGCCGGGCGACCATGGCCACTAGAGCCGCGGCCATGCCCCCGGCGAACGCTGCCGCCGCGCCGCCGCCCGGTGTCGCCGTGCCGGCGGCGAGTTGATCGATGAAGGCCGTCGACGATGGGGGCTCAGCCACGGGCGCCGCGTCAAGGCGGCTCTCAAGGACCATCTCGGGTTTGAGGTTGTCGAGTTGGAGGTACCACTGGGCAGCGTCGACCAATGCCCGTTGTGGGATCAAGCCGACCAGCTCGCTGTGTGTCACTCGCGCCCCATAGCGCTCAGCCTCGCGCTTCACCATCTCCTGCACCCGGGCGATCGGCGTCTTCGTGAAGTCGGTCAGGTTCATGCTGACCTGGGCCCGACCCTCGACCAGGAAGCCCTTCGCTTTGACAAAGCGAAGCCCGCCCGAGAGATGTCGGATCGCGCGCGCGATCTTCTCGGCCACGGCCACATTCGCGGTGTCGAGGTAAATGTTGTACGCCACGAGAAACTGGCGCGCCCCGATGATCACGGCCCCGGCCGGACCGACGCGCTCGGGACCGAAATCGGGCGTGCGCTTCGCGTTGACGCCGATCTCCTGCTTGAGCAACTCGTACTCACCCTTGCGCACGTCGGCCAGGTTCGAGCGCTCGGGGATCGCAGCGGCGGCTTCATAGAGATAGACCGGCAGGCCAAGCTCGCGGCCGACGCGCTCGCCAAGCCTGACCGCCAGCGCGACGCAATCGGCCAGGCTGATGCCGCGGATCGGCACAAAGGGCACGACATCTGTGGCGCCGAGGCGGGGGTGCTCACCCTGATGCCGATCGAGGTCGATCAGTTCGGCCGCGCGCGCGATGCCGGCGAAGGCCGCGGCGCTCACGGCCTCGGGGTCGCCAACAAAGGTCACGACGGTGCGGTTGTGATCGGCATCCGAGCTGACGTCGAGCACCTGAACCTGCTCACCGCCCGCCGAGCGTATGGCGGCGACGATCGCGGCGATCACTTCGGGTCGACGGCCTTCGGAGAAGTTGGGTACGCATTCGACGAGGCTTTGCATATCGGCATTATAATCGCGGGGTTTTGAGATCCGGTCGGGCCCGCTGCGCGGCGTGCAGGCATGGGTTGTCCGTGTCGTTTTGCCGCGAAATCAGCGGCAAGAATCCCGGACCCCAAGGTCACCGCGTGTCTGCAGGCGCGCTGAGGTGCGGAAGACCCTGCGGGTAAACCGTGGCGGCGTTCTCAAGGTGGTTGTTGTGCTCAGGAACTGGTTCACTCTCACCATCGTCTCAAGCGTGATCATCGGCCTGTTCTGGGGGGCGCTGCGCATCTACGGGGCGCTCCCGGCCGAGGGCGCCCAGGTAGCGTATCCCTTGCTGTTGGCGTACTATTACGGCGCGTTGCCGGTTTCGATCCTGCTGCTGGTCAGCGTCATCTCAGTGGCGTTTTGGTGGCTACCACTGGCGATGGTCAAGCGCCCCGGATGGCTCAAGCAGGGCGCCCAGATCGTGTTGAGCGCCGGAGCGTTCGGGCTCTCGGTGTGGAGCGCGGCGCCGCTGACGCGGGTGATCTATCGTGACGTCGCCGAAGTGGTCGTGCCGGGCGCGTCGGTGCGGCTGGGGGTGAGCGCGGCGGCCCCGGGTTCCCCTGAAAGCCGCTATGTCGTGCTGGTCTGTCCGGGGCTTTTGTGTCGGGTCACGTACGTGACTGATCCAACGACGAAGTTCGAACCGCTGGCCACGCTCGGGGTCGAGGGCAACGTCGCTGTCGTGCGCGTGGACGACCGGGTCGTCTGGCGGTCAGCGCCCTGAATATCGACAGGCGCCGCGACGTGAAGGACGAACACATGCTGTTGAAGGCACAGGGTCGACGTTGGGGCGTGGTTCTGGCCGGTGCGGCGCTGGCCGTTTCGGCCCTGGCGTGTTCGCGNNATTTCTCGGCGATCACGCAGATCCCGGGTGTGCCGACGATCCCGTTGGGCTTCGACACGCGCGACGTTACGCCCGTGATCATCCCCACATTGGCGCAGCTCTTGCCGCCGCCGGACGGCTCGACCGCCGTGCCGCTGCTGCAATCACCTGTGCCCACCCTGACGCCGTTTGCGATCGATGCGACACCGGCGGGGTTGCTAGGCACGCCGACGCCGTTTGCGCCTAAGCCCGTCGCGGGTTCGCCGACGCCGAACCCGACGCGCAACTCGGCGCTTAACCGGACCGCGATCGAGGCCTACACGATCCAGCGCGGCGATACGCTCAACGTGATCGGCTCGCGCTATGGGCTCTCGGCGCAGGATATCGCCGATGCCAACGGCATCACGATCACGGACACGCTGTTTGTCGGCCAGGTGCTCAACATCCCGCTCCCGGAGCGGCCCGTCTACGGCCCGGCGCTCAAGATCCTGCCGGATAGCGAACTCGTGCTCGGCCCCGGTGACGCCGGGTTCGACCTCGAAGGTTTCATCGCAACGCAGGGCGGATACCTGGCGACCTACACCGAAGACGTGCCCGGGTATGCGCTCGACGGCCTCTCAGAGTTCCGGACGCTCAGCGGCGCCGAGATCGTGCGGATCATCAGCACACGGTACTCGGTCAGCCCGCGGGCCCTGTTGGCGGCGCTCGAGTTCCAATCGGGTTGGGTGACCAGCGCAGAGCCGCGCGACGCGACGCTGCAGTACCCGATGCGCCGCGCCGAGCAGGGCCGCGAGGGCCTGTACAGGCAATTGACCTGGACGGCCAATCAACTCAATAACGGATACTACGCCTGGGAGAGCGGGGCGCTGATCTCGTTCGGCTTCGACGCTGGCGTCTCACGCATCGTCGCGCCGACGCTCAACCCAGGCACCGTCGGCGTGCAGAGCATGTTCGCGAAGCTCATGCCGGCGAGCGAGTGGGAACGCGCGATGTCGGCCGACGGCTTTCCGGCAACGTACCGCGCGCTCTTCGGCGACCCGTTTACGCGCGCGATCGAGCCGGTCGTGCCCGGCGATCTGCAACAACCGCCGCTGATCCTGCCGTTCGAACCTGGCAAGGTCTGGGCCTACACGGGCGGCCCACACGCCGCCTTCGACTTTGGCTCGGCCTGGGCCGCGCTCGACTTCGCGCCGCCGGCCGAGGCTGAGGGCTGCCTGATCTCGGATGAGTGGGCGACGGCTGCCGCGCCAGGCCTTGTCCTGCGTTCGGAATACGGCGCCGTAGCGCTCGATCTCGATGGCGATGGCGCCGAGGGCACGGGCTGGGTGCTTGTGTACTTCCATATCGAGCAGCGCGATCGGGTGCCGGTCGGGACCTATCTGCAGACCGGCGACCGGATCGGTCATCCCTCGTGCGAGGGCGGGATATCGACAGGCACACACCTGCACTTCGGGCGCAAGTACAACGGCGTGTGGATCGCGGCCGATGTCGGCATCCCCTTCGTCCTCGATGGCTGGCAGGCGGCCGGGCTCAACGACACCGAATACGACGGCACGCTGCGCAAGGGCGCGCTGACGCTCGAAGCCTGCAACTGTCGAGACGAGAGCAATGCCATCTCGCGCCCCTGAGCGGGTCCCGCAGTATTCGCAGGTCGTGCGCCGGCGTGATGCTCGCGGCCGCACCGGCGGACGCGAGCGCAAGCCCGAGGGCGGCGGTGGCTGGGGCCGTCTGCTTGGCCTGGTGGCCGTCATGCTCGGGGCCTGCGGCATCGTGGCCTATGGGCTTTCGACAGGCGCCGGGGCTTCGGTGGCGCAATGGTTCGGCCCAGGCGAGCCGGCGGCCGCCACTCAGGACCCCTGGGCGATCCTGGGCGGGTTCAGCACGTCGACGCCCGAGCCGCCCCCCCCGATCATGCAGTATCTGCCGCCGCCGACACCCACGCCGCTCAGCGCGGCCGCGATCGCTAGCAGCGACACGCTCAATTACGTCACACAATCCGGCGACACACTGACGGCCGTGGCCGCTCGCTTTGGCGTCAACCCGGCTGACATCCAGCTACCCAACGATGCTTTTGCGGCAAGCACGACGCTGCCCGAGGGTCAGTTGCTGGTGATCCCGGCTGTGCTTGAGACGTCGACGCTTGGCCCGAGCGCGCATGTGTTGCCGGATTCGGAGGTGGTCTTCGGCCCGTCGGCCACGGACATCGATCCGCAGGCGACCACCACCCAGTTCGGCGGTTATCTGGCGCGCTATCGGGGCTACACCGAGGATTTAACGCTCCAGGGCGGCGACCTGCTATTGCGTATCGCGCGGCAGCACTCGATCAACCCGCGCATGTTGCTGACGATCCTCGAATATCACGGCGGCTGGGTCAGTCAGCCTGCTCCATCGGCTGAAGGATTGGCCCGGCCGATGGGTTACACCCACACCTATAAGGACAACCTCGCGCCACAACTGAACTGGGTCTCGAACCAGCTTTCGATCGGCTACTACAACTGGCGTTCGGGCGCATTGACCGAGGTGGCATTCAAGGATGGCGACACGCTGCGGTTGTCGCCCGGGCTCAACGCGGGCACCGCGGCGCTTCAGTATCTGTATGCCCAGATGGGGGACCGGGCCCAGATGGAGTCGGCGCTCGGCCCGGATGGGCTTGTGGCGACCTACACGCGGCTTTTTGGCGCGCCAGAGTCGTGGGCGGTGCGTAACCTGATCCCGGGGGATCTGCAGCAGCCGGCGTTGGCGCTGCCCTTCAGGCCGAACCGGGTTTGGTCGTTCACCGGCGGGCCGCATCCGGCCTGGATCAGCAGTGGACAGTGGGCGGCCATCGACTTCGCGCCCTCGAGCTCGGGCGCGGGCTGCACCGAGTCGTTCGAGCCCGTTGTCGCCTCGGCCAGTGGCGTGATCGTGCGCGCCGACCACAGCGCCGTCGTGCTCGACCTCGACGGCGATGGGCGCGAGACAACGGGCTGGACTGTCTTCTACTTCCACATCGCCGCCAAGGGCATGGTCAAGGTCGGGACCGTTGTCGAGCTTGGCGACCCGCTCGGGTATCCATCGTGCGAGGGTGGGCGGTCGACCGGAACCCACGTTCATCTGGCGCGCAAGTACAACGGCGAATGGATGCCCGTCAACGGCATCATCCCCTTCAACCTCAGCGGTTGGGTCGTGTCGATCGGCGATGCGGAGTATCAAGGCGCGCTGACACGCGGCGAAGCCGTCGTCACGGCCTGCACCTGCTCTGCGCCGTACACGGCCATCAGTCGCGAGCCCTGAGCCCGGCATCGGTGCAATCGGCGCAATCGGCGCAATCTGCGGCCGAGAATCTATGCTGACAAACCGCCCGTGCGCCCCCAGCGCCCCCGCAGCACGGTCTTCTGTCGCTGCAAGGTAAACTTAAGAGGATGCGGTTCAATCGCAAAGCAGCCCGGGATAGCTTTCGGCGGTACGTGCCGCGCTCCCGGCCGCGCGGCTCGTTCGGTATGGTGCTCGCCACAGTGTTTACCGTGGTGCTCGCCATCGTTGCGGTCGGAAGCTGGCTTGCCTCGCCGGCCGCCGGTCGGCTTGGCCTTGGGCTTGCGCTTGGCCCGACCGCAACGCTGGCGCCCGGCGTCGAGTCGGTCGAGGTGATCGACCCCAATACCACGCCGCTGCCCCGTCGCGGCCCCTTCGGCCCCGGCGAGCACCTTCCCTACGTGATCCAGAGCGGCGACACGGTCCCGGTGCTGGCCGTGCACTTCAACACCTCGGCCGACGAGATCCTGGCGGCCAATCCGCAACTCGCGGCGACAGGCATCCTCACCCCTGGCCTGACGATCGAGATCCCGTCATATTACTTCCCGCTCACCGGCCCGACGTATCAGATGGTGCCCGATAGCGCGTTTGTCTACGGCCCGGGTGCGCTGGGCTTCGACGTCGAAGGTTTCCTCGCGTCGACCTCTGGGACGTTCAAGAACTTGAGCGCCTTTGCGGGTGGGCAACAGCGCACCGCAGCCCAGACGCTGGCTTACGTCGCGCAGCAGTATTCGATCAACCCGACTGTCTTCCTTGCGCTTGCCGAGTGGCGCACAGGCGCTGTCACTCAGGTCATCGCCGACGATCAGCCTTACGGTTGGCTGCCGGCCGAGGCGCCCGATACGTGGTATCTGCAGACCCTGTGGCTTGCCGAGCGGATGAGCGCCGGCTATTACGGCTGGCGCGATGGGACGTTGACCACGTTCATGCTCGCCGGCGATTACACCTCGCGAATTGATATGTATCAGAACGCCGCCACGGTCGGCCTGCAATCGATCTTCGCCCTGCTCGATGACCGCGAAGCCTTCGAGTTGGCGGCCGGGCCGCGCGGCTATGGCGCCACCTATCGCGCCTTGTTTGGTGACCCATGGGAAGACGCGCAGCCGACTCTGACCGCCGGGTTGACGCAACCGCCCATGCAGTTGCCGTTCGCCGTCAATCGCGTATGGACCCTGACCGGTGGGCCGCACCCGATCTGGGGCCGATTGCTTCCGTGGGGCGCCATCGACTTCGCCCCGGCCGGCGTCTCAGGCTGCGGCAGCACCGACGACCCGGCCGTGGCCGTGGCCGATGGCGTGATCGCGCGCTCGGGCGAAAACATCGTCATGCTTGACCTCGACGGCGACGGCAATGAACAAACCGGCTGGGTGGTGATGTACCTTCACCTGGCCAAGGACGGCATCATCCCGGCCGGCACACGCGTCAGCGCCGGTGACCCGCTCGGGTATCCTTCGTGTGAGGGCGGCAGCGCGACAGGCACCCATGTGCATATGGGCCGCCGCTACAATGGCGAATGGCTCGCGGCGGATGGCGTCGTGCCGTTCGATCTGGGTGGGTGGGTGGCCCAACATGGCGCTTTGCCCTATTCAGGTCGGCTCGTCCGGTTGGGGGCCTGGGTCGAGGCCAGCACGGTCTCGACCACGCAGAATCGAATCTACTGGGTGGCGGAGGATGAAAAGTGAGCGTGACGATGCGGAAGCCTCGACGCTTTGGATCGCTGTCGCGACGGTCGGCCATGTTGGCCCTGGCGTTGGCCGGCGCCGTGAGTGGCTGCCTTGTGCCGCCGCCCACGCCGATCCCGACACCTTCGGCCACACCCGTGACACCGACGGCGACGCTCACGTCGACGCCGACGCCCACCGGAACGCTGCGCCCGACGGCGACCCGCACCGCGACACCGACCGTCACGCCGACGATCACGCCGACCCCAACCGATCTGCCGGCGGCGACGCCCAACGCAGATTCGCTCTTCTTCGAGGTGGTCGACCGCCAGGTCTCGCCAAACTTCCAGTGGTCGGCGCGCGTCGAACACTCGCAGGTGTTGCTCAACGATCAGGAACAGCCCTTTCTTTTCGAGCGCTTCAGGGTGACACGCGCCGACGGCACGCTTGCCTGGGTGCCTGTGGCGCGCTGGCTTGACGCCGGTCCGCTGACGCCAACCACAACGGTGCTAGGCTGGTCATTCACGCACCTGTACTTTGCCGATCGCTCGATCGCCGACGGCGCCCCGTTCGGGCAATGGTCGAACCCGCAGCGCCTCGATCTGCGCACCGGGCTCGTCGACCGCGTCGGCCCGGTCGACCTGAGCGGCGTCTTCTCGTTGACCCCGAACGCGCGAACGATGGTGATCGTCGAGCTCGATCGGGTGCGGCTGATGGATCTCAGTTTGCAAACGCTGACCGACATCCCGTACACGTTCGAGGGTCCCGATCGCACAGCCGGCGGGATCGTCTGGTCGCGCGACGGATCGGAGTTCTTGTTCTCGTCTTTCGATGATCGGTTCAACTGGCAGACAGCGAAGTCGACGATCTGGCGCGTCACGCTGACCGAGCCCAAGATCGCCTGGGCGCTTCAGGACGAAGGCCGAGGGTTTACGGTCGTCTCCTGGCGCGACACCGAGACCGCTGTTCTGCGCGACAAGGACGGGGTCCGCTGGCGCCTGAACCTGCAAACCGGCGAGGTCGTCCGCTGACGCGCCGTATAATCGGCTCGTGCTTGTCCTGACGAACACACGGCTTGAGTTCTCTTTTGATCCCGAGACGTTTCGCTGGAGTTTGCGTCCGGTCGACGCGGCCTGGCCGTCGGTGCTTGGCGCAAACCTGACGGTCCAGGCACGACGCCCCGACGACTCGACTTACAAATGGGAGGGACAGGACCCCGCGAGCGCCGCCGAGGTTGTTGCGCTATCGCCCGACAGGCTGCCGGCCGGGCCGGGCGTGGCGGCCAGGGTGATTCTGGCCGATGGCGCGCTCGCGCTTGACGTCGAGTTCCTTCTGCCGGCCGACGCACCGCACCTCCTTTGGCGCGCACGGCTGACCAACCGCAGCGGCCAGATTTGGATCTGGCGCGACCTCGACCTGGCCGTGATCGGCACGCGCTTTGGCCGCGCCGGTGACGCCGCACGGCGGTTCACAGGCCAGACCCTCGCCTCGCACCTGACGCTTCACCCCGAAGCCGGGCGCCTGGCCTTCTTCACGAATGGCTATCAGTCGTGGAGTTTCAGTGGTGGGCTGCGCGGCGCGATGTCGGAGCCGGCCACCCGCATCGGGTATTTCGACGGCCCGAAGATGCGCAACTTGCTCAGCCCCGTCGTCGAAGGAATCGGGCAATTCACAAGCGACCTGTTCGGCGTGATCGGCGACCTCGCGCATGACCAGGGGTTGGTGCTCGGCTTTCTCTCGCAGCGCGAGCACTTCGGCCATGTCGAGGCAGCCCTGGTCGACCCGCGTGGGCCATACATCCGCTTGAGCGCGCACGGCGACGACGTTCCCCTTGGCCCCGGCGAGGCGCGCTGGACCGATTGGGCCTATCTGGGGTTCATCCATCCGACGGACCCCGACCCACTGGGCCCCTATGTCGAGACAGCTGCACGCGAAAGCCGGGCCCGGGTGCCCGACTTCACGCCAGTCGGCTGGTGCTCGTGGTATCAGTATTTTCACAACGTCACCGAGCGGCACATCGTAAGCAACCTCCAGGCGCTGCATGCGCTGCGCGATGAACTGCCGCTCAACTTCGTTCAGCTCGATGATGGGTTCCAGGCTCAAGTCGGCGATTGGTTTGCGACCAAGGATAGTTTTCCGCACGGCCTGCCGTGGCTCTCGGATGCGATCCGGGCAGATGGCCACACGCCGGGCCTGTGGCTGGCGCCGTTCATCGCGCGCTCCGACGCGGCGTTGGTTCGTCAGCGGCCCGATTGGTTCCTGAAAGACGATCGCGGCAAATGGGTGAGCGCCGGGCTGGCCTGGGCGCGCTGGTGCTACGCTCTGGATGTGACGCACCCGGGCGTCCGTGAGCACACTCGCCGCCTGATCGACACGGCGGTGCGCGAGTGGGGCTTCCCGTACCTGAAGCTCGACTTCCTCTTTGCCGGCGCGTTACCCGGCCGCCGCTACGACCCGACGCTGACCCGGGCGCAGGCCTTTCGCCGCGCGCTCGAAGAGATCCGGGCGGTCGCCGGCGATGATGTCTTCTTACTCGGGTGTGGCTGCCCGCTTGGGCCGGCGATCGGCATCGTCGACGGCATGCGCATCAGCACGGATGTCGCGCCCGACTGGCACCCGCAGCTTTTTGGCAGGGTGGGGGCCGAGTTCTTTCGGCCCGAGATGGCGTTGGCCAGCGCGCGCAATGCGATCCAAAACACGCTCAATCGCGCCGCTTTGCATCGCCGCTGGTGGCTCAACGACCCCGACTGTCTCCTTGTGCGCGAACACGACACCCGTCTCACAGAAGCCGAGGTGCGCAGCCTGGCCAGCGTGATCGCCCTCTCTGGCGGGATGTTCCTGGTCAGCGACGACATGACCCGTCTCAGCCCCGAGCGGCGGCGCTATATCACGACGCTTCTGCCGGTGCTCAACGTCCGCCCCCGCGTGCACGGCTGGCTCGAGAGCACAATGCCCGAGATCGTCACTGTGCCGCTCAGCGGCCCGATCGGGTCGTGGTGGCTGCTCGGCGTGTTCAACTGGGAGGGCTCGGCCCAAGGCCGGATCGTGGACCTCGAGGCGCTTGGCCTGCCGCGGGGTGCGTATTGGGTCGCGGACCTGTGGGAGCGTGAGGTTCGCCGTCTGGCTCCTGGGCAGTTACTCGGCTTCGATCGGATCGCGGCGCATGGTGGGCACCTGCTTGCGATCCGGCCGGTCACCGACGCGCCACAATGGGTCGCGAGCGACCTGCACTTCTCACAGGGCGTCGAAGTCGTGGAATGGGAAGCCGGCGCAACCGGGGTGACGCTTCGCTTGAGCCTGGGCCGCCGGGCCGCCGGGGCGATCACGCTCGCGTTGCCCACGACGACCGCGCACGTGGTCATCAACGACCACGCTGTTACGCCTCAGGTGCTTGGCCCGGATCTTGTCCGCATCCCGATCGTGTGCGACCAGGAGGCGGAAGTCCGCGTAAGCTGGTAGTTGGGCTCAAGCCAGCGTTTTCGTTGGCGGGCGGCGGCCATTTTAGGGAAGTCAACTGCGGCCCTGTCAGTTGATCGGCCAGCCCAGCACCACGATGGCGGTCAGGATGCCCAATGCCGTGCCCAGCAACGCGCTCAACATCGCAGCCAGCACCGGCATCAGACCGACTCGAAGAAGACGCATGCTTACGGTATGGTTAGCCCTCTCGCCCTCCCGCGAGTCTCTGACCACTCAGGTGCTTGGAGGTCAGAGGACAGACGCCTACACTTCCTGCTCAGGCCTAACGAATCGCCGTCGCGATTATGTTACGCTCATCTGATCGTGTGAGACTGGGGTCACTCGGTGGGCTGGCCGATCCGTCGGGCTAGCCTATAATCGGCGCTTTCCGGTCGATGTCGGCCGTGAGAGGCCGGGAACTTCGGCTGGCCCACGGAAGTCTTAGGAATGCTGCTGCAACCCGAATTCGACCTTATACGTAGGATTCAGGGTCGCAATGCAGATGTGGATGTGGCTCAACGATAAGGAACCTTGGATGCGGTTTCCGTCAACTCGACCCTCGATTCGCTGGGCGCACCTGGCCCTCCTGGCCCTGATCCTGGCGCTGGTCCATCCACGCGCCGCAGAGGCGCAGCCCCAGAACGATTTGCGCGTGTCGGCCCGATTCGGCTTCGACGGGTACTACCGCGATCAGGCGTGGGCGCCGCTGTATGTGACGCTCGTCAACTCCGGACCGGATCGACTGGTTCAGATCCGGGTCGCCACGTCGACCTACGCCGGCTCCCAGTTGTTGTTTGTGCGCGACGTCGAGCTGGCGAGTGGGACGACCCGCGACCTGACCCTGTACATCCTAGTGGAAGGGTACTCGTCCGGCGTCGACGTCGAGATCTATGAGGGCGGCCGTCTGCTCGAGACCGCCACGGCCTCCAGCACCTCGATCACGACCTCTGACCTCGTCTACGGCGTGGTCGCAGCGGATCCGAGCGCGTTTGGCGCATTGGCGCAAGTGGATCCGGTCAGCGGCTCAGGCTATCTGGCGCAGATCGCACTCGAAGATCTGCCCGACACAGCCGCGGCGTACGGTGGGCTGGACGTGCTTGTCCTCTCCGATGTCGACACCGGCACGTTGAGCGCCGCGCAACTGAGCGCGATCGAGGCGTGGGTCAGCTCGGGTGGGCGCCTGTGGGTGACTGGCGGGCCCGGCTGGCAACGCACGGCTGCCGGCCTTGGCGGGCTGCTGCCGCTTACGCCCACGGGGACGACCACGGTTGAAAACACCCAGCCCCTTGCGAGCTTTGCCAATCGTTCGGATACGGCCGGCGGTGGGTTGCTCGTCGCGACCGGCGATTTGAGCGAGGGCGCCATCGTGCGTGTGGCTTCAGGTGGCGTGCCGCTGCTTGTCGAACGGGTGGCCGGCGTCGGCAAGGTCGAGTACCTGGCCTTTGATCCGGGCACGACCCCGGCGCGCGATTGGGTCGGCACGGCCGATGTCTTTCGCAAGATGCTCTCGCTGGCTCAGGATCGCCCGAGCTGGGCGAGCGGGTTCACGACCAACACGTCCTCGGCGGTTGAGGCCGCCGGGTATTTGCCCGACCTGCAGCTCGCCAGCCCGTTCCTGATCTGCGGCATCCTGGCGGCCTACGTCGGCCTGATCGGGCCCGTCAATTTCGTGGCCCTGCGGTTGCTCAAGCGCCGACAGTGGGCCTGGGTGACGATCCCGGCCACTGTCGTGCTGTTCAGCTGCGCAACGTATCTGATCGGTTTCACCATGGCCGGGCGGCGTGCGATCGTGCATGAAGTCAGCCTTGTTCAGGGCTACGCCGGTGCGGCCAGCGGTCGGGCCGATATGGCCGTTGGGCTCTACTCGCCGACCCGTCGCGACTACGACCTTGTGATGCCCGAGGGCATCCTCGCGCGGCCGGCCGCCGGCTACAGCGGCACCCCGCAAGACAGCTCGATCAACGGCCTCCGGGTTGAGATCGGCGATCGATACCGGGTCCGCTCGTTGCGGACCGACGTGGCAGCCGTCAGCTCGATGATCGCGCAGGGCAACGCCACGCTTCCGGCGATCCTGGTAAACGTCACATCCGAGTCGACGCCTTCAGGAGTCGTCCTGAAGGGCGAGGTGGTCAACAACAGCTCCGAGACCATCCGGGACGCTGTCTTGCTGGCGCCTGGAGCGACGCAGCGCTTTGGCGACCTCGACCCTGGAGAAAAAGTCACAGTCAACCTCAACGTCCTCGGCGGCCGCGCCCCGCAGGCGCCGTTGAACAGCGTCGCGCCGCCCGGTGTTCAGACGACCGGGCTGGCCGGCGGCGGCTACTACCCGACCGGCGACACGACCATCGACGATATCCTCGGGACGACGCCGTACACATACAGCTATTACGACGATATCGAGACGGCGCGGCGGTACGCATTGCTCAACGCTGCGTTGAACAGCTACTCCGGGAGCCGCGGTAGTGGGATTTACCTGTCGGGTTGGTCGGATCGTGCGCCCTTCAACGTCGTGGTGGAGGACGCCCCGTTCGAGACCCGTGCCGAGACCCTGTATCTGCTCCGGGTGCCGACCACGGTCGAGCCTGGCCAGGTCGATGGACACATCACGCTTTCGCCCGAGTTCATGGTCTGGCAGTCGCTCGACCAGCAGACATCCAGCGGAAGCTATGGCCCGTATGACATCTATCTCTATGACAGCGATCAGCTGGCGTTTCTCTTCCGCCCGGCGCAGCCTGTGGCTTACAGCGCCGTGGCGCAGGTCGTGGTCCATCTCGACGAGTCGTCGGGCATGACGGGCACGGCGACGGTCATCGTCGATGTCTGGAACTACACGCTCGGCGATTGGGACCCGGTCATCGATATCGCCTGGGGCGACACCGAGCTGACTTCGCCTTCCGACTACGTCGGACCGGGCGGCGAGGTGCAACTGCGGCTGACCGGGCAGCCGGGCAGCTACTCGTCGGTCGCGCGGCTCGATGCGACCGTGGTCCTGACGAGGTAATGACGATGAGCCTGATCCTCGAAACGCGTGACCTCGCCAAGACCTACGGCCAATTTCAAGCCGTCAAGGGGATGTCGCTCCAGGTGGAGCAGGGCGCGATCTATGGCTTTGTCGGGCCAAACGGCGCCGGCAAGACCACGACCATGCGTATCATCACCACGTTGCTCGAGCCGACCTCGGGCGAGGCCTATGTCGGCGGGCACTCGGTGCGCAGCGCCCCTGACGATGTCCGACGACTGATCGGCTACATGCCCGATTTCTTTGGCGTGTACGACGACATGACCGTCTGGGAGTATCTGGACTTTTTCGCCGCCTGCTACAAGGTTCCGGATGTGCAGCGACGGCGCCTGATCGACGACCTGCTCGAACTTGTCGATCTCGGCCACAAGCGTGACGTCCAGGTCGATACGCTCTCGCGCGGCATGAAGCAGCGCTTGTGTCTGGCGCGCACGCTGGCCCACGATCCGCAGGTGTTGATCCTCGATGAACCGGCCTCGGGGCTCGACCCACGTGCGCGGGTCGAGATCCGCGAACTGTTGGTCGAGCTCAGCCGCATGGGCAAGACCGTGTTCTTCTCCACGCACATCCTGGCGGATGTGGCCGAGATCTGCACGCACATCGGAATCGTCGAGGGCGGGCGGCTGGTTGCGCAGGGCAGTATGACCGACATGCAGCGCCAGTTGCGCCCGCATCGTACCTTGCGCGTTCAGTTCCTGGCCTTGCAGGATGTGCTCACACGGGCGCAGTCGGTCGTCTTTGGCCGCGAAGGCGTCCTGGCGGTCCGCCCGATCGACGACGATGAAGGGCCGCCGACGCTCGAGGTCGACTTTGGCGGCGACGCGGCCGGGGTCAGTTCGCTCCTGAGCCTGCTTGTGGCCCAGAAGCTGCCGGTCCTGCACTTTAGCGAGACCCGGCAGGAGCTCGAGGACGTCTTCATGCAGATCACGAATGGAGCCCGGACGTCATGACGTCGACAGCTGTACCCGAAGCGCAGGGTTCCAGCCCGGCGCAGCCATCCCAGCCGCCGATCAACGGCCTCCGTCAGTTGGTCAGCGATATGCTCTCGATCAACCCCGTGGTGCTCAAGGAACTGCGCGGCCGGATGCGTGGGGCGCGTGCGTTTGTCGTGCTCACCGTCTATCTCGTGCTGCTGGCAGGTTTCGTCATCTTCCTGTACTACCTGTACTCGGCCTCGACCGCGACGGCGTTCTCGGCCTCACAGCGCGGCCTCGTCGGCAAGTTCGTGTTTGGTGGCGTGGTCGGCATCGAGTTGCTCCTGGTCTGTTTCATCGCGCCGGCCTTTACGGTCGGCGCGGTCAGCGGCGAGCGCGAACGACAGACGTACGATCTGTTGCGCACGACGCTGCTGCCGGCGCGCTCGCTTGTCCTCGGCAAGCTTGGCTCGGCGCTGGTCTACATCCTGCTGCTGCTGTTTACGGCGCTGCCCTTGCAGAGCCTGGCGTTTCTGTTAGGCGGCGTCGCGATCGAGGAGCTTGTGCTGGCCACCTTGTTGTTGGTGACCTGCGCGTTTCTCTTCAGCTCGGCCGGCGTGTACTTCTCGTCGCTGATGCGCCGCACCCTTGGCGCGACTGTGTTGACGTTTGGCTTCGTGCTCGTTAGCCTGCTCGCATTGCCGCTGTTGCTCATCCCGCTGCTGGTTTTTAGTTCGGCTTTTTCATTCTTCGGCTCGCCCAGCGTTCTTGTGCAGGCCGTGATGTTGTATGCAGGTCTGCTGCTCTCGGCCACGAACCCGATCGCTACCATGATCATCAGCGAGGTCATGATCGTGGATCAGACCACCGGGCTGTGGTACGCCACGGTCCCGCTGAGTGATCCGATGTCAGGCGTGATTGGATTCACGGCCTATGTGCCGTCGCCGTGGATGCTTTTTACGGTGTTCGCCGGCGTGCTGGGCGTGATTTTCGTCCTGCTCGCTGTGCTGAACGTCAGCCGCAGGGAGCGGTGAGCGGAGTGCGCGGAAGATGAACTCGGGGAACGCTCGACGCAAAACGCGCCACGCCCCACGCACTACGAGGACGTATGTCGACTGAAGCGCTGCGGGAAGTCAATGAGTGGATCACACGCTGGTTGTGGCGTGTGCGTGTGCGCGATTCCGTGCGTGGGCTGGTGCGCGGGTTGTGGGTCGCGCTCGCCCTGGCCCTGGCGTTGGCCGTGCTGGCGCGCGTCACGCCCCTGGTGTTCACGATCACGCAGATCCAGCTGACTGTGATTGGCGCTGTCGCGGGGATGGTGCTGGGGGCCGCTTACGGCTTCTTCCGCCCTCGATCACGGATCGCGGCGGCACGCGCCTTCGATCGGCAGCTCGGCCTCGCCGAACGGACGTCGATGGCGCTCGAGTTGGGCGAAGCACCCGATCGCGCGCCCGAATGGCTGGTTCGGCAACAGTGGGCCGATGCAGCCGCTGCCGCGCGGAGCGCCCCCGCCGCAGCGCGGTTGAAACTGTTGGACGTGGCCCGGGTTGAATGGCTCGCCGCGCTGGCGCTCGCTGTGGCCCTGGTTGCGGGTTTTGCGTTTTGGCCGAATCCGCAGGACGCCGTGCTTGCCCAGCAGCAGGCTGTGCAGCAGGCCATCGCCGACCAGATCGAGCAGCTCGAGCAGGCCATCGCCGAGATCGAGAACAACGATCAGCTGACTGACGAGCAGAAGCAAGAACTCACCGAGCCGCTCGAGCAGGCCCAGCAGGCCCTGCAGCAGCCGGGCCTGACCGAGGCTCAGGCGCAAGAGGCGCTCGCCCAGGCGCAACAGGAATTGCGCGCCCAGCGCGACCCTAACGCCGAGGCGCAAGCCCAGGCCCTGCAGGAGGCGGGCGAGCAGCTCAGCGGGAACCAGACGACGCAGGCCGCCGGTGAGGCGCTACAGAACGGCGACCTTCAAGCGGCCGGCGAAGCGCTCGAGGGCATCGATCCCTCGACGCTCAGCGCCGAGGAGCAGCAGGCGCTGGCCGAGGAGCTCGAGGAGGCCGCCGAAGCGCTCGAAGCGACCGACCCCGAGACGGCTGAAGCCCTGCAGGACGCCGCTGAGGCGTTGCGTAACGGCGATCCGGCCGCCGCTCAAGAGGCCCTGCAGCGCGCCGGCCAGTCGATGCAGCAGGCCGGCCAGCAGGCCGCTCAATCGCAGGCCGCCGGCCAGGCCTCCAACCAGGTGACCCAGGCGCAGCGCGCCATCGCCCAGGCCGGGCAACAAGGCCAGCAGGGCCAGCAGGGCCAGCAGGGTCAAGGCCAGGGCCAGGGTCAGGGCCAGGGCCAGGGTCAGGGTCAAGGGCAGGGTCAGGGTCAAGGGCAGGGTCAGGGCGGCGGGGCTGGCACGGGCACCGGCAACTCCGGTCAGGGCGCCGGCGGCGAGACCCAGGGGCAATCGGGCACGGGCGGCGCCACAAACGGCGGCGTGTCGGATTACGAACCCATCTACGCGCCAAACCACATCGGCGGCGAGGGCGGCACAGACGTGCAGGTGCCCGAGACCGGGAACGGCGATCCCGGTGACGAGGTGGTCGGCGAAGGTCCATCGAGTGAACAGAACACCGGCGAGGTGACCGTTCCGTACAACGAGGTCTACGCCGATTACCGCGACTCGGCCTATTCGGCCGTCAACGAGGGCGACTACCCGCCCGAGATCCGCGACATCGTCCGCCAATACTTCAGCTCATTGGAGCCTTGATCGACATCATGACGACTGCAACCGCGCCCACAACCGCACCGGAGTTTACGCTCCAACAATTCCGCGACACGGCGGCCGCCATCGAGGCCGAGGTCGGCAAGGTGATCGTCGGTCAGGCCGACGTCGTGCGCCACACGCTGCTCTGCGTGATCGCCGGCGGGCATGTGTTGCTCGAGGGTGTGCCCGGCCTCGGCAAGACCATGCTGATCAAGACGTTGGCCGAGGTGCTCGACCTGCCGTTCGCGCGCATCCAGTTCACGCCCGACCTGATGCCGGCCGACATCGTCGGCACCGATATCCTCGAAGAGGGCGCGGACGGCAAGCGCACGTTCCGGTTCCAACAGGGGCCGGTCTTCGCCAGCCTGGTCCTGGCCGACGAGATCAACCGCGCTACGCCCAAGACGCAGTCGGCGCTGCTCGAGGCCATGCAGGAGGGCTCGGTTACGGTGGCCAAACGCACGTATCAGCTTCCGCAGCCCTTCTTTGTGCTCGCCACACAGAACCCGCTCGAGATGGAGGGCACGTATCCGCTGCCTGAGGCCCAGCTCGATCGCTTTCTGTTCAAGGTCAACGTGTCGTTCCCATCGTCGAACGACCTGGTCGAGATCCTGGCGCGCACGACCGGCGGCGCCCGCAAGACGCTTTCGAAAGTGACGGCCGGCGCGGAACTGATCGCGATGGGTAAACTGGCGCGCGCCGTCCCGGTGCCCGCGCACGTCTCCGATTACGTGGCGCGCCTTGTGGTGGCCACGCACCCCGACCACGAGACGGCGTCACCGCTCGTCAAGCAATTCGTGCGCTACGGCTCGTCGCCGCGCGGCGCGCAGGCCCTGATCCTGGGTGCCAAGATCACGGCGCTCTTCGCCGGTCGGGTCAACGTCGCCTTCGATGACGTGGCCGCCGTCGCGCCGGCCGCGCTCCGCCATCGCCTGCTCCTCAACTTCGAGGGCCAGGCCGAGGGCGTCAGCCCGGATGCGGTGGTGGCGGACCTGTTGAAAACGATCAAGTAATTGCTGATAGTTGATTTCTGATTGCTGATTGAGAGCCAATCAGCAATCAGAAATCAACTATCAGCAATTAACCAAAGCCCAGCCATGTTCTCGGAATCAACCCTTCGCCGCCTCGATCGCCTCGCCCTTGTGGCGCAGCGCGTGCGCGCCGGCGTGTTCAAGGGCGAGCGGCGCAGCACAAAGCGCGGCACGTCGATCGAATTCGCGGATTATCGCGACTACGTGCGCGGCGACGACCTGCGCCGGATCGACTGGAACGCCTACGCCCGGCTCGAGCGGCCGTTTATCAAGCTGCTCGAAGAGGAGGAGGACCTGGCCGTCCATGTGCTCGTCGACGCCTCGCTCTCGATGGGCTTCGGCCAGGGCGAGACGCGCAAGCTCGACTACGCCTGCAAGCTGGCCGCGGCCTTCGGGTATCTTGCGCTGGCCGCGGGTGATCGCTTGAGCGTGTCGGTGCTCAACGGCGAAGAGGTCGCCGCCCGGTTCGGACCGGCGCGCAACCGCGGCTTCGCGCTGCGCCTGATTCGGTTTCTGGAAGATGTCGAGCCGGCCGGCGATACGCGTCTGAACGCCGCGCTGCGCGACTACGCCCTGACCGGCGGCCGCCCCGGGCTGACGTTCGTGATCTCCGATCTGTTCGCGCCCGACGGACACGCCGACGGCCTCGCGCAGCTTCAAGGCCGCGGCCACGAGGTGGTCGTCGTGCATACCCTGGCCCCGATCGAGGTCGAGCCCGACTTCGCGGGCGATGTGCGGCTGGTGGATGCCGAGACCCAGGACTTTCAGGAGGTGACGCTCGACGGCGGCCTGCGCGACCTCTACCACACGCGGCTGACGGATTGGCGCAACGAGATCGACGCGTATTGCACCAAACGCGGCATGCACTATGTGCCGGTCGTGACCGACGAGCCGTGGGATCAGCTGGTGCTTCATCAACTCCGGCAGCGTGGCCTGGTGAAATGACGATTCCGTTTCTAGCCCCGCTGGCCTTTCTGCTCGGGCTGCTGGCGCTCCCGATCCTTGTGCTGTACATGCTCAAGATGCGCCGGCGCCAGGTCGAGGTCTCGAGCGTCGTGCTCTGGCAGCGCCTGCTCCGCGACCGCGAGGCCAACGCGCCCTGGCAGCGCCTGCGCCGCAATCTGCTCCTGATCCTGCAACTGCTGTTGCTCGCCGCGCTGGTCTTTGCGCTGGCGCGGCCGTTTCTCATCGTGCCGGCTGTCGCGCGCGGGGCCGTGATCGTGCTGCTCGATGCCTCAGCGTCGATGTCTGCGTCCGATGTTGCGCCTTCGCGTTTCGCCATGGCGCAGGCGCAGGTGCGTGAGCTCGCCAACGGTCTGAGCGCCGATGGCCTGCTGACCGTTATCCTTGTCGGCCGGCAGCCCGAGGTGCTGGCGACCGCGACGCGCGACACGGCCGCCGTGATCGCGGCGG
>DKKP01000235.1:201-3781 GCA_002455335.1 Anaerolineales bacterium UBA6663 | reverse complement strand
GTGCGTTGCACCGCGCTCCACCCTTCACTGTATTCGCAGAACCGTCTTGGCTTCGTTCCAGAGTTCCTCGAGCTTGTAGCGATCGCGCTGAGCAGCTGAGAAGAGATGAGCAACGACGTCGCGGCAATCCACAAGGACCCAGCCGCCGGCGGGTTGCCCCTGGATCCGCGGCGACTTCTGGCGCAACTGCTTGCGCATGTGCTCAGCCAGGCCTTCGGCCAGGGCATCCAGGTGTCGATCGCTCGTGCCTGTGGCGATGATGTAGTAATCGGTGAAGGAGCTCAGGCCCTGAACGTCCAGCAGCACGATATCTTCGGCTTTTTTGTCTTCAAGCGCATTCACCAACGAACGGGCATACTCGAGCGTCTTCAGGGCACATTCTCCTTCGAATCATGGGCGGCCAGGCCGCGCCTGCGCCGAAACGCGTGAGGCGTCTCGACTGCGCTGCCGCATATTGCTTCATTATAACGCCGCGGTGAAGAGCCGGCTGTATCGCGACCCGGTCCGAGCGAGCTCGCTGCGCATCAGCGCCAGCTGACTGGCCTCGAATGTGAGCGCCTCCGGCCGCGGGCATTCGGCCAGCGCGCGCCTGAGCTCAGACATCTGCGCCGGCCGCAGTTCCTCTTTGACCCGGCCCAGCGTCAGGTGCGGATGAAACGGACGACCCTCCGAGGGCCACCCGGCCTCGGCCAGAGCGTCATCCAGCCCTCGCGTGAGCGCGGGCAGCGTCCCCGAGACATCGCGCAGCCCGACGAAGAACACGCGCGGCGCAGCGCGCCCGCCCGGGAAGGCGCCGTACCCTTCGAGCGCAAGCCGGCGGAGGCCAGGCGCCCGACGCGCCACGGCGGCCAGCACCGACTCCAGATCCGCCTGCCGACGCAATGGCACATCGCCCAGGAACCGCAACGTCAGATGGATGCCCTCCGGCGCAACCCAACGCATGCTCCCGGCCGGTACGCGATCGCGACAGGCGCGCAGCAGCATGCCGAGCTCATCAACGACCGCTGACGGCAGAGTGAGTTCGATGAACAGGCGCTGGGATGTGTCAGGGCGCATCGGGGCGATTGGTTCAGGATAGATGCGCCAGAAAATAGTCGGCCAACGCCTGGGCGACGACCCGCGGATACAGGTCCATGATCGTATGGCCGGCCGTAAAACGGATCACGCGGGCGTTTGGGAGCGCTGCGACTGCCGAAAGCCCTTCACTGTTTGGGACGTTCATGTCCAGGCTGCCAAGGACCACGAGCGCCGGGGCTTCGACCGTGGCGAGGCGCGGGCGGATATCGAACCCCGTCAACAGATCCCAGGTGTCGAGCAACATCGGCTCATCGGCCTGGACGAAATCTTCGATGCGTCGCTGCAGCGGCCAGAGCGCCGCGCGCACCGTCTCCGGAAGCGGCGCCGCCGCTAAGGGGCCGACAACCCGTTTCGAGAGCGCCTGCGAGCCGTGCATCCAGCCGGGCCGATTGGGCAAGACATCCAGAATATTCAGGACAAGCCGTCCCGTCACCACTGGATTGATCGCCGCAAGCGCCCGGACCCGCTTGGGTTGGTCGGCCGCAAACTGAAGAGTCAGCGCTCCGCCCATCGAATGCCCGACGACGCCACAGTGCTCGATCCCGTGCTCCGCGCAGAAGTCGGCCAGCCAGGCGCTATACGATTCGATCAGGGTCCCGGCTGCGGCCACCGGCGGGGTCGCGCCAAAGCCGGGCAGGTCAAGGGCCCAGCATCGAAAGTGTGAGGTCAACCCCGGGATCACGCGCTGCCAGAGGCGGTGTGAACTCGCCCAGCCGTGGAGCAGGAGCAGATCCGGACCCGAGCCTGACATCTCGAACGACGTGGACACGATCACCTCACAACGCTCGGGCCCGGGCGTAGTCATCGGGCGTATCGATATCGAGCAGGATGTCGTTATCGGGCGCGACGACGACCTCGACCGGGAGGTCGACCAGGGCCTGACGCGGGTTAGCCTCCGGGGCCAGGGCCTGCACCCGGGGCCAGATCGCGCGATCGAGCAGCAGCGGATGGCCCCGCTGCTCGCCATGGACCGGGGCCACGGCGGGCGCCAGGGTCTCACGCCAGCGCTGGATGACGTCGGCGATCACGCCCAACGGCATCAAGGGCTGGTCGCCGAGCGCCACGAGCGCCGCCTCGGGCCGGCTAGTGAGCGAGCGCAGCCCGACCTGGAGCGAGCGCCCCATCTCAGCAGTAGCGTAGTCGGGGTTATGCACANNCAGCGGACGCGGGCATCGCCCCCTGCGGCGGCCAGCGCGGCAGCCTCGACCGCCTCGTGCTCGGCGCCCGTGACGACCACGATCTCGCTCACCGCGGCCGAACGCAATCGGGTGATCACGGCCCCGAGGATCGTCCCGCCCTCGGGCCACTCGAGCAGCATCTTCGGCCGGCCCATGCGGGTCGACCGGCCGGCAGCTAAAACGACGGCCGCAACTCGCCCATGCACCTCGGCGACGGCGTTCGGCTTGCGCGCCGTGCCGAGCGCCACGGCCGAGATGCGGGGCTCAGCCAAAAGCCGTGCGGCGATGCCGCGGCCGACCTCGAGCCTGCGCGGCAGATCCACGCGGTTGAGAAAAACCACGACACGGCTCGACTCGGGAACGCCTTTGAGACCGCCCTCCGGGTGCAGCAATACCCGGGTCAGGACGTCGGCGGTCACGTCGTCGCCGGTCGCGATCCCGGCCAGCTCGGCGACGCGCGCGGCGTTTTGCACATTGAGATCGATCAGGCTTTCGCCGATCGTCTCGAGGTTCGCCATCACCACGGTCAGCGTGGTCGCGGGCGGCACCTCGGGCTCAGTGTCGACCGGGGCCTTGAACAGCCGACGATTGGCCGAGTCGGCCTTGATCAGCAGCGCGCCCAGGCCGGATACCGTGAGCAGGTCTTCGATCAGGCCTGTCGAAACGGGGGCCGCGAACCCCTGTGCCCGGTCGACCGGGCCAGTGACAAGCAGATGAGCATGTCGATCGAGCGCGGCCTCGACACGGGCCCGGTTCGCCTCGGACGCCGAGAAATGCCGCGGCGCGCGATCGATCATCTCGACCCCGACCCGCACGGTGTTGGTCGAAAGCACGGTCCGGCCGTGTTCGGCGAGGTCGTCGGCCAGCCTGAACAGCGCCGCAGTCTTGCCGCCCGCGCCGGTGAAGGCCACAACTTCGCCATCGTCGATTCGAAGCGCCTGGTACAGTCGCATGAGCTAGATTCTCATCCAAAGTGTGGAGATTGCAAGGGAAACGTGGAGCGAAGTGCGTCGTGCGACTCTCCCCGTTCCACGCGCTACGCTCCCCGCTCCACTTTCGGCGCCCTACGCTCCNNAACCGCTCCCCGCTCCACGAACTCATGCCCCGAGGCGCGTGCCACGTCGGCCGGGGTCATGCCCCTGGCGAATTCGCCGAAGTCGACCTTGAGTTTTCGACGCGGATTGGCGCCCGCCCGCAGAAGCGCGCGCGCCACAGCGGCGTGCCCGTTTGCCGCGGCTTCGTGGAGCGGCGTGAAGCCGTAGCGGTCGGAGGGGTCGGGCCGGGCGCCGGCGCGCAGCAGACGACGGGTCAGCGGCACGTCGCCC
>DKKP01000235.1:0-162 GCA_002455335.1 Anaerolineales bacterium UBA6663 | reverse complement strand
AACGCGATCGACAGCGCGCGCGGATCGGCTTCGTCAGGGCCGCAGGCCTGGCCTGGGCCGCAGCTTTGAGCCTGAGGCAGCGCGGCCTGCTCCACCCGCACCCAGCTGTCGGCGATCACATACAGCAACGGCACCCCGGCGCGGCGCTCGACGTCGAGACGG
>DKKP01000266.1 GCA_002455335.1 Anaerolineales bacterium UBA6663 | reverse complement strand
CGGCGCAGAGCGCGGCGAGCATCGGGGCGTTGATGTCGCGGATCTGGCCCGGGGCGGGCCTCTCGGCCGGCGTCACCAGCTCATCGCCGCAGCTGAGGATGTGCACACGCGGCCGCGCGATCACGTCGATCTCGGTCAGGCCGACGGCCAACAAGCCGCCGAGATCCTGCGGGCGCAGCCGCCGACCGGTCGGCACGATCGGCGCGCCCGGGGCGACGTCCTCACCGATCTGAACCAGGTGCTCGCCGGGTGCGACTGGCGCCAGCACCTCGATCTCGCTGTCACCAAAGGGCTGCGTGCGTTCGATCATCACGACGGCGTCGGCGCCCTCGGGCAGCATCGCGCCTGTGGCGATCTCGACGGCCTGGCCTGGACCGACCGTCACAGTCGGGCGCTGGCCCATCCGCGCCTCGCCGACCCGTGTGAGATACGCGGGGAGCGAGTCCGAGGCACCGTAGGTGTCGGCCGCGCGCACCGCGTAGCCGTCCATGGCGCTGCGGATGAAGTCGGGCAATGCCACGGGTGACAGCGGCGTTTGAGCCACGGTTCGGCCGGCGGCCTCGCCTGTCGCGAGCCGTTCGACTCGCGCCACTGGCCCGACGCGCTGGCGCAGGACGGTCAGCGCGTCGGCGACGGACTTCACGGTGAAAAACAGGCTGTCTTGGGTCATAGGATCCGTGTGAGTTCAGGCATCTCGAAGCGATGGTGGCGGCGCCAGTGTGGCCCGACGCGGGCGGCGGCAGGTCTCGAGCCAGTCGAGGATCAACACCTGTTCGCGGCGCCGCAGATCGAGCGCCAGCCCCGCGATACGCCCGATGCGTTGGCCGTGCGCCTGCTCGAGCGTCTGACAATAGCGCTGACAGGCGGCCTGCTGGGCATCTACGATCGGACCGATGGGTTGGCCCAGCAGGTCGGCGACGTAGAGCCGACTGAGGAACTCGGTGCGGATGTGGCGGGNNGGCCGAGGGGTTGGGGTCGTTCAACCAGAGGTAGAGCTGCTCGCGTCCCCGGTCGGTCAGCCAGTAGACCGTGCGCATCGGCGCATCCGGGCGCGACTCTTCGCGGCCATCGATCAACTCGTCGCGCTCGAGCCGCTTGAGGATGGCGTAAAGCTGGCTCGTCCCCAGGTTCCAGATCTGGCCCAACTGCTCGGTGGACCTGAACTGATCGAGGAGGTGATAGCCATACGAGGTTTGCGCCTCGAGCAGGCCGAGAAAGACGGGTTCTGGCGAGAGTTTCGGCATCGGTTTGCCCGGGTGAACGCCCGACCCGGGTCCTGGGTCAATTGCAGTAGACGTTCGGCTATTCCAAACCGGAATAGCCACCCGAATGGACTAAATTATAAGTTACCGTAGCACGAAATCCAAAGTTGAGACCCGTTCACATCGTTTGAGGGAGGCCAACATGAAGCTCGGCGGATATGCAGATCGGATTGCCCGCATCAATCTGAGCACCGGTGAGGTGCGCTACGATGGCGTCCCCGAGGAATGGGCGCTGAAGTACATCGGCGCACGCGGCCTTGGCGTGCGCTACATGCTCGAGGCGGATCCGACCTGCGACCCGCTCGGGCCCAAGAACCTGTTGTGCTTCATGAACGGGCCGTTGACCGGCTCGAAGGCCAACATGAGCGGCCGCATGGCGATCGTCACCAAAAGCCCGCTCACCGGCACCGTCACCGACAGCCATCACGGCGGTTGGTCGGCGGCGCGGCTACGCTGGGCCGGCTTTGACGGCCTGATCTTCGAAGGCGTCTCCGAGAAGCCCGTGTATCTGTACGTCGAGAACGGCAAGGCCGAGCTCAAAGATGCGAGCGAGGTCTGGGGCAAAGACGTTCATGAGACGATCAAGCACATGCAGGGCTTGTACGGCGAGAAAGACCTGACCGTGATCGCGATCGGCCCGGGCGGCGAGAACCTGGTCAAGTTCGCATCGTGGATCAACGAGAACGATCGCGCCTCGGGCCGCGGCGGCACCGGCGCAGTCGGCGGCTCGAAGAAACTCAAGGCGGTTGTGGTCAAGGCCCCGCGAAACTACACGGAGGCCAAGGATACCGAAGCCTTCAAGAAGGCCCATGAGCGCGCGCTGGCGACGATCATGGATGAGAAGAACATCACGGCGCCCAAGAAGGGCGGCCTGAGCCTGTACGGCACGAACGTGTTGATGAACATCACGGCCAGCATCGGCGCGCTGCCGACGCGCAACAGCCAGACGACCTCGTTCGACAAGGCCGAGGAGATCAGCGGCGAGAAGATCCGCGAGACCATCCTTGTGGCCGAGCCCACCTGCCACGCCTGCCCGGTCGCGTGCAAGAAAGAAGTCGAAGTCGAGTACAACGGCGAGAAGATCCGCACCGAGAGCTTCGAGTACGAGACGGCCTGGGCCTTTGGCGGGCACTCGGGCAACAGCAGCCGTGAGTCGATCGCGTACATGATCTACCAGTGCAACAAGTACGGTATCGACACGATCGAGACCGGCAACTGCATGGCCACCTATATGGAGGTCTGCCAGCGAGGCTGGGACGGCCAGGAGCATCTCGAGTGGGGCGATCACGCCCACATGGTCAAGCTCGTTGAGCAGATCGCCTACCGCAAGGGCCTTGGTGATGTGCTCGCCGAAGGCGTCACGCGAATCGCCACGCACTTCGGGCACCCCGAAATCGCTATGGCGGTTCGCGGCCAGTCGATCCCGGCCTACGATCCGCGCGGCCTGAAGGGCATGGGCCTCGGCTATGCCACAAGCAACCGTGGCGCCTGCCACCTGCGCGGGTACAGCCCGGCCAGCGAGCTCGGCGTGATCGGCCTCAAGACCAACCCGCTCGACTGGAAGGGCAAGGGCGAGTTGCTCAAGCTGCTGCAGGACATCCATGCCTTCAGCGATTCGCTTGACCTGTGCAAGTTCAGCGCGTTCGCCGAAGGGCCGGAGGAATACGCGCAGCAATACGCGGCGGTCGTCGGCCTGCCCGAGTTCACGGCCAACGATGTGCTGGCGATCGGCGAGCGTGTCTACAATCTGGAGCGCTACTACAACCAACTCGCGGGTGAGCAGCCCGGCTCCGACAAACTTCCGACCCGCTTCCTGACGGAGCCCAGCACCATGCCCGGCTCCGAAGGGCATGTCTGCGAGCTCGATCAAATGCTCGAGGAATACTACTCGCTGCGCGGCTGGGGCGCCGGCGGCGTGGTGGGTGAAGAGAAGCTCAAGACCCTGGGCATCCTGGCCTGAGGTTCAGCGACTTGAAACGAGAACGCGCGCGGCGGGCGAGCCCGACCGCGCGCGTCCTCGTTTCGGCGATATGATCTCGACCATGAAGACCATCCGCCTCTTCGCAACGCTCCGCGATGTGACCGGCGTCAAGGAGCTCACGATCCCGTTTACCGACGGCCAGACGGTCCGCGAGATGCTCACCACGGTCGTTCAGGCCCAGCCTGCGCTGGGCGAGAAGATCTTCGACGCCAGCGGCGAGATGACGGGGCTGGTTCACGTCCTGGTTCATGGCCGCAACATCATGTGGCTGAATGGGCTCGACACGGTCGTGCGCGAGAGCGACTTGATCGTGCTGCTGCCGCCCTCGGCGGGCGGCTGAGCGTCGACCAATGCGTTTCGAACTCGAGTTGCGCAACCTGCCGCTCGACCGCCTTGGCGAGTATCTTGTCGCGGCAGGCGCAGCGCTCGAGGGGCCGCGCCGCGCGATGGGTGCCGGGTGGTCGGCCACGCTGGTCGAGATGGCGCCCGCCGCGCTCGGCGCCTTCACGATCCCACGCGATTTGCTGATCATCGAGGGCGACGACGACGCGGCCGTCCAGGCCGCACATGCCTTCATGCGCCGGCAGACGATGCGTGGCGGGGGCTGAGCTTTTCGGCCTGAGCAATGAAACAGGCGCAGCCGGGACACACCGGCTGCGCCTGTTCGTTTTTGGGTCAGGGGTCAGCGGCCCAGGTTCGGCAGGAAGAGCCTGCGGTTGAGGGCTGCGGCCAGCTCGAGGCTTGGGCTCTCGCCGTACCGCGTCTCCTTCCCGGCGCTGTCGACCTCGACCAGCCAATACTGCCAGCGGCCCAGCCCGGGCTGGTCGACAAAGCTATACGCGATGTCGCCATCCTCATACCGCGCCGCCACGAGGCCGATCTCGCTGACCGCGGTCGGGTCGTCGACCGGGGCGCGCAGCAGCTTGTAGCCGACCGTGTCGATCTGCTGGGCGACCGCCCAGCGCAGGATCACGGTGTCGTCGAAGCCGCGTTGCGCCACGAAGTACAGCAGGTCGACGGCCGTCGGCACGCCGCCAACGCTCGACTCGTTGTTGGTCGGCGTCGGGTCGGCGCCGCGCGACCCGTCGTCGCCGATCAGGGCCGTGTTGGTCACCGTTGCGCCGCCCGGCAGGCTGGGCGTGGTCGCGACGATGAAGGTCGCCGAGCCGCTGGCGCCCACCGCGAGGTTGCCGACGTTGAGCGTGCACGTCGTGCCCTCGGGGCTGCCGTCGGCGCACGACCAGCCCGCAGTGCTCCCGGTCGCGACGAACGTTGTGTAGGTCGGGACAGTCTCTGTGATCACCACGCCGGTCGCCTGGACGTTACCGGCGTTAGTGTAGGCGAGCGTGTACGTGATCGGGTCACCCAGGATCAGCACGCTCGACGGCTGCGTTTTGACGATCACCAGATCGACCAGGTTGTCGACCGTGTCGACGTCGCTCGTGCTGTTATTGCTCGGGTCGACGTCGGCGCCGTTCGTGCCGTCATCGGTGACCACGGCGGTGTTGGTCACCGTGATCCCGTCGCTCAGCGGGTCGTTCGCCAAGACCGTGACGGTCCGAACGACACTGGCGCCGCTGGCGAGGTCGAAGGCCGGCCACGTAACCACGCCCCCGCTCTCGCCGCCGCTGTTGGAGGCCGCGACGAAGACGACCTCGGCCGGCAGCGTGTCGGTGATGAGCACGCCGGTCACATCGACGTCGCCGACGTTGGCGATGGTCAGCGTGTAGGTGTAGGTCTGGCCCGAGCCGATCACGGTCAGCCCGTCGTCCTTGACGATCGAGACATCGGGCGAGGCGTTGACGACGTCGCTGTCGGTCGCATCGTTGTCACTCGGGTCGGCGTCGGGCCCTGAGGCGCCGTCGTCACCGACCAGCGCGGTGTTGTCGATCGTGGTCACGCCCGCGGCGAGCGGGTCGTCGACCTGCACGGTGAGCGTGCGCGTGAACGTCGCGCCGTTTCCGGCCAGCGAGACAGCCGGCCATGTGACGGTGCCTGCGCTCTCGGCCCCGCCATCGGAGGCTGAGACAAAGGTCGTGTTGGCCGGGACTGTGTCGGTGAGCACCACGCCGGTGGCGGTGGTGGTGCCGACGTTGGTCACGACCAGGCTGTAGACCAGGGTCTGGCCCGGGGTCGCGCTGGCGACGCCATCGTCCTTGGTCAGCTGCAGGTCGATCACCACGCCGCCGATCGGCGTGGGCTCGGTGTCGCTGTTGTCGGCCGGATTGAGATCCGGCCCTGTCGCGCCGTCGTCGCCGACGAGCGCTGTGTTACTGATCGCGGTCAGGCCCACCGGCACCGGGTTATCGACCTGCACGACCAGCTGGCGGCTGGCCGAGGCGCCGACGCCCAGGCTGCCGACCGACCAGGTGACCGTGCCGGCGCTCTCGACGCCGCCGAGATTGGCGCTGACGAAGCTGGTGTTGGCCGGGACGCTGTCGGTGATGACGACGCCCGTGGCCGGGGTGTTTCCCGTGTTGGTGATGGTGAGCGTGTACGTGATCAGGCCGCCGGGCGCGCTTGTGATATCGGCATCTGTCTTGACGATCTGCAGGTCGATGCCCGAGACCGTCACATCGACGCTGTCAGACCGCGCGTAGTCGTCGACGCCGCCGATCCCGGTGCGCTCGCCGGCATCGACGCCGGGCAGCGAGGTCCAGGTCAGGTCGACCGGCACCGTGAGCACGTCGCCGATGTTGACAACCGGGCTGTCGCCCACCACGGCCTGGAACGTCGGCGCGATGGCGCCCGTTGTCCATTCGGCGATGGTGAACACCAACTGGCCAGGCGTCGAGTCGTCGACGCTCCAGCCGGGCGGCGGGGTCACCGAGCCGGGGACGTAGGTCAGGCCGGCCGGGATCGTCACGGTCATCACCACGTCCTCCGCGGGCGAGGTGCTGGCGACCGTGTGCGAGACATCGAGCGTATAGGTCAGGATCTGGCCAAAGCCCGCGCTGGCGTCGTCGACCGTGACGTTCACGGCGAGGTCGGGCTCGACCACGGTCACGGTGACCGTGTTTGTCGCGAGCACCACGCCGTCGGCCGCGACAGTCGCGCCGTTAACGCGGGTCTGGCCGTTCTGGT
The DNA here is from genome assembly GCA_002455335.1 of Anaerolineales bacterium UBA6663. GTDB lineage: Bacteria > Chloroflexota > Anaerolineae > Anaerolineales > UBA6663 > UBA6663. The sequence goes on along the minus strand of DKKP01000266.1, from coordinate 4,224 downwards.
TGGGCGCGGTGTCGAGCACGCGCGCCTGGAAGGTCAACGTGAAGGTGTCGTTGTTCGGATCGTTATCCGATGTCACGGTGACCGGATCGTTGAAGGTGAAGACGATGTCGTCGCCGTCGCTGGCGCCGCCGCTGACGCTCGGGGCTGTGGCCGAGCCATTGAAGCTCGAGTCGTCGAAGCCCGCGCTGGCCGGCACATAGATCAGGCCGGAGGGCAGCGAGTCGGTGACCACCAGCGCCGACGTCACGCCTTCGGGCAGCGTCACGTCGATGGCGTAGGTCACCAGCTCGCCGATCGTAACGTTTGCGCCGCTGGTGTTCGGGGCCGAGGTGGTCACGAGACGCTTGGCGACCTCGGGGCTGTCGACGGTCAGGCCAACGCTCGAGCGCACCTCGTAGTCGTTGAGACCGCCGGCGTTGAGCAGGCTATCACCGCTGCCACGTTCGTTGGCATTGACGCCGGGTTGCGTGGACCAGACCAGGACGCCAGTGTTGGTGATCACCTGGCCGGGCGCCACAGTCGCGGTCAGGTCGGCCTGGAGCGTCACGGTGACGACAGCGCCGACGGGGAGGTTGAGCGCCCCGCCATCGGGCACCTGGAGCACACCGGCGTTGACCGCCGCCGAGGGCGCCGCGACGCCGCTGGCAATCACGCCGGCGACGCTGGCGTTGGTCAACCCGGCCGGGATCGCGTCGGTCAGCACGGTATCGTAGGCCGTGCTGCCGCTTCCTGCGACGTGGTTGAACACGATCTGGTAGGTCACGGTGCCGGCGCCATCGGGCGGCGTCGGCGGCGTGAGGATGGTCTTGCTCAGGGCCAGGATCGGCTCGACGAGCGCGATCGTGCCGCCCACGGGGTCGTTGACCGTGGTCGTGCCGGAGGGCGTCCCATCGCCGAAGCTAAGGTTGGCCGTGTTGACCAGCAGATCGCCGGCCTGGTTGCCGATCACGTTGTCGACGCGGGCCAGCACGACCAGGAGGAAGCGGTTGTTGGCCGGGTCATTGTCGGCGGCGTTGGAGAGATCCCCGAACGTGAAGCTCACGGCGCTACCGCTGTTGGCGATGGCGGGCGTGGCGATCACGCTGCCGCCGTAATCGCTCGAGAGCAGCCCGTTGCTCAACGGGGCTGAGGTGACGACCTGGCGCGAGACGAAGCTCAGCCCGGTCGGCAGCGTATCGGTCACCACAAGGTTGGGCGTGACGCCCTCGGGTGTGGTGATCACGATCGTGTAGGTGATCACGTCGCCGATCGTGTAGGCGGCCGGCGAGGGCTGGAGCTTATCCAGCGCCGGACGCGCCAGGTTGACGTTGACGTTAGAGCTGGTGTTGGCGACGGCCTCGCCGTTCGTAGCGCCGGGCGCGCCGGGCGTCGTCGAGTCGGTCGGGTTCGGCGCCGTGCCATTTGTGCCGGGCAGGGTCGACGAGACAAGGTTCGCGGTGTTGGCCAGCGTGCTGCTGACTGGCGCCGTCGAGGCAACCTGGCCCGTAATCGTCACCACGGCGCTGGCGCCGGGCGTGAGACAGGTCAGCGCGCTTGTGACGTCCTGGCCGACGACGTTGGTCGTGAAGGTCGGGCTCAGGCTGCCGCAGACGCCGCTTGTGGTGCTGGTCGTGATCGTGAACGGGCCGACCATCAACGCCGGCAGCGTATCGGTCAGGTTCAGGTCGAAGGCCGGCGCGAGCGCGGCAGCCGAGTTCGTGTAGGCGATGCGATAGGTCAGCGCGTCGCCGGCGTCGCTGGGCGTTGGAGCCACCACGACCTTCGAGAGCGTAACGGTCGGGCGCGCGACAGTCACCGTCACGGGCTCCGAGGTCGCCAGCGCGACGCTGTCGACGAGGCCCGTCGCGGTGTTGGCGCGATTGGTGTTGTTTGTGTTGCCGGCGATGTTCGAGACCAGGGCGTTGAACTCGAGCACCACGTATTCGGCGTTGGCGTCATCGTTGCTATTGAACAGCGTGCCCAGGTTGAACGTCGGGTCGACGCCGTCGTTGAACGGCCCGCCCGTGATGTTGCTTGAGCCCAGCACATAGGTCGGGGCCGTCACGGCGCTACCCTCGAGCGTCGGGGCTGTGCCGAGCGTCGTGGACGTGGCACAGCCCGGCGCGCCGTCGCAGATGAAGGCGACGCGAGTCGTGCCGTCGTCGAGGAAGGTCAGGCCCGTCGGCAGGTTGTCGCGCAACTGGAAGTTCGGGACCGTCGACTCCGGCAGGCCGGTGACGATGCGGAAGCGAACCACCTCGCCGATGGCGCCGTAGGTCCCACCCGTGGCGTCCTCGGAGGTCGAGACGATGCTCTTGACCAGGCTCGACGGCGCCGTGATCGAAGCCGGATCCGTCGTGCGATAGTCGTTGATGCCCCCGGCCCCGGTGCGTTCGCCATTATCGGCGCCCGAAGCGCCCGGCGTGTTCGAGCCCGTCGCGTTGCCGGTCGTGCCCGAGCCCGGCAGGCTCGTGTACACGGCGGCTGCTGTGTTGTTGATCGCCGTGCCGAGGGTGATGTTGTCGAGCACCGCGGCGTAGGTCAGCGTGGCATTGGCCCCGGGCGCCAGCGAAGGCAGGGTCGCGGTGATGGCGTTGCCGAGATATCCCGTCGAGCCGCCGCCCGTGATCGACAGCGAGGCCGGGATGAGCGTCAGCTCACTCGGGACGATATCGGTGATAACCAGCTCGTACGCCGTGCTGCGGCTCCCGACATTGCTGTTGGCGATCACGACCGTGTAGGTCACAGTATCGCCGTTGTCGAGCGTGGTCGGATTGGCGGTCTTGTTGAGCGTGACAAGCGGCTCGACGATGGTCAGGTTGGGTGCGGTGTCGGTCGTGTCCTGATCGCCGCCCACGAACACGTTGACGCGGTTTTGTCGGGTCTCCGCGGCATCGTTGCTGCCGGCGACCGAGTTGTCAACCAGCACGTTGAACTCGATGATCACGTACTCGAGATCGCTGTCGCGGTCGGCGTTGGTCAGGTTGCTCAGGCTAAAGGTGACGTCAGTGCCGCTGGCGTACGGGCCGGCGCTGATCGCCGACGAATCCAGCGCCACGGTCGGGTTGGTCACCGAGGCCAGAGTCGGCGAGCCGATCGCCACGTTCGACGACGACACGCAGCCGCCGTTGCAGACGAAGCCCACGTTTGTGGTGCCGTCCGCGAGATAGGTCAGCCCGAGCGGAAGGACATCGACCAGCTGGAAGGTGCTGGCGTAACCCTCGGGCAAGGTGATGAGCAGGCGGTAACGCGCGATCTCGCCGATCGTCACGTTGTTGCCCGAGGTGTGCGCCTCAGATGTGGCGACGATCGTCTTGTCGGCCACCAGATTCCGGCTGGTGACCGTCGCGGTGTCGGTCAGGTCTGTGGTCGGGTGTGGCGCGCCACCCTCGGTGCCGGCGACGTTGGCCACCTGTGCGGTGTTGGTGTAGATGGTGTTCGGCGCGATGGTGTCGGCGGCCTGCAGGTCATAGGCGATGACGATGACGTTGGCGCCGGTAGCGATCGGGCCTGAGGCATCGCGGCCGGCCGGGAGCCCGCCTTGCGTCGCGCTCGGGTCGTTGAGTCGGATGCCCGTGCCGAAGATCCCGCCGCCAAGATCCGCGTAGGCCACGGCGTTGCGATCGCCGTCGTAGACGCGCAGGTTGAGCCCGGCGCCTGCGGGCGGCACGACAAAGCCGACCGGCAGTGTGTCGGTGATGACCACGTCAAAGGCGTCGGCGCCGCCCGTGTTCTCCAGCGTGATCGCGAAGCTGACCAGGTCGCCGGCGTCGATGCCCGAGAGGTTGCTGTTGATCGGCGTCGCCGTCAACGCCGCAGTCGTGATCGTGCCGGCCGCCCAGGGCGCGCCGACCGTGCCGGGCGCCGCGAAGGCCACTGGCCCGACCGTGACCGGGGCGAAGACCGCGCCGGTGCCGTTGGTGGCGATCACGCCCTTTTGCAGGGCAAGCTCGGGCTGGCCGAGCTCGATCATGACGATGCTGTCGTCGACCTGGCTGCCGGCGTTGGTCGTGCCCTCGCTGGCGCGCACCTGGTTGGTCAGGAACAGGCCGTCGACAAACGGATCGTCGGTGACGGTCACTGTGAAGAGCACATCGACCACCGTGCTCGGGTCAGCGACGCTGTCGAACGTGCCGAAGTTGATAGCTACGGTGTTGCTGGCCGCATCAGTCGTGATGGTCGGCGTGATCACCGTCACCGGGCGCTGCGTGTCAGTCGGTCCGAACTTGGCCGTCCCAGCGGCAG
>DKKP01000223.1 GCA_002455335.1 Anaerolineales bacterium UBA6663 | reverse complement strand
CTCGACCTGTCGAAGATCGAATCCGGCCGGCTCGAGATCGAACTCACCCCCTTCGACCCGCGACGCCTGGTCGAGGAAGTGATGCAACCCTTCGTCGAAATGGCCTCGGCAAAAGGCGTTCTCCTCGGCGACGTGATCTCGCCCCACATACCGCCCGTAGTGATCGGCGATCCCTACCGCGTCAAGCAGATCCTGAGCAACCTGCTGAGCAACGCAGTCAAGTTCACCGAGCACGGAGAGGTGTCGGTGACCGCGCGGGCCGAGCCGATCGCTGGCCGGCCCGGCTGGCACGACATCCGCTTCGCGGTGCGCGACACAGGCATCGGCATCGCGGCCGACAAAGTGGGCCGGCTCTTCCAGCCCTTTGCGCAGGCCGACTCGTCGACCACGCGTGAATTCGGCGGCACGGGGCTCGGCCTCGCGATCAGCAGTCGCCTGACGACACTGATGAGCGGGCAGATGTCTGTGACCAGCCGACCGGGTCTGGGCTCGACCTTCACCTTTTCGATCCAGGCTCAGTCGGCGCCGAGCCAACCCCAGCGTTACCTCGCCGGGCAAAGCCAGGATCTGGCAGACCGGCGCGTGCTCATCGTCGACGATCTCTCGACAAACCGGGCCGTCGTCGAAGCACACTGTCGGCGCTGGGGCATGGCGCCCGTCCTGGCCGCATCCGGCGCCGAGGCCAAAGCCCTCCTGGCCGAGGGTCGACAGTTCGACGTGGCGGTGCTCGACTTCCTGCTGCCGGACACCAACGGTTCCGAGCTTGCGGCCGAGGTCCGCGCGCAACGACCCGGGCTGCCGCTGATCTTGCTGAGTTCGCTTGGGAAACGCGACGACGATGTGCTCTTCGCTGTCAGTCTAAACAAGCCGGTCAAGACCGGACAGCTGTTCGAAGCCCTCAAACAGGCGCTCAACCAGAGCGCACAGGCGGACGGCGGAAGACGCGCTCCGCACCCCATCGAGACGGCGCGGCATGGGCTAAAGATCCTGCTGGCCGAGGACAACCCGGTCAATCAACGCGTGGCGTTGTTGATGCTCGAGCGCCTTGGCTACACGGCGGACGTCGTCAAGAACGGGATGGAGGCGCTACAGGCGCTGTACCAGCACCCCTATGATCTGTTACTGCTCGATGTGCAAATGCCCGAGCTCGACGGGCTCGAAACCGCCCGCCGGATCTGCGAACGCTGGCCTTCGAGCAAACGGCCGCGCATGGTCGCGATGACCGCCAACGCCATGCAAGGCGACCGCGAGGCCTGTCTCGCCGCCGGGATGCATGACTATCTCGCCAAACCGATCCGCCGCGACGAACTGAACCGGATTCTCGATGAAGCCCGCGCCAGCTTGCTGGGTTCGGGCTACCCTACAGGGACACAAATGCCCGAACCTCACGACGGGACAGAGGCTGTCCTCAATCTCCACACCTTGCGCGACGCGCTCAGCCTTTCGGATGAACTTTCGGCAGAAGAGCGGGAGACGCTCATCGCAGTCCTGGCGATGTATCAAGAGGATTCGCTCAAGCTATTCGAGCAGGCGCGCGAAGCGTTTCGCGAAAACGAATCGGCGGGTCTGGTGCGCGCGCTCCATACGTTGAAGAGCAGCAGCGCAATCCTTGGCTCACAGCGTCTTGCGCGTTTGTGTGCAGAATTCGAGCGCCGCGCCAAACAGGGCGTCGTCGATGACGGAACCCTGTTGCTGAGTCAGATCTCGGATCAGCTCAAGGTGACGCGGGCCGCTGTCGCGGCACAACTCGCCGACCTCTCGACAGACTGAATCCCCACAACGCAAAGACGGCGGCCCTATCCTGGCCGCCGTCTTTGCGTTGTTGGAAACCGAGATCAAGCCGAGATCTTGGGCAGGTCGGCCATGGCCGCCTGAACAAGATCAGCCGGATACGAGTAATCCTGCAGCCGGCCGTTCAGATAATCGGCATAGGACATCATGTCGAAGTGGCCGTGGCCCGAGAGGTTGAACGCGATCACGCGCTTGACGCCGTCGCGCTTGGCTGCCAGCGCCTCGTCGATCGCCACCCGGATGGCGTGGCTCGACTCGGGCGCGGGGATGATGCCCTCGGCGCGCGCGAANNTCCTTGCAGCGCAGCGCCTCGTCAATGGCCCCCTTGACCGCGTGATTAGCCTCCGGCGCCGGCAGGATGCCCTCGACGCGGGCGAACAGCACGCCGGCTTCGAAGCAACTGAGCTGGTGATAGGCGCGGGCTTCGATCAGGCCCAGTTGCTTGACGTGGCTGACCAGCGGCGCCATGCCGTGATAGCGCAGACCGCCGGCGTGGATCCCCGGGGGCATGAAGCCGTGACCCAGCGTGTGCATCTTGACGATCGGGGCCATCTTGGCCGTGTCGCCATAGTCGAAGGTGTACGACCCCTGGGTCAGCGTCGGACACGACGCCGGCTCGGCAGCGATGATGCGCGTCGTGCGGCCTTCCTTCAGGTTCTCGCGAACGAACGGGAACGCGAACCCGGCGAAGTTCGAGCCGCCGCCCGCGCAGCCGATGACCACATCTGGATACTCGCCGGCCAGCTCCATCTGCAACAGCGCCTCTTGACCGATGACGGTCTGGTGCATCAGCACGTGGTTAAGCACCGAGCCAAGCGAGTACTTCTTTGCACCGCCTGAGGTGGCCGCGACCTCGACCGCCTCGGAGATGGCGATGCCGAGCGAACCCTGGTTATCAGGGTTGGCGGCAAGGAGCGCACGACCGTACTGGGTGTATTCGGATGGGCTGGCATACACCTTCGCCCCAAAGTTTTCCATGATCACCCGACGATACGGCTTCTGGTTGTAGCTGACCCTGACCTGATAGACCTCGAGGTCCATGCCGAACATGTTGCACGCCATCGCCAGCGCGCTGCCCCATTGCCCGGCGCCGGTTTCGGTCGTCAGCGCCCGGGTGCCAGCCTCTTTGTTGAACCAGGCCTGAGCGACTGCCGTGTTCGGCTTGTGAGAGCCCACGGGGCTGACGCTCTCGTTCTTGAAGTAGATATGCGCGGGTGTGTCGAGCATTTGCTCGAGCCGAACTGCGCGGACCAGCGGGGTCGGCCGCCACAGCCGGTACACCTCAGAGATCGGCTCGGGGATCTCGATGTACCGCTCGGAGCTGATCTCTTGGAGGATCAGGCTCATTGGGAAGAGCACAGACAGGAAGTCGGGGGTCACCGGCTCCTGTGTGCCGGGGTGCAGCACAGGCGTCGGCGGCACGGGCATATCGGCGTTGATGTTGTACCAGGCTTGCGGCAGATGGCTTTCGTCGAGCAGAAACTTGTGTTGCGGCATGGGTGGCGGCTCCAGAGACGGTTTTTCGGGCGCGACGCGAAAGTCAACGCCCAATTCCCCTATTGTACAGAATCTTCGGCTCTGCACTCCAAGCAGGGAAAGGCGGGAGTGCACGGGCACCCGGACATCGCCCGAGTATAATCAGCCAAACAGCCACCAGGGAGACCCCCATGTCGATGCTCACGACCGATGTCCTCAATGCAATCGCGGGCGGGCACCACGGCGCGCCATTCGATGTCCTGGGCATGCACCCGGCGACTGAGCCCCACCCGGGCCTCGTCGTGCGCACCTTTCAGCCCCATGTAGCCAGCGTCGACGTCGTGCTACCTGAAGGGCGCCTGCCGCTCGAGCGCGTGCACCCGGATGGCGTGTTCGAGATCGCCCTTCCCGAGCACACAGCATTCTGCGCTTATTCGCTCGTATTGCGCCACCACGACGGCTCCGAGGAGACCCTGCAAGATGTTTATCGGTTTGGCCCAGTGCTGAGCGAGACCGATCTCTACCTGTTCAACGAAGGCACCCTGACGCGCGCGTATCAGAAACTCGGCGCGCATCCGGGGGTCCACGAAGGCGCCACCGGGTGCTCGTTCGTCGTCTGGGCGCCGGCGGCCCAGCGCGTTAGCGTCGTTGGCGACTTCAATCAATGGGATGGCCGTCGGCACCCGATGCGACCGCGCGGCGCCAGCGGCTTGTGGGAACTCTTCATCCCTGGGCTCGCGGTCGGCACGGTCTACAAGTACGAGGTCAAGAGCCAGGTGGCGGGATATCAGGCGAACAAGGCCGACCCCTACGCATTTGCGGCCGAACGTCGACCCAATACGGCCTCGGTGATCCATGATCTCAATCGCTACACCTGGAGCGACTCGGATTGGATGCAAGGTCGCCGGGCCACGCAGGATTTGGCCGCGCCGATCTCCGTTTACGAGGTACATCTCGGCTCCTGGCGGCGACACGCCGACGGCAGCTTCCTGACCTACAGCGAACTGGCAGACGCCCTGATCCCCTATGTCAAAGATCTCGGCTACACGCACATCGAGTTGCTGCCCATCGCCGAACACCCCTACGACGGGTCATGGGGTTACCAGGTCACCGGCTACTATGCGCCGACGGCGCGCTTCGGGAGCCCAGACGATTTCAGGGCCTTTGTCGATCGTTGTCACCAGGCGGGGCTTGGCGTGATCGTCGACTGGGTGCCCGCGCACTTCCCGAAAGACGAGCACGGGCTGGGCTACTTCGACGGCACCCACTTGTACGAGCATGCTGATCCGCGCCAGGGCGAGCATCGCGACTGGGGCACGCTGATCTTCAACTTCGGGCGCAATGAGGTGCGNNGACGGGCTGCGCGTCGATGCAGTCGCCTCGATGTTGTATCTCGACTACTCGCGAAATTCGGGCGAGTGGGTCCCCAACAAGTTCGGCGGCCGTGAGAACCTCGAGGCGGTGGACTTCCTCAAGCGGTTCAACGAGCTCGTGCATCAAGAACACCCGGACGTGCTTACGTTTGCCGAGGAAAGCACGTCGTGGCCGATGGTTTCGCGCCCCGTGTATCTCGGCGGGCTCGGCTTCGACTTGAAGTGGAACATGGGCTGGATGCACGACATCCTCGAGTACATCCAGAAAGACCCGGTCTACAGGCGATACCATCACAATGCGCTGACGTTTTCCTTGATTTATGCCTTCACCGAGAATTTCATCCTGCCGTTCTCGCATGATGAAGTGGTTCACGGCAAGCGCTCGATGTTGCACAAGATGCCGGGCGACGACTGGCAGCGCTTTGCGAATCTGCGCGCGCTGTACGCGTTCATGTATGCGCATCCCGGGAAGAAGCTGCTGTTCATGGGCAGCGAGTTCGGACAATTCAACGAGTGGAACGCCCAAACCGGGCTGGATTGGCACTGGCTCGATCGTGACCTCAATCACCGTCTGCTGGCTTTTGTCCGCGACCTGAACGCCCTCTACCGAGCCGAGCCCGCCCTGCACGAAGTCGACTTCGATTGGGAGGGCTTTGAGTGGATCGACTTCCGCGACGTCGACAACAGCATCGTCTCGCTTGTGCGCCGTGCCCGAAACCGTGACGACCTGGTCATCGTGGCCGCCAACTACACGCCCATCCCGCGTGAAGGGTACCGCATCGGCGTGCCCCGCGCCGGCTTTTATCGCGAGATCCTCAACAGCGATTCGGTGCACTACGGCGGCGGCAACTTGGGGAACTCGGGCGGTCTGGCGGCCGAGCCTCAGCCCTGGCAGAATCAGCCGTACTCGCTCAAGGTGACGATCCCGCCGCTTGGCGTCGTGTATCTCAAACCCGATGCGCCGGCCGAGTAGGCCCGATCGAGGTACCACCGACCCGGCACCCATTGCCGAGGGAGGCTGAATGGCCTCGCAGCCCAATCTGGTCGCCGACACGCACAGCAATCAGCGGTTTGCGTTTGTCGTGCGCTACTTCGTGTACGTGGCGCTCGGGTTGCATGCGCTGTTCATCCCGATCTTCTACGCACTCAACGTACGGACGCTTGCGCTCGCCAATATCGTCAGCGTGTTGCTGTATGTCGCGGCCATCGTTGTAGGCCGTCGCGGCCGTTACGGTGTCGGGTTCATCCTGTGCGCGATCGAAGTTCTCGGGCACTCAGTGCTCGCCGTCCTCAATCTCGGCTGGGAAAGCGGGTTTCAGTACTACATCTTCGTGATGGCGGTCATCGTGTTTCTCTACCCGTCGGACCTGACGTCGGTGAAAGCGCTGGTCGCGGCCGGGATGTACCTGACGTTCGTGACGCTCAGTCTTCTCGCGCAGTTGGCCCCGCAGCCGGGGCCGATATCGACGCCCATCTTGCGTGTCTTCGAGGCGTTCAACGTCTCGACGTTTTTCTTTCTGATCATCTTTCTAACGTATCTGTACAACCGCGCAGCCAACAGCGCCGAGGGCCAGCTCCAAGATGTCAACCGCGCGCTGAACGACCTGGCGCGCACCGATTCGCTGACCGGGTTGGCCAACCGGCGGGCGATGACGGCGCGCCTCGATCAGGCCGTCGCCGAGGCCACGGGCCAACGCTCGTTTGCGATAGCGATCTGCGACATCGACGACTTCAAGGCGCTCAACGACACGTTCGGGCATCTCTGCGGCGATCAGATCCTGCGTGAGGCGTCGCGGCTGCTGAATGAAGCAATCCGCGAACAAGATCTGATCGCGCGCTGGGGCGGCGAGGAGTTTCTGATCTACCTTCCCGCCACCGACCTGCGCGGCGCAGCCGCCGTCGCCGAGCGGATGCGCGTCCAGGTCGCCGACACTCAGTGGGAATGCGCCGGCGTTCCGACACGCGTGACCCTGACGTTCGGCATAAGCGTCCATCGACCCGGCGCCTCGCTCGACGATACGATCTCGGCCGCCGATCAGGCGCTCTATGCGGGCAAACATCAGGGCAAAGATCGCGTGATGATCGCGCCCCAGGTGACGCTGACGCGGCCGCCCGCCGACTGAGCTCGCGTTCAGCGACTGAGCCAGGGCATCCAGAGCGATTGGTTTGCGGGCGCCGGCGTAGACGTCGGCGGAATGACAGGCGTCGGGCTCGCAACAGGCGTCGGCGTGGCCGGTGGCACGGCGACGTTGAGGATCGCGGCCAGCCCCAAACGCATCGCAACCCGCGGGTTGTCGTTGACAACCCACAGCGGCGCAGCCGGGCTGCCGCCGTGGATACAGGCGCCACTCCCCGGTGGGCTGGCCGGGAACGCATCGCCCACGGCGCCCGTGCAGGCGCCGGCGCCGGCCCCTTCGTCGAACCGATAGAGCGAGGTCGTCGCGTTATCGATCGCGAGTCGACCGCCGGGCTCGAAGGCCGTCGTGTAGCGCACGGCGTCCGAGAAACGCAACTCATCCAGCCAGCCGGTAAACGACGGCTTGAGGACGGGATCTGAGTCGATCTTGCGCCCGCCGATGACGAGGAAGGGGTCAACCGCGCCGCCGGTGCGCCCGTCGAGGTAGCTGATATCGCCGTCCGGCCCATCGACCTCGGCATCCAGTCGGCCGTCGACCCAGATCCGGAGCCAACCGTCGCTTCGCCGCCGCGTGACGGCCACGTGATGCCAGGCCCCGTCGGTCACGTCGGTCGCGCCGCAGAGCGTGGTGCCGATCAGGCCGTTGTTGAGGCCGAAGGCCACGCGCCCGCCGGCCAGCGCCAGCCCGTAGTCGCCGTGCTGCGCCGCCCCGACGATGTCGCGATCGAGCACGACGCTGCCCTTGATCCAGCCGTCGTTGACACCACACGTGTTCGCCGGCGTGCGCGCGGCGTCAAAGGCCATATTCTGACCCGGGAGCGCCTTGAGCCAGAACTCGAGCGTGAAGTCGGCGGCGCCGACATCGGCGCCCCGTGCGCCCGTGTCGATCGGCACCTGCACGCGCCCGGCGTTGACGAAGGCGCTGCCGTTGAACCAGAGCGTGTAGTTGGCTCGATAGAAGTTGAGGCGAGAATTCGTGTACGCGCCGGTCAGGATCTGCTCAAAGGTCTGGCCCGCGTCCGCCTGGCTTTTCGAATCCCATTGTCCAAGACACCGCCCGGTCAGGCCGGCGTCAGCGCACTGATACGCATAAGCCCGGTAATACGTCGGAAAGATCTTGCCATTGAGCGTCAGACGCCAGTCAAAGGTGTCATCGACTGCCGCGTTTGTGCTGGCGTAGGCGATCGCGGGGTTGTAGACCTGGTCGCAGGTGCTGTCGTAAACATCGGCGTCGGGCCATTTGCCGCCGAGCGTGATCATGTACCAGGCGTACATCTTGACTGCGACGGCCCCGGCGCGAACCGACTCGCGCGCCCAACTCGCGCCCCACTCGTTCGGCAGCACGTTCTTCAAGTACTGGCGGAAGTCGATGGTCTGGACCGTGTACGGCCGGCTCAAATCGCAATGGGGGTATCCCGTCACCCGGACACGGATCTGTTGCGGCACGCCCCACTGTGTCTGGTCGACGTAATTGGGCGGCAGATCGAGGAGGGCCTCGAGTTCGGCCCGAGAGAGGGGCTCGCGGACCGTTGTCGGCTGCGGCGCTTCCTGGATGATCGGTTCTGGCCCGAGACGGGCTGTTAGGTAGAGCGTGTCGTCGGCAAGCACCCGCACGTTGCTGAGGAGCCAATCGCCGTAGCCGGGCGCCGAGATCGTCACGGTGAGCGGCGTTTCGGGCGCGGGCAGAGACAACGTCGCCGCGCGGAGCCCTCCGGCATCGGTCAGCCCGGCCAGATCCCCCGGCCCACTGACATGCGCACCGGCCACCGGTGCACCGGTCGTGGCGTCAAGCACAGTGGCCTCCACCCGGCCTGTCCAGGTCGTGGCCGCAGGTGACGGGGCGCCGATCGCCGTCGCCGCGGGGAGCAGCGCAACGATCAGACCAACCAGCGCCGCGAGATGACGCCCATCGATTGTGGTTCGCATAGGCTTCCCTGCCCTAGCCGCCCTCCCCCCACAGCGCAGCGCTTGCGCATCATGTCACGCTGAAGCCATTTCGAAGAAGGCCAACAGCGTGCTGCCGTACTTGCGTTCTGAAACCGGCACGAGGTGTTTGAGCTCGAGCGCCTTGTGCTCGGTCGGGTCGATCTGGGCGCAGACCCAGCCGTCGGGGTTCACCCAGCCTGGCTGCGCATCCAGCGCCAGGATCGCGTCGACCCAGAGATCCTTGTACTGCGGCGGCGCCACGTGGATGTAGTCGAACCCCACGGCCGGCGGTCGGCGCAAGTGGGCGAACACATCGGCGCGCACCAGCCTGGCGCGTTCGCCGAGCCGGGTCACAGTCAGGTTCTCGCGGATGACCTCGGCTGCTGTCCGATCCTGCTCGACGAGCTCGGCGTAGGCGGCGCCGCGGCTAAGCGCCTCGATGGCCACTGAGCCCGTGCCAGCGAACAGATCCAGCACGCGGGCATCAATGATCGAGTCACCGAGGATATTGAAAAGCGCCTGCTTCACCCGATCCATGATCGGGCGTGTGCCGTCGCCCGGCACCATCTTGAGCCGGCGCCCCTTTGCCTCGCCTGCGATCACGCGTATCCCAGCCATGTGCGCCTCGCAACGCGCTGAAACGCGCGGAGGGCATGGCGCGAGAGACCCCCGCCATGCCCTCCGGCGTCGTTCAGCGCGTGAACGTCTATGCGGTAAGGTTCCAGTCGCCTGTCTGCAACTCGTTCAGCTGGCCGCTGACCAGCCGGCTGAGCATCTTCTTGCGATCATGGTTGTCGATCTGCTCGGCAAGCGCGGCGGCCATCTCAAACGACTTGATCGCCAGCCCGGGCGAGCCGGCCATCTTGTGCGCCATGCCCAGGCCGTACGAGGCATCGAGGTTATCGCCCCCGAGCCTGAGCGCCGCCTCGAACGCCTGGATCGCATCGGCAAACTGCTTCTGACCGTAGTACGCCCAGCCCAGGCTGGTCTGCACCTCGGCGTCGTTGGGTTTTGCTGCCGCTTCAGCCTGGTACTTCGGCAATGGGTTGGCGGGCTTTGAAAGCTCTGGCATACCTCTCCTCCGCAAATGTCTTACGCTCGGTCGGGATGACCCGAACGCTACTTGAGCAGATCCGGGATCTCTTCGGGATGGCTCGCGACCTTGACGTTGGCGGCCTGCAGCGCCTTGATCTTGTCGGCCGCAGTGCCCGAGCCGCTCTCGATGATGGCGCCGGCGTGGCCCATCCGTCGGCCGGGCGGCGCGGTCTGGCCGGCGATGAAGCTGACCACCGGTTTGGTCATACGCGTGGCGATGTACTCTGCCGCGCGCTCCTCGTCGCTGCCGCCGATCTCGCCGATCATCACGACCTTCTCGGTCTGCGGGTCAGCCTGAAAGAGTTGGAGAACGTCGATGTAATTCAGGCCCTTGATCGGGTCGCCACCGATGCCGACACAGGTGCTGGCGCCCATACCGTTCTGGGTGAGCGCATTGAGCACTTCGTAGGTCAGTGTACCCGAACGCGAGACCACGCCGACGTTGCCGGGTCGCGCGATGTGACCGGGGATGATGCCGACCTTAGCTTCGCCGGGAGTCAGCAGCCCGGGGCAGTTCGGACCGAGCAACTTGGCCCCCTTGAGGTCGAGATAGGCCCGCACGCGCATCATATCCTGCACGGCCACGCCTTCCGTGATGCAGACGATAAAGGGCACGCCGGCATCGGCGGCCTCAAGCATCGCATCCGGCGCCAATTTGGCCGGGACGTAGATCACTGTGCAGTTCGCGCCCGTACTCTCGACCGCTCCCTTGACCGAGTCGAAGACCGGCACCTTCTCCTCGACCCATTCGCCGCCCTTGCCGGGGGTCACGCCGGCCACGACCTTCGTGCCGTAGGCCAGCATTTGCTTTGTATGAAACAGGCCCTCGCGGCCTGTGATGCCCTGAACGAGAAGCCGCGTGTCTTTGTTGACGAGAATGCTCATGTTGTTTCCAAGGTGTCAGGCGTCAGATATCAGGCGTCAGTGTCGCTTGAGCGTCAGTCCTTTGGCATCGCTCTCCTGACGCCCGTAGCCTGACGCCCGACGCCTTACTTCGCTGCCGCCACTGCTTTCTGCGCCGCATCGGCGAGCGACGTCGCGGTGATCATCTGGGCATCGGCCAGGAGGCGCCTGCCCTCCTCTTCGTTCGTGCCGACCAGGCGAACCACCATCGGCACCGAGATGCCGACTTCCTTCATCGCCTGGATCACGCCTCGAGCGACTTCGTCGCAACGTGTGATGCCGCCGAAGATGTTGATCAGGATCGCCTTGAGCCGCGGCTCGGCGACGATGATCCGCAGCGCAGCCGCCACCTTGTCGGCGCCGGCGCCGCCGCCGATGTCGAGGAAGTTGGCCGGCTTCACGCCGCCGTGCGCCTCNNTCGGTCACCTTCTCGGCCGTGGCGCCACCACCGACGTCGAGGAAGTTGGCCGGCTCGCCGCCGAAGTGCTTGACGATGTCCATCGTGCCCATCGCCAACCCGGCGCCGTTCACCAGACAGCCGATCTCGCCGTCGAGTTTGACGTACGAAAGGCCGTGCTTGCGCGCCTCGGTCTCGGGCGCGCTTTCCTCGTCAAGATCGCGCATCTCGGCCAGGTCGGCATGCCTGAAGAGGGCGTTGTCATCGAGGTCGATCTTGCCATCGAGCGCGACAAGTCGACCGTCGCCCGTGATAACCAGGGGATTGATCTCGGCCAGGGTCGCGTCGGTGTCGACGTAGGTCTGATACAAACCGAGCGCGATGGCGCTAAAGGCCTTCCAATGCTCGCGGTCGAGGTTGATCGCCAACGCGATGTTTCGGACGTTGTAGTCGCGCAGCCCGATCAGCGGATCGACGTATTCGCGCACGATCGCGTTCGGGTTGACCCGCGCCACCTCTTCGATCTCGACGCCGCCTTCGGATGAGCAGATGATCACCGGCCGCCGCGTCGAACGATCGTTTGTGATGCCGAGGTAGATCTCCTTGCGGATGTCGGCGGCTTCGTCGACGAGCACTTTGCGCACCGGCAGGCCCTTGATCGTCATCGACAGGATCTGGCTCGCCAATACCTCGGCTTCCTCGGAGCTCTTGGCGAGCTTGATCCCGCCGGCTTTTCCGCGTCCGCCGACCAGCACCTGGCTCTTGACCACCACGCGGCCGCCGAGTTCCTGGGCGATCGCCCGCGCCTCGGTAGCGGTGCTCGCCACCTGCCCCTTGGGGATCGGCACGCCGTGTCGCGCAAACAGCGCCTTCGATTGATACTCGTGAAGTTTCAAAAGGGCCTCCACGCCGCGCGTGCGGCATGCAGATTCCGGGGCGACGTCGCCGTCGCCCCGGTACGTTTTCGGGGATTATACACCCCAAAAATGAGCGAATTTCGCAGTGATCGACCCGGGGCGTCTGAGCCCGCGGCCGCACTCAGGTCGCAGAACCCTGCGAGCCACCGAGCCGGCTCAAGGCAGCGCCGGATAAGTCACTACCCGATCGACGCCCGGCTCGCTGACCAGGAGGACGCCGTTGGCATCCACCGCGACGCCCGAGACCAGGGTCAACAGGATCTCACCGGCTTCGCCGATCGTGTTGAGGTACACGCCATCCGGCCCATAGACGATCACGCGATAACCTTCGGGGTCCGAGATGTAGATCCGGTTCTGCCCATCGACCGCCACAAAGGGCTTGTTGTCGAGGCTTTGGCCGAACCAGCCGTTGACTTCGATCTTCTGAGCGAAGATATAGGTCAGCGCGCCCTCACTCGCAACAGGCACGAACTTCTGGATCCGTTGGTTCCAGGTGTCCGCGACGTACACGGCGCCGTCGCCGCCGACGGCCACGCCGACCGGTTCGTCGAGCTGGCCATCTTCATAACCGTAGCTTCCGATCGCCGTCAGACCGACGCCCTGTGCGTCGAAGACGATGATGCGCTTGTTGCCGGTATCGGCGACGAACACGCTCCCATCGGGGCCGACCGCGATGCCGCGCGGCCCCCACATCTCCTCGAGCGCGCCGCTCTGGCCAAAGCGCCCCCAGACCGCCAGCACGTTGCCCACGGCATCGAATTTCTGAACACGGTGGTTCCACGTATCGGAGACATACACGCTGCCATCGGGGCCGACCGCGACGCCCCACGGCTCGGTGAAGGTGCCGGGCGGCGCATCGGCCACGGCCTGCCCTGTTGCGGGGTCAAGCGGCGTCTGCTGGCCAAAGGTGCCGAGCAACGCACCAGCGGCGCTGAAGTGCTGGATGCGGTGATTGCGCGAGTCGGCGACATAGAAGCTGCCGTCCGGCGCGAACGCCACGCCGCGTGGCTCGCTGAACAGGCCGGCGTCGGCCCCTTCGGCGCCCACCGTGGCGATCGGGAGGAGCGCCAGCTTGCCCGCGGCATACGGGTCGGCGGCGACCTCGGGTTGACCGGTCGCGCCGACACCATACGACCAGATCTTGGCCGCGATATCCTTGCGCACATACAGCCGCATTCGGTCGGCCGGGTTCCACTGCGCCAGATCAAAGGTCGCGCCGCTGAGCTCACCGTATTTGGTGTAGTCGCGGTCCCACCAGATATCCCACAGCGCCTGCCGGCGGGCCGGGTCGGTCAGGTTATTCCATACCCGGGCCGTGATCGGCGTGTCGTTGATGAAGTAATCCTGCATGGGCCAGACCATGCGGATGTATTCGAACTGATAGTAATCGTTGCGGACAAGCGGCTCGACCTTGCTCCAGTTGCTTGCGCCGGAGACGATGACGGGCACATCGCGCAACTGCTCGCGCGTCGGCTCTGTACCGTAGTAGACCTGGTTGGTGTAGTTGCGAAAATACCAGGTCATCGGCCAGGAGACATCGGCGTCATAGGCCACCTGAAGGCCGTAGCCATCGGTGGTACGCGCCGCGATCTCGTCGATCTGCTCCATGACCGTCTTGACGCCGCGCGCGCCGTGCGCGTAGACCATAAACTCATTGGCCAGGTCATAGTTGATGTACGCCGCGACAAAGGCCGTACGCGCCGTCAACACGGTCAAAACGCCAAAGGCCGTCAGGCCTGCGAGGCGCCCAATCTGCCCCCACCCAAGCGGCTCGCCAAGCGTGTACAGAGCGACGCCGCCCAAGACGGCTACGATCACGGTCGAGACAAAGGTCGTCGTCGTCTGAACCTGTGTGAGCTCCATCCCGGCGAAGGGTCGATCGGTCCCCAATAACATCCCGACTGCCGAGAGGGCCGCCAGGATCGTCACAGGCAGCAACAACGCCACAAGCCAGGCCCTTTGTGCCCGGAAGCCGCTCCAACGCACGCCGTCGATCAGTTTGCCGACGACCCAGCCGGTCAGCAGGATCATAGGCAGCGAGATATGCGTCGTCAGCCAGGGCATCTTCTCGCCCGCGATGCTGAACCCGGCCAGGGCCATCAACGACCACCAGCCGATGTACAGCAATGCCGGGAATCGCCGCTCGGTCGTCGCAATCACCTCCTGGCGTTGGTCGTCTTCCTCGACGACGACCTGACCCTCGAACGGGATCTCATCCTCTGGGCCGACCTCAACGCCCACGTCGGCCGAGAGCGCTCGCGCAGCGACGGCCTCCTGTGGCCCCGCCGGCGTCCACGTCTGCCGAGGCGCAGGACGAATCCAGTTCACGATGTTCCACAACGAATCGATGCCGTTCTTGGCGAGGTGGCGGATGCCCAGCCCCGCCGCCGCAAGAGCGCCGATCGCCGGCAGGTATTCGTACATCGGGATGTTGATCAGCAGGTAGTAATACCAGGGTTGCCCGCCGCGGCGCACGCCGTGCTGTTCCATCCAGTAGCCCAACGAGCCCACCAGGCCGGTGGCCACGCCAGCGCCGTTCGTGAAGAAGGTCGTATACAGCGGGACGTACAGCCCGTAGAAGATCGCGGCGCAGACCAAAAAGACGTTCCAGTTCCAGAGATACCCCAGGACGACCGAGGCCGCGATCAAGAGGGCCGTTACGAGCGCCGTCACGCCGAAATTCGAGGTCAGGAAGACTGGCAGATACTGAGTGAAGAAGACGCTCAGGTTTTGGAAGAAATCGGCCGAGTCCATCCCCACAAGCGGCGGCGCGATGTAGTCGGTCGCCTTTCGGCCAAGCATCATCACGGGCAACGCCGCGGCTTGCGGCAACACGAAGATGCCGAGGGCCATGATCAGATCGAGCGAGGCGAAGTTGCGCACCCGTCGTCCAAAGGCGCGCATCACGACCCCGAGCGTGACGATCCCGGCGATCAGCGCCACAAGAAAAGCGACATCGGCGGCGATGGTGTACATCGTCGCCTGACCCAGGGCCGGCTCGTCGGGGTTCCCGGTCTGCGCCGTGAACACCGTGCCTTCGAGACCCAGCCGATCGTTCAACAAGAACAAGCCGACGCCGATCAGGGCAGCCAGCAACATCACGGAGGTGGCGGTCCAGAACGTCGATTTCAGTTCGGGCCTTGGCCACTCGTTGACGATCACCTCGGCCAGAAAGTAAACGCCGAGGAAGACGAGGACGATCGCCACGTAGATGTACGACGATTCCATCGTCGCGTAGAAAAGGGCCATCACGGCGGTCAGGGCGTAGATGAACTTGACCTGGCGCGTCTCCATGTACCGAAAGACGAAGAGCGCCAGCAGGAGCCCCCAAACCATGACGTAGGGTTCATCACGGATGTAGCGCGCGTAGTACAGCTGATAGGGCGAGATCAGAAGGAAGACGCCGGCGGCGAGCGCGCCAGCCCGCCCAAGCCAGCGGCGGTAATACCACATCAGCCCGATGGCGATCACGCCCATCAGCGCCGCCGAAATACGGGCCGTGAAGTCGTTGTCGCCGAACATCCAATAGAGGAAGGCCGTGACCTCGAACTTCAACGGGCCGTGCATCATCGGCGTGTGTTGAAAGCCCTTGCCCTCATACAGGTACCACGAAAACTGCGTATGCAGGCTTTCGTCATGGCTCATCACCCGCGCGCCGAGGTCGTAGAAACGTGTGATGAAGCCCAGAACGATCAGGACGATGTAGGCCAGTTTCTCGAGATCCAGGCTGAGGAGCGACGCCACAGGTCGGTCCAGCCAGGAGGTCGAGGGACGTTCAGGATCAAGGGTTGCAGTCGCCATGCCTTACCTCAACTCGAGCCCGTGCGCTCAGGGCTTCTTCTTGGACC
>DKKP01000361.1 GCA_002455335.1 Anaerolineales bacterium UBA6663 | reverse complement strand
CGGTTCGCCGGCCGAGGCGGCCGGGCTCGAGGCCCATGACGCGATCCTGGCGATCGACGGCGCGCCGATCCCGGCCGACGCGACCCGCGAGGTCATGGCCAATCGCATCCGTGGCGCGGCGGGGAGCGCTGTGACGCTCTCTGTGCGCTCGCCCGGCGCAGAACCGCGCGATGTGTNNTCGCAACTGCTGATCGATACGCTTCCCGGCGATATGTTCTACGCGCGTTTCCCGACCGTGATGGGCGAGACCGATCTGCAGACCTTTGGCCAGGCGTACAGCGCCGCGGCCGCGGCCGTGCAATTGCGCGGGGTCGTGCTCGATCTGCGTGTCGCCACAGGTGGAAGCGGCGGTTGGCCGCTTGCGGAGCTTTTGACCGTCTTCAGCACGGGCGATCTCGGCGAGATCTATGATCGGCAGGAACAGCAGGCGATCTCGATCGTGGGCGAAGACATCGCCGGCACCCAGACCATCCCGCTTGTGGTGCTGGTCGGGCCTGATACGCGCCAGGAGCCCGAGCTCTTCGCGCAGTTTCTGCAGGCGAATGGGCGNNGAATGGGCGGGCCCAGGTCTTTGGGCTGCCCACGCCCGGCGATACCGAGGCCTACATCACACTGGCACTGCCCGATGGCTCGCGTCTGACGCTCGCAGCCCGATCCTATCGAGACATCAATGGCGTCGATATCTCGACCACAGGTCTCACACCCGCCAACCTGGTCGAGGTCGATTGGGACGCTTACCTCGATTCGGCCGACCCGGTGCTCAACGCCGCAGTCTCGGCGCTTCCGTAATCAAGCGGTTGGGTGAGCGCCCAGGGCTCGCCCGATCCCCAATCACCCATTCACTCAATACCTATGCGTCTAGCGCTTCTCTCGGACATCCATGGCAACCTGACCGCGCTTGAGGCGGTGTTGGCCGACATCCAGACCCGCGGCGGCGTCGATGCCTACTGGCTACTCGGCGACTTCGCCGCGATGGGTGGTCAGCCGTTGGCTGTGCTCGAACGCATCGCGGCTCTGCCCGGGGCGCGGTTCGTGCGCGGCAATACCGATCGCTATGCGTTCGACGGCAGCCGCCCGGCCATCGAGCCCGGCGACACGGTGCCGCGGCGCTACCTGACCTTGTGGGATAGCTTCGCCTGGACCCAGGGCCTCCTCGCGGGCTCGGGCTGGCGCGAGTGGGTGGGCGCGCTGCCGCTCGATTTCACAGAGGCGCTCCCGAACGGTCACAACGCGCTCTGCGTTCATGCGGCGCCGGGTGAGGATGACGGCGTCGGGATGCGCGCCGGGATGAGCGACGACCAGCTGGCGCCGCTTCTGGCCGGGGTCGAGGCTGAGTGGGTCTTTGTCGGTCACACGCACTGGCCGCAACACCGGGTGCTCGGGGGCAAACACCTGGTCAACGTCGGCAGCGTCGGGCTGCCCTTCACGCCCGATGCGTTACCGGCCTACACGCTCCTCGAGGCGACGGTGCAGGGCGTGCGGCTCGATCAGCGGGTGGTTGACTACGATCCAGCTCCCGAGATCGCGGCGCTCGAGCGGGTCGCGCACCCGTCGCGGACCCTGATCGCCGGCCTGTTGAGCGGGGCAGAGCGTTTCGAGTGGGCGCGCGCAGCCGATCAGGCCTACTGGCACATCGTCTTCCTCGAGGGCGAGGCTGTCGTACTGACCAAGAAACACTACGGGCATTGGCGGCGCGTGGCAACCGATTTCGCCGACTACAAGACCTCGCTCGGGCCGCTGCTGCCCGCGCACGTGATCGCCTACTTCCGCGCCGCGCACGGTGACGACGAGACGGCCTGGCCGTTCACTCAGACGGAACTGGCCGCCTTCCTCGAATCACCCGCGCAGGTGCTGCGACAGGAGAACCGATGAACGTCCCTCTTCTCGAGCGTCTGGCACAGGGGCCGTTGCTCGCCGATGGCGCCATGGGCACCATGCTGCATGGACGCGGCATCGCGCTTGACACGGCGTTTGACGAACTCGTGCTGACCCAGCCGGCCGTGGTCGCGGATGTCCATCGCGCCTACATCGACGCCGGCGCCGAGTTGATCCTGGCGAATACCTTTGGCGCCAACCGCTACAAACTCGCGCTGCATGGCCTGGCCGACCGTGTGGCGGAGGTCAACACGGCGGCCGTGACGCTCGCCCGGCGCGTGGTCGATGCCTCCTTCAAGCCCGTCTACGTCGCGGGCGATGTCGGCCCGCTTGGCGTGCGGCTGGCGCCCTACGGCCGGGTCTCGGAGCTACAGGCCTACGAGGCGTTCTACGAACAGATCACGGCCCTTGTCGCGGCCGGCATCGATGCCCTGGTCTGCGAGACGATGAGCGATCTGTATGAGATCCGGGCCGCGATCCGCGCCGGGCGAAACGCGTCGGCGCAGCACGGCGGGCCGCATCTCCCGATCGTGGCGACGCTGACCTTCACACGCGACGACCGGACTTTGCTCGGCGATACGCCCGCCACGGCTGCCGACTCCCTGATCGCCGCCGGCGCCGACGTGATCGGCGTCAACTGCTCGGGCGGCCCGGCCCAGATCCTGCGCGTAATCACGGCGATGCGCCAGGCTGTGCCGAACGCGCGCTTCGCCGTCAAGCCGAACGCCGGTTGGCCCGAGCAGGTCGAGGGCCGGATCATGTACCCGGCGACGCCGACCTACTTCGGCGATTACGCAGCGCGCTTTGCAGCGCTTGGCGTGAACGTGATGGGCGGCTGTTGCGGGACAACGCCTGCGCATATCGCGGCGATGCGCGTCGCGCTCGACGACCCGGGCCGGATCCAGGCTGCGGCGACGCAGATCGTCGTGTTGCCGTCGGCGCCTGAGGTGGCTGCGGCTGAGACGACGCCCGATGGCCCGCCGAGCGTGCTGGCCCGACGGCTGGCGGATCCGGAATCCTTTGTGGTCACTGTCGAGATGGATCCGCCGCGCGGCGCCGACACGCACAAAATGCTGGCCGGCGCGCGGCTGCTGCAGGCCGCCGGCGCCGACGCCATCGACGTCGCCGATCAGCCGATGGCGCGTATGCGGATGAGCGCCTGGGCCGTCGCGCACGTGATCGAACGCGAGATCGGCCTCGAAACCGTGCTGCACTTCCCGACCCGCGGGCGCAATCTGTTGCGTGTGCAGGGTGACCTGCTCGCCGCGCATGCGCTTGGTTTGCGTAACCTGTTCGCCACGCTGGGCGACCCGACCGCGATCGGCGATTACCCCAACGCCAACGATGCCTACGACGTGGTCCCCTCGGGGTTGATCAAGCTCGTCAAGCGCGGGTTCAACGTCGGCGTCGACCACGCCGGGGTCAAGATCGGCGCGCCGACCCGATTCTTTGTCGGCTGTGCGCTCAACTTGTGCGCGCCTGACATCGATAAAGAGATCAAGACACTGCGCAAGAAGATCGAGGCCGGGGCCGATTTCGCTCTGACACAGCCGATCTATACGCTTGAGCCCGCGCGTGCCTTCCTGGAACGCTACGCCGAGTTGCACGGTCCACTCATGCTGCCGGTGTTGGTCGGCGTGCTGCCGCTGTACAACGTCCGCCATGCCACCTTCCTCAACAACGAGGTGCCCGGGATCCGGATCCCTGAGGCGACGATGCAGCGCATGGCATCTGCCGGCGAAGCCGGCTCGGCCGAGGGCGTTCAACTGGCGCTCGAATTGTTGGCCGAGCTGCGCGGGCTGCCGGTCGTTCGCGGCGCCTATCTCATGCCCCCCTTTGGACGCTACGAGATGGCGGCCGAGATCCTGGAAGGTGTGCGGAGCGTGACGGTGTAGAGCGTTGTGCGTGGAGTCGGGGAGCGTACGCGATGGCGCAACGCGCTCATCGCAGCGTCGTGAACTTCGGCGCGTCGACGATGTCGGTCGGTTGGGCGGGCGATCCGCCGGGGCTGACGCGTAAACGGTAATCTGCAGAGATGCAGGCGTTTCCGCCGGATTGGTCGGTGGCATGGGCCACCAGGACGACCAGCTCGTCGTAGTCGTCGGCGTCGACCGCGAGGCCGTCGGTCGAAAGATCGAAGGCGTCGGCCTGGCCGCCGCGGATGCCGATGATGCGGCTTGTTGCGGCGGCGTCGCCTGAGAGGGACAGCGTGACCGGGCCTTCAGCGACGACCACGATCGCTTCGAAGCCGAGCTGGCCGACGTCGCGTTGCACCGAGCCCGGCGCATCGATGCGATCGGCCGGGATCAGTGGATGGAAGTCGTCGCCGTTGGCGAAATCGCGCAGCAGCATGGCCTGGGCGAAGTCGAGCCATTCCGCCGAGACCGATAGGCCCCTGGCCCTGAGCGCGGCGCGCACGGCGTTGATCCCCTCGTAGTCGCGGGCCTGTTCCCAGACTTCGCGCACCAGATCGCGATCATGACGATCCGAGAGATAGCGGAAGAAGGGCCAGACGCTGTACGGGTCGGCCTGGCTGAGGCAATTCCCGGCTTCCGAGACATAGTCGAGCACATAGCTGTAGTCGTCCGATTCGCCCGGGAAGGCCAGCCCTTCTGACCACATCGCCACGGCCTCCCACATCCATTCCGGCCGTTCGCCGCCGTCGTAGCCGTATTGCACGGCGTGCATGAACTCATGCACGACTGTGGTGTGAAGATAGGCGTCGCGCTCCTGATCGCCGCTGAACCCAACGCCTGTCGCAAAACCGCGGCGCAGATGCATGTACGAGCCCTGCGCCTGACGCTCGATCACGTCGGGCGAGTTTGGGTTGTCGCCCATTAACAACTCGTCGACGGTCCAGACATAGCCAAGGGCATCGTCATCATCGCGGCCGATGTAGACGTCGTACAGGTCGTTGCCGCCCCAACCCTGATCCGGCGGTGGTGCGACCCAGCCCCAGTCGCCGACGATCAAGTCCCACGCGCCCTCGAGTTGCCCAGCCAGTTCAATGACGAAGTCGGGGGTGTCGTCCGAGTCTGGCGCGGCCGGGATCGAGTCTTCGCCGGTCAGTGTGTAGTGGATCCGAAAGCGAGCCGTGTCGTACACGCGCTCGTCGCCGGAGAGCTCGAGATAGGCGCCGGCAGACGCCGCAGGCTGCGCGACGCTGTGATCGCGGCCTGTGAGGTTCGGCCGATCAGTGGGGTCGGGCGACGTTGTGGGCGCGGCGGGTGATGTCGGTGTGGGCTCACGCGGCCCTGTGGTTGTCGCTGCCGGTCGCGGTGTGGGCTGCGGCGCGATCGTCTGACAGGCAAGGGCCGAGAGGGCCAGGGCTGTCAGTACAAGGGCAGGGCGTAGCCTAGCGTGAGCCATGAGCATGACCGTATCACACGCCTGTCGCGGCGACCAGAACGGTTTCGTTGGAGACAGATGGCATCAGCCGCGACGGCACTCAGCGCTCGAGCGCGCAGTCGGCGGGGCTGGCCGGGTTGTAGAACACGACCACCTGCGTGCCGGCCGGGTAGCGGTCGACGATCTCGTACGGCTCGCGGCCGCGCTGCGCCGTGAAGAACTGGCTGCCGGCCTTGACGACGTTGCCCTGGTAAGTCTGGCCGCCGACTTCATATTGATAGACCACCATGGGCACGACGCGGGTGCTGTCGCCGCTGCCATGGACCTCGACGCGTGAGAACAGCACGACGCCGCGCGCGGTCGGCCAGGTCTGGCTTTCGTCGCGCTTGGTCTGGCCCTGACGGTAGCGTGAATAGAAGAAGTAACCGAGACCGCCGACGATGGCCAGCGGCAATATCGTTGCGCAACACGAGCCGAGGATCGCGACGACGATGCTGCCGCTGGTCAGCCAGAGGATGAGATCTTCCATCACCGTGCTCCTTTGCGCCCGCTATCAGGTTGTGCCATGTGCTCAGCAAACCCCAAAATGCCGACTCTGTCAGTAGCCCCAATGGCCCCCTTAACGCAGCCGGCCGCGTGGTTAGGGCATTTTGGGTAGTGCCGGGTCTGCAAAACGACGAAGGGCCGCGTTGGGCGGCCCTTCGTGAAGTTCGAGACGTTACCCGAGTCGATCAGTTGCCCAGCATGCCGCTCATCACGGTCCAGGCCACCGCCGGCAGACACAGACAGAGGACGATGAAAGCACAGCCGCCTCCGATCCNNCCGATCGCCCACGGCATCCAGGAGCGATTGCCGCCCGAGCTGCTCGGCGCGGCGACTGGCGTGCTGCTGGGTAGCGACTGCGACGGGCCAGCCGAGGGCAGCCCAAAGCCCCCCGAAGAGGGTCGCACCTCGGGGGCCGGGGCCGGAGCGGGCGCCTCAGCGGTGGGCAATGAAGGCAGGGCTGCAGCCGCGGGCTGCGCGCTGTAGAGCGTGGCCACGCCCTCAGCCGGGACGGCTTCGACGCCGAGCTCGACGGTCTGGCCGATGCCGACCACGTCGCCCCCGCTCAGCTCCGTCGGGGCCGTGATGCGGACGCCGTTGACGAAGACGCCGTTCGTGCTGGCGAGGTCTTCGATCGTGAAGCCCGTCTCGGTCGCGCTCAGCCGAGCGTGTTGCCGCGAGACCTCGACATCGTTGATGGCCAGGTCGGCCGAGGCATCCCGGCCGATGATGGCGACGATCTGGGTCAGATCGTACGCCGCGCCCGGGTTGGGGCCCTTCTGCACCACCAATCGAAAACGCCCAGATGAAGTTGACATCCTGTCTGCTCCTTGCCTAGCGGCCAGCCAGTGGCAGGAAGGGTCTCCCACCGCCTGCGACCGATTTAACCACAATCAACGCAGCGACGTATAGGAATTTCTGCTGCCTTTACGCCGACGAGCCCGGCTTGCGGACCTGCAGCCGCAGCCCGCGCACCCCAGTCACCTGCACCGCGTCGCCGACGCTCAAGGGAGCGCCGTCGACCGCCTCGACCGTCCACAACTCCGACCCGATCTGGGCCGATTGGGCGGTGCGCATCTGGCCCGTCTGCCCGACCAACACATCGGCTCCAAGAGCCGGTTTGCGCGGCAGCGTGCGCAGCGCGACGAAAACCAAAGTCAAAGAGAGCGCCCCCAGGATCACGCCCAGAGCGATGACCAGCGGCACGCTGACCCGATACACAGGCAAAGTGCCCGGCGAGTTGAACAGCACAAGCGAGCCGACGACGAAGAAAACCACGCCGCCTAACGTCAGAGCGCCGAACGTGGCCGGAGTATACGCCTCGGCCACAAACAGGCCAAACGCGATCGCGATGAAGATCACGCCGAACCAGTTGACGGGCAGGAAGCCCGACCCATACAACGCGAGCAAGAGCAGCCCGGCGCCGACGACGCCCGAGATCCAGCCGCCCGGAGTCTGAACTTCCAGGTACAGCAACAACAGGCCGAGCGAGAACAACATCGAGAGCACCGAGGCGTTGACCAGCAGGGTCAACACCTGTTCGAGCACGTTCATGTCGACTTCGTCGATGATCAGGCCTGTCGTCGACAGTGCCAGTGTTTGCCCACCAATGTCGATGACGTGCCCGTCCAGTTGCCGTAACAGGTCGGGGAGGTCGGCGGCCACGACGTCGATCAACCCGGCTTCGAGCGCTTCCCGCGCCGTCACAGCGCGGGCGACGTCGATGGTCGCCTGGGCGAGCTCGACCGCCTCGGGCCCACGGCGCTCGGTCAATGCCCGGGCCTGGGCCATCAGGGCCTCGCGGGCTTTGTTATCCGCCGTGGTGCCCAGATCTTGCCCTGTGGCGTCGATCGGGCTGGCGGCGCCGATCAGGGTCTCGGGGGCCATCCCTGAGGCATGGCCGGCCAGCGTGATCAGGGTGCCCGCGCTTCCGGCCATCGCGCCATTGGGTGAGACGTACACCACAACGGGCACCGGGCTATTGCGGATCGAGCTGATCATGCGTTCCATCAGGCTGAGCTCGCCGCCGGGCGTATCCAGCTGGACGATGACCAGGGTCGCCGCGCGTTTGGTGGCCTCCTCGAGACCGCGGTCCAGATAATCGGCCATGGGCACGGTCAGAGGACCCCGAAGCGAAAGCGCGACGGCGTGCGCGCTGCTCTCCTGGGCTCGCGCCGCGGGCACTGCCCATAGCAGACCACCGCCAAGCAGCGTCACGAGGATGAGGCGAAAGACCTTGATCATGGCTATTGCTCCCGGGTCTGTGTGACCCTTCAAGATTCTACGTCGAAAAGCGTCGAAAGTCGCAAGCAGGTGCCGGTACAATCCAGGGGTGCCGACGCCCTTCAACCACCTTGTTATCGCGCGCGATCTGCTGCCCCGGCTCCCGCAGACTATCGCACGCGTGTTCGACGCGCAGGCGCCGGCGTGGCTTTTGGGCAACATCGCCCCGGATGTGCAGACGGTCTCGCGCCAGACCCGCTACGCCACGCACTTCTTCCACGTTCCGCTGGGCGATGCCCCGCGCGCGCATCGCGTGCTGTTCGCGCAACACCCCGAGCTGGCCGATCCACATGGCCTCCCGCTCGATCGGGCCGTGTTTCTGGCCGGATACCTGGCGCATCTCGAGTTTGATCAGCATTGGATCTCGGATATCTTCGAGCCGGTTTTTGGTCAGGCCGCGGTTTGGGAGACGCCTGCCGACCGCATTTATCTGCACAATGCGCTGCGCGCCTGGTGGGATGCGCAGGACCTGGCCGATCTGGGGCCCGGTGTCGGCGTCGAACTGGCCGCTGCGGCGCCGCGCGGCTGGCTTGCCTTTGTCACCGATGGCCACTTATCGCAGTGGCGCGATTTCGTCGCCGATCAGTTGCGGCAGCGGCGCGTGCGCACTGCCGAGGTCTTCGCCGAGCGCATGCAGGTGGACGTCGCCGACTTCGCCGCGCTCGTCGAGTCGCCGGGGCAGATGGCCGCGCGAGTCTTCCCGCGTTGTTCGCCGGACCGCCTGCAGACGTACCGCGAGCGCGCCCTCGCAGCCGCAAGCGAGATCCTCGTGCGCTACTGGTCGGGCTCACTGAAGTAAAACCGCGTTATAACCTTCGTGCCAACTCGGCTCTGTTCCTGGCGAAGCTCCGGCTTGTCTTGAGCCGCACCTGGACCAGGGTGATAACTCGCCCATGCGCACCTTGTTCGACGTCCGAGTCGGCCAGAGCCTGCCCACGGTACAATCGCACCCATGCAGATCATGATCACGGGCGCCAACGGCCAGTTAGGCCAGGCGTTGTTGCGGATCCTGCCAGGCGCTGTCGGCCTGGCGCGCCCCGCGGTCGACATCACCGATGCCGATGCCGTCGAAAGGGCCGTGGCCGCCCATCGCCCAGACGTGATCGTCCATGCCGCCGCGCTGACCGACGTCGATGGCGCGGCGCGCGATCCGGATCTGGCCTATCGCATCAACGGGCTTGGGACCCAGGCTGTGGCGTTGGCCGCGGCCCGACACGGCGCCGTGGTCGCGTACGTCAGCAGCAACGAGGTCTTCGATGGGCAGGCCGGCCGGCCGTACACCGAATTCGACTCGGTGCGCGCCATCAACCCCTATGGGGCCTCCAAGCTGGCGGGTGAGTGGTTCATCCAGCATCTGCTCCAACGCTTCTATATCATGCGAACCTCGTGGGTCACGGGCCGGGGCGGCCGGAACTTCGTTCATCGCATCCAGCAACTGGCCGACGAGCGTGGCAGCCTGCGTGTGGTCAACGACGAGGTCGCCAACCCGACCTTTGTCGACGATCTGGCCGACGCGATCACACGGCTGATCATCACGGACCGGTACGGCATCTACCACCTGACTAACAGCGGCCACGTCTCGCGCTACGACTACGCCCGGCGCATCCTCGCGCTCTCGGGTCGCGCGCACATCCCGGTCGAGCCGATCACGCTGGCCGAGTTCAAGCGCGCCTCGACGCCACCGCCCTTTGCGCCGCTCGCCAACCATATGGCTGCCGGGCTTGGCATCGTCTTGCGGCCCTGGGAAGAAGCGCTGCAGGATTTCCTGGCGTCGCCTATCTGACATAAGTGGAGCGTTGTACGTCGAGCGCACCGACGCGCGCCATGCTTTACGCACAACGGCCAGCCCATGCCACGTTTCTCGATCATCATCCCCAACTGGAACGGCGCGCGCTGGCTCACGCCCTGTCTGGAGTCGTTGCGTTCGCAAACAACGGCGGATTTCGAGGTCATCGTCGTCGACAACGCGTCGCGTGACGAGTCGTTGGCGTTGCTGGCTGAGCGCTACCCTGAGGTGCGGGTCGTGGCGCTCGACCGCAACCTGGGCTTCACCGGGGCCTGCAACGCCGGCTTCCGTGTGGCGCAGGGCGAGTATCAGGCGCTGCTCAACAACGACACCGAGGTCGACCCGCATTGGGTTGCCGAGGTCATGGCGGCGTTCGAGCGCCATCCTAAGGCAGGCATGATCGCTTCGCGAATGCTGCTCTTCGATCGCCGCGACACCTTCCACACGGCCGGCGACATCTTCAAGGTCGACGGCACGCCCGGGAATCGGGGCGTCTGGCAGAAAGACACCGGCCAGTTCCCGGAGGGCGACGTCTTCTCGGCCAACGGCGGCAGCGCGGCCTATCGCCGGGCGATGCTCGACGAGATCGGCCTGCTGGACGACGACTTCTTCTTCTCCTGCGAAGATATCGACCTGGCCTGGCGCGCGCAGCTCGCGGGCTGGCGGGCCGTGTATGCGCCGCGGGCCGTGGTGTATCATCACCTGTCAGCCAGCGGTGGGGGTGTGACGGCCAGCTTTCATGACGGGCGCAACTTCATCTACCTGCTGGCCAAGGATGTGCCGGATGTGATCTGGCGTCGTCACGGTTTGCGGATCCTGGGTGGCCAGCTCCGGATCACGTGGGATGCGCTCAAGGCCTGGCGTGGCGCGGCGGCCCGAGCGCGTCTGCGTGGCCAGCTGGCCGGGCTGATTGGCCTGCCCAAGATGCTGGCCAAGCGCCGCGCGACCCAGGCATCGCGCAAGATCACGGAGGCGGCCGTCCTCGATCTCTTGAGCCCGACCGCCTAACGAAGTCTCAACATGTATTTGTCGATCATCATCCCGGCTCATAACGAAGAAAAACGCCTGCCGCCCACGCTGCAAGCGATCGAAGCCTTTCTGCGGCGCCAACCCTACGAGAGCGAGGTTCTGGTGGTCGAGAACGGCAGTCGAGATCTGACGGCCGTGGTCGCCGAGGCCTTTGCGGCCGACCACCCGCGGGTGCGTGTGCTCCGCGAGACTGGCCGGGGCAAAGGCCTTGCCGTGCGGCGCGGCATGCTCGAAGCCTATGGCGACTTCCGCTTCATCTGCGACGCCGATCTGTCGATGCCGATCGACGAACTGCCCAAGTTCCTGCCCCCGAACTACGCGGACGCCGACGTCATGATCGGCTCGCGCGAGGCGCCGGGCTCGCGGCGTTTCAACGAGCCGGCCTATCGGCACTTCCAGGGCCGCGTCTTCAGCACGCTGGTCAAGTGGTTCGCCGTGCCCGGCTTCGAAGACACCCAATGTGGTTTCAAGTGCTTCACGGCGCGCTCGGCCAAAGACATCTTCGCCGTCCAACGCTTCGACGGGATGAGCTTCGATGTCGAGGCCTTGTTCATCGCGCTGCGTCGTGGGTATAAGGTCTCCGAAGTTCCGATCGACTGGTATTACCGATCGGAGAGCCGGGTCGACCCGATCCGCGAGCCGCTGCGTATGCTGCGTGACATCCTGATCATTCGACGAAACTGGGCGAACGGGCTGTATGAGCGTAGAGCGTAGGGTGTGGAGCGTGAAGCGTGCCGGATCTGTCGTTGGAAGCGAAGTGGCAGGCGCAGGGGCACAGCCTGATCGCCGGGATCGATGAGGCGGGGCGGGGCGCCTGGGCCGGGCCTGTCGTGGCCGCGGCCGTGATCCTGCCGCTCGACCGGCCGGACGTCCTCGAGGAGTTGCTCGAGGCCGGCGTAAACGACTCCAAGCAGGTCTCGGCGCGCAAACGACGCGAGCTGGCTGACCTGATTCGTGAGCGGGCCGTATCGTTCGGGATGGGCGGCGTCAGCGCGGCAGCGATCGACCGCGACGGCATCCTTTCGGCCACACGGACGGCGATGCGACGTGCCGTGTCGATGTTGCGCCCGCAGCCCCAGGCCCTGTTGATCGACGCCGTCGATCTGCGCGCTCAGGTACCTCTGCCCCAGCAGCGTTTGAACTACGGCGACTCGATCTCGCTCAGCATCGCGGCGGCTTCGATCCTGGCCAAGGTCAGCCGCGATGCCTTTCTGGTTCAGCTCGACGATCTCTATCCGGGCTATGCCTTCGGCCGGCACAAGGGCTATGGCACCCGGCTGCATCAATCGGCTTTGGCTGAGCACGGCCCGAGCCCGATCCACAGGATGTCGTTCAAGCCGATCAAGGAAATGGGCGATTTGTGATTTGCGACTTGCGATTTCCTAACGGCGTTGAGGTTCCGCAATCACAAATCACAAATCACAAATCACCAATGTCTCTCGCTCTCATCCATGACTGGCTGAATCAGATCGGCGGCGCCGAGGATGTGCTCGAGAAGCTCGTCGGGCGGTACCCCGGTGCGCCGATCTACACCTCGATCTACGCACCCGAGTTGATGCCGGCCGCGTATCGTTCATGGCCGATCCGCACGTCGTTCATGGATCGGTTGCCCGGCGTGCATCGGCATCATCAACCGTATTTGCCACTGTACCCGCTGGCCTTCGAGCGCTTCGACTTGCGTGGCCACACGGTGCTGCTCTCGAACAAGAGCGGCTTCTGCCATGGCGTACGCAAGCCAGAGGGCGCCACGCACGTGTGCTACTGTCTGACGCCGACGCGCTATGTCTGGAACTTCGACGACTACGCCGGACGCGAAGGCCTGGGCCCGGTTGTGCGGTTGGCGCTGAAGCCGCTGCTCGCCTGGCTGCAGCGCTGGGATCGACGCGCCGCGGACGGCGTCGACAGCTTCATCGCGATCTCGAGCGCGGTCCAGGAACGAATTGCGCGGATCTACGGCCGCGAGTCGCGTATCATCTATCCGCCCGTGGATACCGGGCGGTTCGCTGCGACCCCTGCGGAGGGGCGCGGCCGCTATCTGCTCAGCCTGGGGCGCCTGATCCCGTACAAACGTGTGGACCTGGCGGTTGAGGCCTGCACACGGCTGGGGCTGGAGCTCTGGATCGCCGGCTCGGGTCGCGATCGGGCCCGGCTCGAGAAGATGGCCGGCCCGACTGTGCGCTTTCTCGGGCGGGTCCCGGATGCCGAAGTACCTGGCCTGTTCGCCAACGCGCGTGCGTTTCTGTTCCCGGGTCTCGAGGATTTTGGCATTGCGCCGGTCCAGGCGCTGGCGGCTGGCACGCCCGTCGTGGCGTTTGCGGGTGGTGGCGCGCTCGACACGGTGAAGGACGGCCAGAACGGCGTGCTCTTCCGCGAGCAGACCGTTGAGAGCCTGGCCGCTGCGCTCGAGCGGCTGGATGGGCTAGAATTCGACCGGGCCGCCGTGCGCGCGACTGCGGCGCCCTTCGGCACGGCTGTTTTTCTCGACCAGATCACCGAGGCGGTCGCCCGGGCCGGGCGCTGAGTTATGAGGGCTACATGATCGTCACACTCCCCCTGATCGGGCGGTTTCTCAAGCGCTGGTGGTGGTTGATCGTGCTGCCTGCACTTGTCGCGACGGCCTGGACGGTCGTCACCTATCCCTACAATCCGGCGCCCAGCTATGGTCTGGCGGTGCGCTTCTCGGCCGGGGACAGCAACCCGGGAGCGCCCGAACAAGATTTCGACGCCACGTACTACAGCTATCTCTCGTCCGAGTACATCGTCGCCAACCTCGAAGACTGGGCGCGCACCGGCGACTTCGCGATGGCGGTGAGCGAGGAGCTGGCAGCCGTCGGCGTAACGGCCACGCCGGCCGAGGTCGCCGGCGCGATCGAGGCGGCCGACAGCGATCGCAGCATCCTGGTGGTTTCGTTTCGCGGGCCGGATCCGACCCGTCTGGTTGCGATCGCCGATGCCGCGATCCGCGTGCTCGAGACGCGCAACGCCGAGTCGCTCCCGCCGCTGGGCGGCGAGAACGCGCGCGTGGTCGCACTCGATGTGCCAAGCCCTGGCGCGTCGGTGCCGGGGTTGCGCGATCGGTTGGAGCCGCTGCTCAAGATCGCGCTCGGCCTGGCGGTGGGCTTCGGCCTGGCGCTGCTGGCCTGGGCCCTCGACCCGCGCGTGCACGATGCGCAGGATTTGCGCGGGCTGGTCGTGGTGGGCAAGATCCCGGGGAGNNTAGTCGTTTAGTCTTGTAGTCGGGTAGTCTTGTAATCAAGTTGTCGTGCGAGGGACTGCCCGACTACAAGACTACTTGACTACAAGACTATGTCACGATTGTGTGTCCGGGGCGATCGGCGCCGTTTTTGCGCAAGACCCCTATGCTAGAATGACCCGCAATGTCCGTTACCGAACTGCTTTCACTGCTTCGCCGGCGCGGCTGGATCGTGCTTTTGACGGCTGCATTAGCCGCTGCAAGCGCCTTCGTCTTCAGCCGATTGCAGCCCGTCATCTACGAGTCGACGATCGTCGTCAGCGTGACTCCCTCGCGGCCTGACCTCGGGCTGGCTGAGGCCTCGATCCGGTTGTTGCGCAACTACGTTTCCTTCATTAACACGCGCGCGTTTGCCCAAAAGGTGATCGACGCCCGGGATCTCGACCTGACGGCCGATGAGTTGCTGGGCAACGTCACGGTCGACAGCGATGAATCGCGCCTGATCGTGCAGATCGACGTTCGCAACCAGAACGGCGACCTCGCGAACGACATCGCCGATGCCTGGGCGCGGGAATTCGTCAGCTGGCGCACGAGCGAGAACGCCAAAGTGCGCCGCGAAGATCAGGTGGATGCCGCGATCATCGATACGCCTCGCTATGCGCTCTACAGCCCTCGCACCACGATCAACGTGCTCGCCGGCGGCATCCTGGGTGCTCTCATCGGGGCCGTGATCGTGTTTGGGCTTGAGTATTTCGCCGCGGCTTATGTCCGCACGCGGCAGGATCTGGAGCGCGGGCTTGGCCTACCGGTGTTGGCGGCGCTGCCAGCCGGGGCTGACCGTGGCCCACAGTTGGCGGAGCGCCGCAGGCCCGACGAGGCGCGCATGGCGCCATCCCGCTGACCCTTCGGAGGAACCGCGTCACCCATGACCCCCTCGCTCCTGACCCTGTCACACCCGAATTCGCCTGCGGCCGAGGCTTTTCGAACGCTGCGCAGCAACTTGATCTTTGCCGGCCTCGAAAAACCGCTGCAAACCCTTGTCGTGACCTCGGCCTCGGCCGATGACGGCAAGAGCGTTGCCCTTGCCAACCTCGCCGTGGTGATGGCCCAGGGCGGTCGGCGCACGATCCTGGTCGATTGTGATCTGCGAAAGCCACGCCAGCACGCACTGTTTGGAGTCCCTAACGTGGCCGGCTTCAGCGATTGGATGACCGAAGCCAGCCCGGCTGCCCCCGCGCTCACCACGATCCCGGAGGTCCCGGGCTTGCAGTTGCTGCCCGCCGGCACGGCCACGGCCAACCCGGCCGACCTGTTGACCTCGCCGCGGATCCGCGACCTCATCGTGGGCCTCAAGTCGCAGGCCGATTTTGTGCTCTTCGATGCAGCCCCGCTTCTGGCCGTTTCAGATGCGGCGCTCCTGGCCGCCAACCTCGACGGCGCCGTTCTCGTGGTGGCTTCGGGCCAGGCCCGGCGCGACGACGTCCAGCGGGCGCGCGAAATGCTCGAGAAAATCCGGGTCCGCGTGGTCGGGGCCATCCTGACCAATGCACCGCAAGAATAGTCTCCTGGTCCGGTAGTCCGGTAGTCCCGTAGTCGGTTAGCCCCGGGTCTGGTAAGGTGTGCCCCGGCCTGGTTGTGATACCCGACGACCTGACCACCTGACTATTCGACCAGTAGACCAGAGGACTAAATGAAAGGCCTCATTCTTTCCGGCGGCAAGGGCACGCGCCTGCGCCCACTGACCCACACCCGCGCCAAGCAGCTGATCCCCGTGGCGAACGAGCCCGTGTTGTTCCGCGTGATCCGGGCGATCCGCGACGCCGGCATCGGCGAGATCGGCATCGTCGTCGGCGACACCGAGCCCGAGATTCGAGAGGCGGTGGGCGACGGCTCACGCTGGGGCGTGGCGATCACGTACATCCGCCAGAGCGCGCCGGCCGGTCTGGCGCACGCCGTCAAGGAGTCGCTGCCCTTCATCGGCGACGACCGCTTCGTCATGTTCCTGGGCGACAACGTCATCCAGGGCGGGATCAGCCCGCTGATCCGCCAGTTCGCCGAGAGCAGTTGGAACAGCCAGATCGTGCTCAAGCGCGTGCCCAACCCAAGCTCGTTTGGTGTGGCCGAGCTGAACGCCGACGGCTCGATCAAACGCCTGATCGAGAAGCCCAAGAACCCGCCGTCGGATCTGGCGCTGGTCGGCATCTACATGTTCGACCAGCACATCCGCGAGGCCGTGCACGCCATCCAGCCCTCGGGGCGGGGCGAGCTAGAGATCACGGATGCGATCCAGTGGTTGGTGACCCAGGGCTACGCCGTGCATCCGTACGTGCATGAGGGCTGGTGGATCGACACGGGCAAAGGCGTTGACATGCTCACCGCCAATGACCATGTGCTCGAAGAGCTCAAGCCCACCATCGCCGGCACAGTCGATGCCGCTTCGAGCGTTGACCCGCGCGTGACGGTTGAAGCCGGGGCCGAGATCATCAACAGCATCGTCCGCGGCCCGACGATCATCGGCGAGGGCGCGCGCATCGTCAACAGCTACGTCGGCCCGTTCACGTCGATCTATCATCACGTGGTCATCGAGAACAGCGAGATCGAGCACGCCATCGTGCTCGAACACACTCAGATCCTAAATGTGGGCGCGCGCATCCAGGATTCGCTCATTGGGCGTGAGGCGATCGTGCAGCACACCGTGCGACGGCCAGCGACGCTGCAGATGCATCTGGGCGATTACTCGCAGGTGGATTTACCGTAGGTGGCGTCAGGCGTCAGGCGTCAGGTGTCAGAGAGGCCTTTTCTGACATCTGACGCCTGACGCCTCACTTGAGGCTTCCCAACAACATGAAGAACCTGCTCATCACCGGCGCTGCCGGGTTCATCGGCTCGAACTTCGTCCACCACATGCTTGCGAAGTACCCGGGCTACAAACTCGTGGTCTTCGACAAGTTGACGTACGCCGGGCGGCTCGAGAACCTCAAGGCGGCCGAGGGCAATCCGCAGTTCGCGTTCGTGCGCGGCGACATCTGCGACAGGGCCGCCGTGGATGGGGCGATCCGCGAGCACGCGATCGACACGATCGTGCACTTCGCGGCTGAGAGCCATGTCGATCAGTCGATCCACAGCCCACTGGTCTTCACCGAGGCAAACGTCACGGGCACGCAGGTGCTGCTCGAGGCGGCGCGTCAGAACAAGCTCGAGCGCTTTCATCACATCAGCACCGACGAGGTCTACGGCGCGATCCCGGCGCCGAACCGGTCCAAGGAGGGCGACGCCTTCGAGCCGCGCAGCCCGTACTCGGCCAGCAAGGCCGCGGCCGAGCACCTGGTCTACGCCTATCACATCACGTATGGCCTGGCGACCACGATCACGCGCGGGTCGAACAACATCGGGCCGTTCCATTATCCCGAGAAGGCCGTGCCGCTCTTCACGACAAACGCCATCGACGATCTGCCACTGCCGATCTACGGCGACGGCAAGCAGATGCGCGACTATCAATACGTGGGCGACCACTGCGAGGGCATCGACCTCGTGCTGCACAAGGGCGTGCTGGGCGAGGCCTACAACGTCGGCACAGGCGTCGAGACCTACAACATCGACATGGCCCACAAGATCCTGGCCATCCTCGGCAAGCCGACCAGCCTGATCACGCACGTCGCCGACCGGGTCGGGCACGACCGGCGCTATGCGCTCGACGTCAGCAAGCTCAAGGCGCTCGGCTGGGTGCCGCGGCACACCTTCGATCAGGCGCTCGAGGCGACCGTGAAGTGGTTCGTCGAAAACGAGTGGTGGTGGAGGCCGATCAAGTCGGGCGAGTTCAAGGCCTGGTACGACAAGAATTACGCGGCACGGTAATCGCCCTCTGCCCCAAAAACATAGCGGAGGATGAGGGTCGACCGTACAACGACCCTCATCCTCCGCCTTTCGTTTAGGATTTCGCGATGCCGAAGAGGTTCCCCATCCCCGACGATTTTCGGAAGCGGTTCTGCGATGTGTACGGCGCGATCGGCGCCGAGTGGCTGGCAACACTGCCGGAGCGGGTCGAGCAGTGGCAGGCACGGTTGGATGTGCGCGGCTTGCAACTGGTGCCCGGACTTTCGTACAACCTGGTGTTCTTTGGCCAGACCGGGGAGGGAGCGCCGATCGTGCTCAAGGCGGCGCCCGAGGCCGGGCCATTAGCCTCGGAGGCGGCTGCGCTCAATGGCTTTGGCGTCGCGCGGGCGGCGGCTGTGCTCACGGCCCTGCCGGAAGAGGGCCTGTTGTTGACTGAACGATTGCAGCCTGGCCGCCGTCTGTCCGAAGTCGCTACTGAGAGGGAGGCGCTCGACATCGTGGCCGGCTTGTTCCGCGCGGGCTGGCCGGCGGCGCCTGAGCGCTCGCTTGACGATCTGGCGACGTTCACCCGCAGCCTGGAGCGCGCCGCCGAGGCTCCAGGTCAGCTCGATGGCGATCTGTTGCGTGCGGCCAGCGTGATGCTTCGTTCTCTTTTGGCAGCGCCAGGGCCGGTGCGTATGCTCCATGGCGATCTCCACTACGACAACATCCTGACCGACGCCGCGCAGGGATATCGCCTGATCGATCCGAAGGGGCTGCGTGGCGATCCCGGGTTCGACCTCGGGTATCTGGTCAGCCGCACCATGCCGTTTGGCCGGGATGCGCTGCCGTTGACGCAGGCCGTCGAGCTCCGGCTTCGGGTGCTGACCGAGTCCTTTGCGATCGAACGGGGCAGGCTGGCGGCCTGGGCCTTTGTGGCCGCCGCGTTGTCGGCAGCCTGGACGCAAGAGGATCATGGCGACGTGTCGGTGGATGAGTTGCAGGTGCTCAGACAGGTAGCGGAGGCCTGCGGTTGACGACTCGCCCGTGCACACCCTTCACCGATTCTCACGCTTGCGCATAATGCTCGTGATACAATCGAATTTGTATGAGTTCTTTGGGGCTGTAGCCTAACTATCGGCCGGTTGCACTCGCGTGCACCGGCGTTTTGTTGACGAGGAGCCAAGCCGCCATGACCACTGCACCTGCTGCACCTGCCTTCGCCAAAGGACTGGTTGGCGTTGTTGCCGCCGAGACAGCCCTGTCTTCGGTTGACGGCGCCAATGGCATTCTGACCTATCGTGGCCTCAACATCCACGATCTTGCCGCGCGCGTCTCTTACGAAGAGATCGTCCACCTCTTGTTTTATGGCAAACTGCCAAACAAAAAGGAACTGACGAAGCTGGCGGCCGACCTGGCGCTCAACCGTAAGCTGCCCAAGGGCGTGCTCGATCACATCAAATCCTCGCCGCGCAAGGCCACGCCGATGGATGTGCTGCGCACGGCGGTGTCGATGCTTGCCTACTACGACAAAGACACCGAAGACATCTCGATCGAGGCCACCCGGCGCAAGGCGCTGCGTCTTGTGGCGCAGTTCCCGACCATCATCGCCGCGATCCATCGCGTGCGGCTGGGCAAGGACCCGATCGGGCCGCGGGCGAAGCTCAATCACGCCGCGAACTTCATGTACATGCTGCACGGCGAACTGCCCTCGAAGCTCGAGTGCGACTCGATGAACCTGTACCTGGTTCTGCTCGCCGACCACTCGCTCAACGCTTCGACCTTCACCTCGCGCGTGGCCTCGTCGACCAACGCCGATCTGCACGCGGCGATCACGGCCGCGCTCGGCGCGCTCAAGGGCAACCTCCACGGCGGAGCGGCCGAGGCGACGATGAATATGTTGCTCGAGATCGGCAAGGTCGAGAAGGTCGACGGCTTCGTCGAGAAAGCCTTTGACACCAAGCGCAAGATCATGGGCATCGGCCACCGGATCTACAAGACAGGCGACCCGCGCGCCCGCCACCTGCTCGAGTGGGCGGCCAAGATGGAGCACGATCAGGGCAAGGGCCAGCGCTACGTCGACATGGCGCTCTCGGTGGAACGCGCCGTGTTGCGCCACAAGGAGCTCTACCCGAACGTCGACTTCTTCTCGGCGCCGCTGCTGTACTACTTAGGCATTCCGACCGCGCTCGACACCTGCATCTTCGCGGCCTCGCGCATCGCGGGCTGGAGCGCGCACGTGATCGAGCAGTACAACGACTCGGTGCTGATTCGACCTGGTGCAATGTATATCGGGCCCAAGGCCGAGACCTTCGCCTCGCTCGAAGAACGCGTCTGAACGGCAGCGATTCGATCAAACAAAACAGGTCAGCCCGATCGGGCTGACC
>DKKP01000358.1 GCA_002455335.1 Anaerolineales bacterium UBA6663 | reverse complement strand
CCCCGACAGCAGCCGCGACGGCCGCGCCAGCTGCTGCCACCGCGACACCGGCGCCCTCTGGCCCGATCGCGACGGGCTCCGGCTCACGCGGCATTACTGGACGGCTTGAGATCGACTTTGGCAAACTGACGTATGGTCTCAACGAACGTATCTGGTTCTGGGAAGAGATCAAGAACACGACGACCGGCAACATCCAGTACGGCATCATCGGCGTCGAAGCCCAGAACGCCGCGACCGGGGCCAAGATCTTCCAGACGAGTTGGTCGGCGTTGAGCTCACCGCTCCAGATCGATGCAGGTTGCACCGGCCCGACGGATCGCTGTAGCGGCCGGTGGCGAGATGGCATGAACATCGGTACGGCTGGCCAGTATCAGCTGCGGCTGACGATCTGCTACAACACCACGATCAATGAGTGCAATCAGGCCGGCGGCCAGTGGGAATACCTCACATCCGCAGTCCTGATCACGGTTCAATAAGCGAGATCGCCATGTCGCAGAAACCGCGCAACCGCAACTTCTCGTCCGCGCTGCTGGGAATATGGATGGCCGCCGTCCTGGTCGTCGGGGTCGCCGTATTCGCCGGGCTTTATTGGTTGATCGGCAGCCGCCAGGCGGCGCCGGCCGCGACGCCTACTGTGAGCCTGCCAACGGCCCAGACCGCGACCGAGGCCCCGATCGCCACTGAGGCCCTGCCCG
This sequence comes from Anaerolineales bacterium UBA6663, assembly GCA_002455335.1. Taxonomy (GTDB): domain Bacteria; phylum Chloroflexota; class Anaerolineae; order Anaerolineales; family UBA6663; genus UBA6663. The sequence goes on along the minus strand of DKKP01000358.1, from coordinate 15,828 downwards.
CAACGGCCGCCCCTGAACAGCCGGCCGAATCGGCCTGCGCATACCCGCCGCTGCCGGCTTCCGGGTTCGGCTATGGCATCCAGGCGCACTCGCTGGTCCCCGGGCTCGATCCGGCTTCCGGTTTCAACATCGCGCGCAACCAGTTGCATCTATATTGGTCGAAGATCCAGACCCGTTGGTACACGATCGAGCCCGCGCAGGGCCAATACGAGTGGGCTACGCTCGATAACGCGATGGACGCAGCCTGCAAGAACGGCATGCGCGTCATGCTCTCGGTTGTGGCGGCGCCGGGCTGGACCCAGGCCAATCCGCTCGACCCGAACCTCGGTGAAGCGCCGCCGGACGACACAAATGCCTACGTCGGGTTCGTGTCGGCCTTGATCGATCGTTACCCGGGTCAGATCCAGGCGATCGAGATTTGGAACGAGGCCAACCTCGAACGCGAATGGAATGTCGCGGCCGGCGTCGATCCGGCTGCCTTCGCCCGGTTCGTCCAGACGACCGCCGCGGCGATCAAGGCCAAGGACGCAGGCATTTTCGTCATCTCGGGCGCCCTGGCCCCGACAGGCGCGAATTGCTTCGACGTCTTCTGCAACGGCACGGGCACCCGCCGGATCGTCATGGATGATGCGCAGTTCCTGAGCCAGTTCCTGCAGTCGGGCGGCGCCGACCAGAACGTCGACTGCATCGGCGTCCACTCGAACGGCACAAACCTGTCGCCCACAGCCGACGGCGCCAACCCGCCCGACAAGGCCGGCTATACCTTCCTTGGCCCCTGGAACTCTCCGCACTACTCGTGGGCCATGAAGAGTCAGGTCGAGACCTACGCCGCGATCCTGGACCAGGCAGGCATCGACCTGCCACAATGCATGACCGAGTTCGGGTACGCTTCACCTGTGGATGGCAAGTTCCCGCCAGGCTACGAGTTCGCGGCCGATGTCAGCGAAGAACTTCAGGCTCAGTATCTGGTCGAGGCGTACGAATACATGCGCACGTCGGGCCATGTCAAGCTGGCCTTCCTGTTCAACCTCGACTACGGTCCGCTCGGTGGTGAGCCGGATCAAGACGACAACACGATCTTCTCGATCATCAATAAGGGCGGCATCCCTCGACCGGCTTTCGAAGCCATCGGCTCGATGGAAAAACCCTGACCGATTTTGATCAAACAGGTCGAGCCACAATCTGGTCAAGGCGAAGCGCCGGTCAGATTGTGGCTCGACCTGTTTTAGAGGGATCCTGCATCAGGGCCCTGGCTTCACCATCTGCCCGAGCAGATGGACACCCCAACTGGCAGGCAGCCAGGCTTCGAACCGACATGCCAGTTTGTAGGCCAGTTCGTTGAACGCAAGATAGGTCGGGTCGGGCACGACTTCGAGCCGTTCGAGCACAAGGCCGCAGCTGTTGGCTAAAGCGGTCAGTGCGTTGGACGAGTTGGCGCGATAGTGGACTCGAAAAGTGTCTGCGGCATCGCGCCCGTATAGCGCCGGCACGAGCCGGCGTTGGAGCTGCGGCAGCGCCTGACTGAGCCGATTAGCCAGGATCAGCGGATGGCGTCGATTCGGCGTCAGGAAGATCAGTCGGCCCCCGGGGCGAAGCACCCGCGCGATCTCGCCCAACGTCGCCGCCGGATCCGCAACGTGCTCCAGGACCCAAATCGCCAGCGCCAGATCGAACTGCCGGTCCGCCAGCGGAAGCCGATCGCCCCAGGCCTGAGCCACGGGCAACGGGACACGCCGCCCTGTCAACGATGCATGATCAGGATCTATCCCGATGCATAACGCAACATCGCTCCAGATCAACTCGTGAACGCCGCCGCGCCCCGCCCCGAGATCGAACACACGCGAGGTTGGCCCGGCAGCCGCACGAACCCAGGTTTCCAGCCGTGCGCCGCTGNNGCCGCTGGAGCGCCAGGTCGGGTTTTCGCGAGCATAGCGACGTCGATAGACTTCCTGACGGTCAAGCGGCAACATAGTCGTGGGTCAGGCGTGATTCCTGCAGAGGAAACCGTAGGACGAATTGGCTAGTGCCTGCAAACGCGCAGACTGTCATCATGCACCCACCTTCGGCACATGGCGTCCGTGGGGTTACCGACGCCATTAATCCGGGGTTTACCATTCGTTAACATGATCGCGGTAATCTGTTCGTCAAGGAGACTCTTATGGAACTCGAAATGTGCCCCTACTGCGAGTCTCGGGGGCTTGTGCTAACCATCCGGAACATCCCGGGCGGGATCGAAGTGAGCGGTCGTTGTACGCAGTGCCATTACAGCTACGACAGCGATTACAGCTCACGCGACCGACAGGATGATCTGGTGGCTGAGTACAGCTTGCCCGAGGAGGTTGGCGCGACCGATTGAGCGCCAGCCCATCACCGTGATGTCAGAAGACCGCCGACCTCGATCGGCGGTCTTCTTGTTTCAGCGTCTCGATCGATTGCCTCCGACCTGTGCACGGTCGGCCGCGATCTCGCCGAGCAACTCCTCTGCACTGGCCCGGATCTTCTCGCCCGAGCCGCCCAACATCTGCGCGATCTCGAGCGGGCGTTCAGCTCCGACAAGGACCCGCACCTGCGTCGTCGTGCGCCCACCCTCGAGCAGCTTCTCGACCTTGAGGTGCTGGTCGGCGTAACCGGCGAGCTGCGGCAGGTGTGTGATGCAGATCACCTGATGGCCGCCGGCGGCGGCAATCGCCCATAGCTTACGACCGACGACCGAGCCCACCCGCCCGCCGATCCCCTGATCGATCTCGTCGAACACAAGCGTCGGCGTGGGATCGGCCTGCGCCAGGACGCCCTTGAGCGCCAGCATCAACCGGGCCGCCTCGCCACCCGATGCGATCTTGGCCAAGGGCTTGAGCCCCTCGCCCGGGTTCGGCGCGATCAAGAACTCGATTCGATCGAGGCCCGTCGCGTCGAACGCAACCGGCCCGGCCTCCGACGGCGCGCCGTCCGGATCAGGCCGGCGCTCCTGCGCCACGCTGAAGCGACCCCGCGCCATTTTGAGGTCGGCGAGCTCGCGTTCGATCCCAGAACCCAGCTTGCGAGCGGCCTGCCGCCGTCGAGCCGAGAGAGCCTCCCCCAGACGTCCGATCTCGACCAGCAGCGTCGATTCCTGAGCCGTGAGCTCGGCGATCCGGCCCGATGCGTTTGCCAGGGTATCGCGCTCGGCCTGCGCACGCTCGGCAAAGGCCAGGATCTCTTCGATCCGCTCACCATATTTGCGTTGCAGGCGGCTCAGGGTTTCGAGCCGCGTTTCGAGCGCATCGAGGCGCTTTGGGTTGTGCTCGAGACGTTCGCGGTAGTGGCTGAGGGTCGCGCCGAGATCGCGCACCTGTTCGGCAAGCGCGGCAGCTGTCGTCTGCGGCTCAGCAAGCCCGGTGTCGATCCGAACCAGCGCTGCCAATGAGCGGGCCGCCTTGCCAAGCAAATCGGCGGCGCCGTCCGATTCTTCGTCACCCGCCAACGCCTTTAACGCGTCATCGGCCTGAGCCGCCAGCTTCTCGGCGTTGGCCAACCGGGCGCGCTCTTGAAGCAGGCTCGCCTCCTCACCCGGTTTCAGGCGCGCCGCCGTGATCTCCTGGATCTGGAAATCCAGCATGTCGAGCCGGCGCTCGCGTTCACGTTCGCTCTGACGCAGAGCCTCGAGTTCATGGCGGATCGCGGCCACGTCGCGCACCCGGGTCGCGAACTTCTCGCGCTCGCCTTCGAGCCCGGCGAATCGATCCAGCATGAAAACGTGCTCGCGCGGCCGCAGGAGCGAAAGGTGATCGCCCTGGCCATGAACGTCGACGAGCAACTCGGCGATCTCGCGCAGAACCGGAGCGCTGACCAATCGCCCGTTGACCCGCGCCGTGCTGCGTCCTTCACGACGCACTTCACGGGCAAGCACCAATTCGCCGCCCTCGTCATCCAGCGATTCTCGCGTCAACAAGGCATTGAGCGCCGTCTGGTTCGATCCATGGAGCGAAAAAGACGCCTCGACTCGCGCCGCCTCGGCGCTCGCCCGCACCAGGGTCGGATCTGCCCGGCCACCCAGCACAAGCCCGAGCGCATCGATGATGATCGACTTGCCCGCGCCCGTCTCGCCCGTCAGCACCACAAACCCGGGCTCGAAGACGAGATCCAGCTGTTCGATGATGGCCAGGTTGTGGACGAGCAATCGACGCAACATATCACCGTCCGAGCACGATCCCCTGCAACCGGCCAATCAACGCACCGGTGCCGAGGACCACATAGATCAGGGGCCAAATCAGGAGGAAGAGTCCCCCAAGCCCTGTCGAACCGCCGGCAAACAGGCTGATCAGCAAGTTGCAGGCCGGCAGGGCCAGCGCGCCAAAGGCGAAGCCCGCGCCGGCCGCCCAGCCCAGATAGCGCGCCCGGCGCTTCCGCACGGCAAAGCGCACGATCTCGGCTGTGCCTGCCCCGACGGCCGGCGCGATCAGGATCACGAAGAAACCGACGAACGAGACGACCAGCCCGCCCAGCCCGCCTGCGATCGCCGAGATCACGGCCGCGACCGGATAGTCGAACCATTCGGCCGTGTCGAAGGCCTTTTGGTGCTGGCGGACGCAGTCGCGACAGCTATAGCCTACCGGAGTGCGTATCGCGCACTTCGGACAGATCGGTTTGCCGCATTTGTAACAGCGGAGCGAAGCCGGCCCGACCTGATTCGGGCAGCAGCGCACAGTGTCTTGGTTCTCCAGCGTCGTCATCGCAATTCATCACCTATGGCCGCGCCCATTGGTCAGTCGTTCGACAAGGGTCGCGAAGAAATAATGCGGCGCGCGCAACCGCGTGAAACGCGCCACGAAGGGCGAACGCGTCGCACGCACCACGTCGCCGGGCGCCAGCATGATCTCGCGCTGGCCGTCCACGCTCAGGCTCGCCTGATGGTCGAGGTCGATCTCGGCCTCGATCTCGAGCGTGGCATTGCCCGGGAGCACGATCGTGCGCTCCATACTCATGTGCGGCGCGATCGGCACGAGCAGGATGTTCTCGTTCTCCGGCGGCAGGATCGGCCCACCCGCGGCGAGCGCGTAGGCTGTCGAGCCGGTCGGCGTCGCGCAGATCAGGCCGTCTGCCACATACGTCGTGAGCACGTCGCCGTTGATCCGCGCCTCGATCCGCGACATCCGCGCCTGTGCGCCTCGGCCGACCACGGCCTCATTGAGCGAGTCTTCGGTGCTCAACACAGCGCCCGACCGCACCTGCTCGATGCGCAGCATCATGCGCGCCTCGGCCCGGCCCTCGCCGGCCAACACCCGCTCGAGCGCAGGCTGCCAGTCATCGGGCTGAACCTCGGGCAAAAAACCGAGCCGCCCGAAGTTGACACCCAACACCTGCCCGCCGTAAGGGGCCGTCAACCGTCCGGCGCGCAACATCGTGCCGTCTCCGCCTAAAGCTACAACCAGATCGTGAGCGGCCACTAAGTCGCGCACCGCCGGATCGTCGACCGAGAGCGCCGGCACCCTGGGGTCAACCCAGTGTCGGATCTCGGCGGCCAATTCGATAGCGCGCCTCACATGCGGGTTGTAGAGCACAAGCAGGCGATCCGCCGCCAAACCGCTCATAGAAATCCTGTCGCTACCTGTCGGCTCAAGGGCGCTCCGTCCGACCCTGAGCCACACACCCAGCCATGCACGCGGCATTATAGCCGCGCCAGATGCTCACAAAGCCTGATCGCACGCTTCACGCAATCCGCAGCCATGACACCGTCCGGGATGCTCGTGCGATCGATCAAGCCCGTCCGTGCCAAGGCCGGCGCGCATCTCGTCAAGCGTGGCCCGAAGCTCGCGCTCGAGCGCGTCGGTGTACGGCACCCGCAGCAATCGATCGCGATACTTGATCAACCCATACGCCGGCCGCTCGCCATACACCTCGGCGACCAGGGCGCAATAAGCCGCAAGCTGTAAGACATGCGCCAGATGCGGGCCGTTCTTTGGCGCAGCGGCCGATTTGACCTCGATCGGCACGAGATTGCCGCGCTCGCGTACGAGATAGTCCGGGCGGCCTGTCAGCCCTAGCCGTTGTGACACGAGCGGCGCCTCGATGACGCCCCAGGCGCGCGTGTCACTGCTTACGACATCACCCGTCGGGAGCCCGCTATCAGAGCGAAGCCAGCCCGCCAGACGGAGCAAGACCAGCGCCGCCAGCAGCAGCGCCACCAGGGTCAAGAACGACTCCACGGCGCCTCACCCGCCCCACTGCCATAAAGCCCAAAGACCGATCGCCACGACGATCAGGGCCCATGCCAGACGGCGCAGCTGGGTCGCGGCCCAGATCCGTCGGCCATGCGAGGCATGATAGGCCTCGCCGGCCAGCCGCTGGGCGACATTTCCGGGCTCGAGCCCTTCGACACGCTGCAGCCACCAGGCGCGCGCACAAAAGATGTACGTGCCGATCTCCGAAGCCCGGATCAAGGCTCGCCGCGTCGGGTCTGCCATCAGACGTCGGGTGAAAGGCGCCGCAGCTCGTCCTGAAGACGCGCCTGGCGCAGGCTGAGCGTCAGATCGCCGCGAGTGCGCTCGGTCACGCCGCGCACCAGATCGGTGGTCCGACGCAGGCCGCCCGTGATCGCATCCGGATAGTCCATCGTCACCAATAGAAGATAGATCTCGTCCATGGCCTCAAGCAGGCGCTCGGCGGTATTGCCGTGATCGTGACGGATAATGTCGAGCACCCGCCGTCGCAGCTCGCCGGCCGCCTCGCCCAGCCCGTTGAGGTAGGCCGCGTGCTCGACGCCAAGCGCCTCCGGCTCGGGCAATGCATCACCCGCAAAGAGCGCAAACACGATGCTGGCCTCGGCGTACTCCTTGAGCGCGTCTTGCGTGTACCCCGCGTGATAGAGATCCGGATAGCCAGCCAGGTCGGTGCGGATTGCCTCGACGATCTCGCGCGCGGCCTCGAGCTGGCGTCGGGCCTCGTCGCGTTCATCACGGTGCGAGGCTCGGATCGACAGCGAGCAGTGGCGGATCAGGGTTCGCGAGCGCCCAACCGCCGAGTCGCGCGCCGCATTCTTCGCGGCGAAATTCGTGCGGATACGCTCCGCGATCGCTTCCAGGTTGTTCATGCTCCGTCCTTGCCTCCCCCTCGGAAAAGTTGATCGGCGAGCCCGCTCGGGATCGTGATCTCGCCGTACTGTGCCTCGAAGCGCGCGAGGTTGTCAGCCAGGGCGCGCAGAAACAGCTTGGCGTTGATGGGCGTCATGAGCACTCGCGTCTGGACCCGCCCATGCGGCACATTCGGCATCACCCGCGCAAAGTCGATGATGACCTCCGAGGGCGAATGGACGACCAGGGCGAAATTCGCGTAGATCGGCTCGAGGCCAGCCGGCAGTTCGATCTGGATCTGGGGTTTTGGTGCAGGCTCGGTCATCCATCAACTCCCTTCTGACACACAAAACGGCCCGACCTCGGGAACAGGAGCTCCTCAAGGTCGGGCCTGCGTAGCCTTCATCAAGCCGCGGCGATCGTCGCAGCGATCGGTTGCCCGACGCTCTGCCCTAGAACGGGATGTCGTCGGTGTCTTCGGCCATGGCCCCTTCGGGCTCATGCATCGGCGCTGTGCCACCAGACGAACCGCCCTCGCCACGGCTCGAGAGGAACTTCACGGTTGTGCCCGTGATCTCGAAGGACGCTCGCGGCGCGCCGTCCTGGCCGGACCAGATCCGCGGCCCACCGGTCTTCGGGTCGGCCTGCATGCGGCCCTCCACGTAGACCTTCGAACCCTTGCGCAGGTACTGGGCACAGGTCTCGGCCTGCTTGCCGAAGACCGAGACGCGCCACCAGACCGTCCGCTCCTGGGGCTGGCCATCCTGACCCGTCCACTTCTCGGACGTGGCGACGCTGAAGTTGGTCAGCGCCTGGCCCGAAGGCGTGTAACGCTGCTCCGGGTCACGGCCCAGGTTGCCAATAAGGGTGACTTTCTGATACATGGGGAATGCTCCTTATCCCGCCGGTTGTAAGTGAGGGGGAGACAGGCCCAATTGCCTGTTTGAACGTTACCGGAAGGCTACCCTTAAGTATACCGAAATTAGAACATTTGTCAACATAGCCGAGTCCTCGAAGTGTCCTTGCAGATCGGGGGCTTGGTGCGAACGGCGCCGCGATGGAGCGCGGCAGCCCCACGCACCATGCGGTCGCTAGATCGACTCAAAGACCAGCCCTGCGATCGTCACCACCGAGGTCTCGGCGCCATCGGCCGGGCAGACATCATAGGCGACACGCTCGCCTTCGACAGCGCCCATGACCTTCATCGCCAGATAGGTCGGCGACAGACCGCAGATGTTTGTGCTATTCCGCGTCCTCTGCAGGGCGTTGTAGAAACCCTCATCGTCGCCGTCGCAGAGCAGGTCGACCACCTGGGCGTCGTCAGCCTGGAGCAGACGCTTGTCGTTCGCGTTGAGCGGCTCACCCTCGAAGGCCGGGCCGACATGCGAAAGGTCGCCCGACGAGACCACAAGCACCCGGCGCCCGGCGGTTTGCGCTTTGAGCGTCTCGACAAGGCGTTTGAGACGGCCATCGGTCAGCGGCGAAACACCCTCGCTCATATACTCGGCAAACGACCCGGTCAGGATCGGCACCACGGGCACCGGCTCCCCGCCGCGCATGTGGTGCAGCCAGATTGCCACCAACTCGATCGAGTGCTCGCCGAGATGGCGAAGCTCACCGGAAAGCACCTCCTGGCCAAGCGCATCGGTCAACGCATCCACAGTCGCCGTATCGGTCGGGAGCACGCCATAGGGGGTGGCGTAGCTCTGGCGGGTCAGGGTCAGGCTGCCCGGGATCGGCGAGTAATGATCCGTTCCCAGGATGATCACAAGATCGGCCCCACGAGCCATGGCGGCCGCGCGCTTCCAAACCTTGGCGTAGACACCCCCGCCTCGCTGAAAGTCGATGTGCGGGCTTAACAACCCTGGCCAATCAGCTGGCGCGGCCTGGATCGACCCGGCCTGCTCGAGGTACAGGTCGAGCATCTGTCTGAGCACCTCGGGCTCGGCCGGATACGATGCCCCGGCCAGTGTCGGCGGCCGATGTGGCGCATTGCGATAGTCGGCCAATCGCTGGGCCTGAGCATTGGAGGCGTTGGCGTTGTCGAGCATATAAGCTTCATCCAGCGACTTGATCAACGCGCCCAACATCCCAACCGGCAACTCGAGCCCATAACGCATGGTCAGGATCGACTCGATCTGGAGCGCGTCCCAGCTGCCATCGAACAGACTGAGCGCCGGGCCAAGGGCCTCGGGCACCAGCAGCACCTCATCGGTCAGCTGATGCGGATCGCGCAGCATGTAGTAGGGCTCGTCCTCGTGCATCACAGGACGGATGTCGATCGCGCGCAGTTTGGGGCGCCAGTTGGGGCTTTCGCCGGAAGTTGGCTTTGAATCCGAATCCATCACGTAACCTCAATGCAGGGCGACCATCGATTGTTAGGCACGTCCGCGGATCTCTGAAAACGTGGGCGTGAGTATACTTCAAGCGATGACCGCACAGACTGCGCTCGCAGACCGACAAAAACTCGCCGTCGAGCCCGTGACGCTCCTGGTTCGGCTCAGTATGTATCAGGTAGCGTGAGTGCACGCGGCTTTCCGCCGCGTGCACTCACGCTACCCCATCAATCGCCGCTGTCGATCGCCGTCTTGGCCAGCGCCAGGAACTCCTCGATCGACTTCGCCTTGAGATCCTCGCCCGAGCGCAGTCGCACCGAAACCGCGCCGGCAGCCTGATCCTTGTCGCCGACAACCAGCATGTACGGGATCTTCTGAACCTGCGCGTCGCGGATCTTGGCCTGCATCCGCGCATTACCCTCGTCGACCTCGACCCGCAGACCTTTCGCCTTGAGTTGCTCGGCCACCGAGCGCGCGTAATCGTTGTGGCGATCCGCCACCGGGATCAGCATGACCTGCACGGGAGCCAGCCAGACCGGGAAGTTGCCGGCGTAGTGCTCGATCAACACGCCCAGGAAGCGCTCTGTCGTGCCCGTGACGGCGCGATGCAGGAGCACGGGCGTGTGCGGCTGGCCGTCCTCGCCGATGTACTCGCAACCCAACCGGGACGGCTGGATGAAGTCCACCTGGATCGTCGAGAGCTGCCATTCGCGACCCAGCGCGTCCTGGGCCATGAAGTCGGCCTTCGGGCCATAGAACGCGGCTTCGCCTTCTTCGGCGTAGTACTCGACGCCGTTCTTGTCGAGCGCCTGGCGCAACGCGGCCGTAGCGGCCGTCCATTTCTCGTCGTCGGCCACGAACTTGCCCTCATCGCCGCGCAGCGAAAGCCTGACGCGATAATCCGTGAACTTGTAACGCGCCAGCACCTCACGGATCAGATGGAGGCAAAGCGAAAACTCTGCCTCGATCTGATCGGGACGGCAGAAGATGTGGCAGTCGTCCTGCGTCAGGGCCCGCACGCGTGTCAGGCCGTGGAGCTCGCCCGTCTTCTCGTAGCGATAGAGCGTGGCGAATTCGGCGTAACGCAGCGGCAGTTCCTTGTACGAGCGGATGCCCATCTCGTTGTAGAGCGTCATATGGCTCGGGCAGTTCATGGGCTTGAGCCGGAACGCCACGTCCTCGTCGACCATGGGCGGGAACATCGAGTCCTTGTAGTTGTCGTAGTGGCCCGACTTCTTGTAAAGGTCCTCCTTGACCAGGTTTCCCGTCCAGACATGTTGATAGCCGTAGCGCGTCTGCGTGTCGCGGACGTAGCTCTCCATCAGGTGGCGCAGCATCTCGCCCTTGGGCGCGAAGAGCGGCAGGCCCGGGCCCGTGGCGTCGGAGAAGTAGAACAGCCCAAGGTCGCGGCCCAGCTTCCGATGGTCGCGTTTTTTGGCCTCCTCGAGCCGCCAGAGGTACTGTTCGAGATCCTTGGGCGCCTTCCAGGCCGTGGCATAGACGCGTTGGAGCATTGTCCGTTCGCTGTCGCCCCGCCAGTACGCGCCGGCCACGCTCATCAGCTTGAAGGCCTGGGCGTTGATCTGGCCCGTGTGCTCGACATGCGGCCCGCGGCACAGGTCTGTGAACGAATCCTGCGTGTAGATCGAGATCACGGGCTTCTCGGCGACCGCGTTGCCGTACTCGTCGGTGCCTCCCTTTTCGAGGCCGTCGATCAACTCGAGTTTGTAAGGCTGATCGGCAAAGATCGCGCGCGCTTCGTCGGCGCTGACCTCGCGACGCACGAACGGGAACTTGCCATTGACGATCTGGCGCATACGCTTCTCAAGCCCCTCGAAATCCTCCGGGGAGAGTGGGCGCGGCAGCTCGAAGTCGTAGTAGAAGCCGTCCTCGATCGGCGGGCCGATCGCGACCTTGGCATGCCCCTCGAACAGCTCGGTGACGGCCTGAGCCATGATGTGCGCCAGCGAGTGACGGATGCGATAGATCTCCGTCTCGTTGTAGGGAACGGCTGATGGGACAGACATAAGCACCTCGAACCTTCGCGATTGTTGATTGCCGATTTCTGATTGCTGATTGAGGCCTCAATCAGCAATCAGAAATCGGCAATCAACAATCAGCAATTAAAAAAGCTCCCGCCCGAACTGGGGCGAGAGCTTGGCTTCGCGGTTCCACCCAGATTTGCCTTCACTGCAGCACAGTGCCGGCCTCTGTTAGGCTATAACGGGCCATCCCGTCCTGGTTCGAGCCGAATGGCCCTACTGCGCAGGCTGCTCGCGGGTGGTCTCCCTCACCGTCTGACTGGCTGGGCTTTCAGTCGATGGCCCGGCCTCCCTGAAGCTGATCAGGTGTGGAGGTGTCCCGGTCAATGCCGTAAGTATTATTATACGGCAGGATGTCAAGGAAGGCGTCAGAGATCAGGCGTCCGTTCACGCTGCCGCGCCTCTGCCAGCAGGCCAAACGGCACCGGAAGCCTGACGCCTCGCAGAACGCATCAGGCGTCAGGTTTGGGGTGCCAGTTCGCGCTTCCCGGGCTCTGCCGGTAGGTGAACTGACGCCCGATACCTGACGCCTGATGCCTTTTCTGTGGGCGGTATAGGACTTGAACCTATGACCTCCGCGATGTCAACGCGGCGCTCTAACCAACTGGGCTAACCGCCCGTGCGACTGAGGAGTATAACACGTCTTCGCAGTTTCATCGAGGGCCTTCGCGGGTCTGTGCTCGGGCGAATTGTCAGACCGGTTCAGAGACGCGGCGGGCCCGTATAATACGCACCATGTCCTGGAACCTGGCTGGCCATCGATGGGCAGTAGAGATGCTGCAGCGCGACCTGGGCCGCGGACGCATCCGGCATGCCTATCTGATCACGGGGCCGGCGGGCGTCGGCAAGGAGACGCTGGCGCTCAACCTGGCAAACGCCTTGCTCTGCGACAACCCGGTCGACGGCGACGCATGCGGCCAGTGCCGCGCTTGCCTCTTGACCAGCCGCGCCACCCACCCCGACCTGCTCAAAGTCACGCCCGAGATCAGCGGCAAACGCATCCGAACTGGCAAGGTCAAGATCGAGGCGATCCGCCAGTTGATTTATGACGTCAACCTCAAGCCGGTCGAGGCCGGCCGACGCGTCGCCTGCTTGATCGGTTTCGACGCCGCCAACGATCAGAGCCAGAACGCGCTGCTCAAGACGCTCGAAGAGCCGCCCGGGAACGTTGTGGTGATCTTGACCGCCGAGTCCGCCGACGCCTTGCTGCCCACGATCCGCTCGCGCTGCGAGGTGATTGCCTTGCGTCCACTGACGACGGCCGAGACCCGCGATTTCCTTGTGGCCGGGCACGCGATCGATCGCGAACGCGCCGATCTCCTGGCACGAGTCTCGGGCGGACGGCCGGGGTTTGCGCTGCGGTTGGCGCACGATCCTGATTCGCTGGCCGAAAGGCAAACCACGTTGGCTGCGGTCCGTTCGCTTTTGAGCGCCAACCGCGTCACACGTTTCGCGATGGCTGAGCGGCTGGCGCGCGAGGCCACGGTCGACGAGATCCAGGCGACGTTGCAGCTATGGGCCAGCCTCTGGCGCGATGTCCTTCTGGCGATGACGGATGCCGACCTGCCGCGAACCAACCTCGACTTCGACGCGGACATCGCAGCGATCGCGCGCGTGGTCACGCCGGCAGCCGGCCGACAGGCCCTGGCGGCGCTTACACGGACGGCGAACTTGCTCGGACGGAATATCAACGCCCGGTTGGCCCTCGAAGTGATGCTTATGTCGTGGCCAACTTTGTGAATGACAAGGAGCCGGAGCTCACCGCGTGGTCCGGGGTCGCAGACCGGGTGCCTTGGCCGTCGAACCCGGCTGGCCCTGGCTGAGCGGCGAAGCGGGCCTGAGCGGCAGCCAGAGCGAGAACGTCGAGCCGCGACCCGGAACGCCCTCAGAGGCAACTTCGATCCGCCCGCCGTGGAGTTGAGCGATCCGTAACGCGATCGCCAGGCCAAGGCCGGCGCCCCCCATCGCGCGCGAGCGCGCCTTGTCGATCCTGTAGAAACGTTCGAAGATTTGCTTCTGTTCGGCCGGGGCGATGCCGGGCCCGGTGTCGGTGACCGTCAGGCGGGCCCAGCCCTCCACCTGCCCAAGGCCCAGCGTTACACGACCACCGGCCGGCGTGTACTTGATCGCGTTGGTCAACAGATTGAGCAAGACCTGCTTGACGCGATCGGGATCGCCCATCACCGAAGCCTGATCGATCTCGCCGATGGTGATCTGCACGGCGTTGCCAAGCACACGCGCCTCTCGCGCCGTCTCGAGCAGCAACGTATCAAGGTCGATCGGCACGTGCGCCAGAGGCAGGCTGTTCGAATCAGCCTGGGCCAAAAGCAGAAGGTCGCCGACGAGCCGGGTCATGCGATCGGTCTCGGAGCGGATGTCGTGAAGCGACTCAGGGTCGACGCCACCCATCCGCTCGAGCAGGTCGACATTGCCGCGCACCGCGGTGAGCGGTGTGCGGAGCTCGTGCGACACGTCGGCCAGGAAGCGGCGCTGCGCCACGAAAAGTTGCTGCAGACGCTCCATCGAGGCATTGAAGGCCGAGGCGAGGCGCGTGACCTCGTCATCGCCCGGGCCGTGGACGGGGATGCGGCGCGAGAGGTCGTCGGCGCGCGAGATCTGCTGAGCGGTCTGCGTGATCACGCTCAGCGGACGGAGCGCGCGGTCGGCGGCCAACCAACCGATCGCGCCAGCGGCAAGCACGGCGGCGACGCTGCCGATCACAAGCACGCCGAGCATCTGATGCTTGGCGCGATCGACCATCTGCATCGCCGTCGCAGTCTGGACGTAACCGAGCACGATGTTGCTTGTGTTTGTCAGCCGCGCTGTGTACACGCGCAGATGCCAGCCATCGATCGTTACGTCGCGGAAACCGGTCTGACCCGCTTCGAGGCTGGCCGCGTCGAGTGGCGCGTGATGATCGACGAAGTTGGTGGTTGCGCTGAAGCGCTCGAGCGCGCCAAACCGGGGCAACTCACCGCCCTCGGAACTCGCGGGAACCCAGATCTGGGCATAAAGGACAGCCGATGCGAAATCGCCATCGAGGTCGGGGATGGTCGCAATCGATTGGCCGCCGATCGTGATGCTCGCGCCGTTGTCACTGATCTGGCGGGCCGCGTCCTGCAGGGTCTGGTCGACCTGCTGCGTCAGATTGAGGTCGAGCAAGAAGAACACAGCCGTGCCGAAGGCGAACAGCACGCTGGCGAGCACGCCCGAGTACCAGAGGGTCAGTCGGAGACGGAGGCTCATAGGTTCGGCCGTTGCGGTCCTCGGCCCAGCGTGCTTCGCCATCCCAACCAGATTCCCAGAGGCGGTTGGGCCCAAGCTTAAGGCCGGATGAGCGCTACGTGAGGCCTAGCCGGCTGGCGGCGTATCCTCCCGCAGAACGTACCCCACTCCGCGTACGGTATGGATAAGGCGTGGCTCCCCGGAGGCCTCGGTCTTCTGACGCAGATAGCGGACGTAGACCTCGATGATGTTGCTCTCGCCGCCAAAGTCGTAGCCCCAGACGCGATCGTAGATCAGTTCTCGGGTCAGCACCTGGCGGGGATGATGCAGGAAGAGCTCGAGCAACTCGTACTCCTTGGCGGTCAGTTCGATCGCGCGCTCGCTGCGAAAGGCCTGGCGCGTGCCCGTGTCGAGCGCCAGATCCGAGAAACGCAGCGTCTCGGGCTGCACCGGCGCCGATCGACGGAGGAGTGCGCGCAAGCGCGCCATGAGCTCGTCGAAGGCGAAGGGTTTGACAAGATAATCATCGGCCCCGGCATCCAGCCCCTGGACACGATCCGCAACCGAGTCTTTGGCGGTCAGCATGAGCACCGGGGTCGGCGCCCCGGCGCGCAGCCGGCGGCAGACCTCGATCCCGTCCATACCCGGAAGCATCCAGTCGAGCACGACGATGTCGGGCGTGTTCTCGCGTGCGAGCGAAAGCCCGGTTGGGCCGTCGGCGGCCGTGTCGACGCGGTAACCCTCGAACGTCAGGCCGCGCTGCAGAAACTGGCGGATTCGCTCTTCGTCTTCAATGACAAGCACTCGGACTGGGTTGTTGGTCATGGGGACAAATATACATCAGACGGCAGACATTGTAGGTTCACGCCCCCCTGTGTAGAACGACGAAGGACGAAGGTTTCTCAACCTTCGTCCTTCGTCAATCGCCACGTCGCGGCTTTCGGCCGCTGTGGGCTCAGACCAGCTCGATGGTCGCGCCGGCCTCGGTGAGCTTCTTCTTGGCGTCCTCGGCGGACTCCTTGCTCACGGCCTCGAGCACCTTGGCGCCCGCAGTCTCGGCCATGTCCTTGGCCTCCTTGAGGCCGAGGTTGGTCAGCGCACGGATGACCTTGATGACGTCGATCTTCTTGTCGCCAACGCTCTTCAAGACAACCGTGAACTCGGTCTTCTCTTCGACCG
>DKKP01000413.1 GCA_002455335.1 Anaerolineales bacterium UBA6663 | reverse complement strand
GACGCCCCACTTCTCTTCCAGCATTTTGGTCAGCTGGGCGGCCTCGAGCACGGTGAGGGCGCTCAACGACTCAACGATTTTCTCCAGATCAGCCATTGTCGGAACTCCAATTCAGAAATTGCTTGTCGATCATGTTGCGCAGCCGGGCGAGCCCAAGCTGCCTATGCCGATGGGAGAACCCCATCAAGCCGCCGCCGGAGCGGCCTCCTTCTCCGAGTACGCCTTGACCACGCTGGCCACCTGACGGACGCTGCTCGCGAGCGCACCCGCGATGCGTGTCGCCGGGGTCGAGATCATGCCCAGCAACTGGGCGCGCAGGACGGGCAGCGGCGGCAGTTCAGCCAGCGCTTCGACCTGCTTGGCGTTGAGCACCTCGTTTCCGAGGAACCCACCCTTGACCTTGACGAACTCGCTATCCTTGGCCACGGCCGTGAGGGCCTTGGCCACAGCCGGCGGGTCGCCGAAAGCGAAAGCCACGGCCGTGGTCTGTGAGAACAGATCCGCCGGCGCGGGTCGCCCCATCTCGGTCAGCACCTTGCGAGCCAGCGTGTTCTTGACCACGTGCAACTCGCCCTGGGCCTCGCGCACCTTGCGGCGCATCGGGTCCATGCCCTTCATGTTGATCCCGCGGTACTCGACCAGGATCATGCCCTGGCATTTCTCGATCAGCTCGCGGTACTCATCTACGAGCTCGGTCTTGCGTTCCTTTGTGAGCGCCAAATCGTTCACCTCCTCACTGGCGATGTGTGGGCGCCCTGCGCCCCAAAACACAACGGCTCGGGCTTCGCATCCGAAGCCCGAGCCGTCTGTCATCTTTCACTCGACCCAACCGGGTCGGTGTCGACTTCAAAACGCTCTACCTCGGCGGGTCTTACGGGCCGAAGGGCCCTGCCAGCTGTCTGCGGCGAAGCTCAGCGCGTTTCCGCGCCCGTTCCGTTATGCGCCCGCCTTGCCCGGCGGGCTGATGTCAGCTCTGCGCCTAAACCGTGGGCCCGTGACCGGCCGAAGCCTGCAACGTGTCCACCTTGACGCCGGGACCCATTGTAGCCGTCAGGACGATTTTCTTCAAGTAAACGCCCTTGGCGGTGGCCGGCTTGGCCTTGATCACGGCCCCCATCAGGGCCTGGAAGTTCTCGAGCAGCGCCTGCTCGCTGAACTGCACCTTGCCGATCGGCACGTGAAGATTGCCGGTCTTATCGACCCGGAATTCGACGCGTCCGGCCTTGGCTTCCTTGATCGCGCGCGGCAGGTCTTCCGCCGGCACGACCGTGCCCGTCTTCGGGTTGGGCATCAGGCCTCGCGGGCCGAGGATGCGGCCGAGGCGACCGACCTTACCCATCAGATCGGGCGTAGCGATCGCAACGTCGAACTCCGCCCAGCCAGCCTGGATCTGCTTGAGCAACTCGTCGTCGGCGACGTGATCGGCGCCGTTGGCCGCGGCGATGCGAGCGCCCTCACCTTCCGCGAAGACCAGGACACGCACCGTCTTGCCCAGACCATTCGGGAGCACGACCACATCGCGGACATTCTGATCCGCGTACTTGGGGTCGACGCCCAGGCGGATGTGCGCCTCGACGGTGGCATTGAACTTCGAGTACGACGTGGCCTTGGCCAACGCAACAGCCTTCTCGGGCGAATAGGCCGTATCGGCCTCAACCTGTGCGGCAGCCGCCTTGTATTTCTTGCCGTGTTTCTGCATCTTGTTTCTCCTTGTGGTTCCAACGGGCCCGGGGGCCCTCCCACATGTGTCAGCCTTCGACGATCAAGCCCATGTTGCGAGCCGTGCCTTCGACCTGCTTCATCGCGCCCTCGATGTCGATCGCATTGAGGTCTTTCATCTTGACCTCGGCGATCTCCTTGACCTGGGCGCGCGTGACCTTGCCGACCTTGGCGCGGTTCGGCGTGGCCGAGCCCTTCTCGATCTTGGCGGCCTTGGTCAGCAGGAACGCGGTCGGCGGGGTCTTGAGCACGAACGTGAACGAACCGTCCGTGAACACCGTGATCTCAGCCGGGATCACATCGCCCACGCGATTGTTAGTGCGGGCGTTGTATTCCTTGCAGAAGGCCATGATGTTGATGCCATAGCCCGCGAGCGCCGGGCCCACAGGGGGCGCGGGGTTCGCCTTGCCAGCATTGAGCTGGATCTTGACGACTGCCTTGAGTTTTTTGGCCATACGTTTCTCTTACTCCTTGTGGTGCGAGCGGGCGCATTCGAACGCCCTCCCACGACTTATTTGTGATTGGCGATTTGTGATGGGCGATTGTGGCCAATCGCCCATCACAAATCGCCAACCACAAATGATTACACTTTCTCGACTTGCAGGAAGTCGAGCTCCACGGGCGTTTCGCGGCCAAAGAACGAGACCATGACGCGCACCTTTGTGCGATCCATGTCGATCTCGGCCACGGTGCCGATGAAATCGTTGAACGGGCCGTCGATGATACGCACCTTTTGGCCGGTCTTGAACGTGACCTTGACCTTGGGCGCCTCGGCCTCCATGCGCTTGATGATCCCGGCGACCTCTTCAGGGCGAAGCGGGGTCGGCGTATTGCCCATCCCGACAAAGCCTGTGACACCGGGCGTATTGCGCACGACGTACCAGGTTTCCTCGCTCATGACCATGTTGACGAGGATGTAGCCCGGAAAGACGCGGCGCTCGACGGTGCGCCGCTTGCCGTCCTTGACTTCGATCTCCTCTTCAGTGGGCACGATCACGTCAAGGATCTTGCCCTTCATGCCCATCGTGGCGATGCGCTGCTCGAGATTCTGCCGGACCTTGTTCTCCTGGCCCGAGTAGCAATGCACAAAGTACCAGTGCGGCGCGTCCGGGTTGTCTTCGGGCGCAATCGCGGCAGCAGGCTCGGGCTCGGCCTCGACCTCTTCGTCGGCCTCTGGCTCCTCGACCTCGCTCTCCTCGCCCCCAAGATCCAGATCGAGCTCAACCGTGGGCTCCGTCTTGGGCGCCAACGATGTCAGCCCAAAAAAGGCGGCTGCCTCTTCGGCCGCAGACGGGATGGCCGGCGCCGCCTCCTCAGGCTCTGCCGAGCCCTCAGGCCCTTCACCGGTCAGGGGCTCGACCGCGGGCTCATCCGGCGTCACTTCTATGCCGGCGTTTTGCTCCAGCTCGTCCATGCTCAGCCCTTTCCGGTCAACCCGCGCTCAAATCGATCAAGACGCGGACCAACTCGCCAAAGATGTAATCGAATGCGCCGAGGAAGAGCGAGCCGACGACGATCACACCGAGCACGATCGCGGTCAGGTTCATGGCTTCCTGGCGCGTGGGCCAGACAACCTTGTTGAGCTCGCCGCGGGTCTCGCGGTAATAACGCACGAGGGCGTTGGGCTCTTTGACTTCCGGCTGCGCCTTCGTCGAAGACATCGGTCTTTCCCTTTGCTAGATGAAGACGACACCGCCCACATGCCGCGGTGTCGTCCGATGCCGCCGAGCGGCCTTGCCTGCAGGCCAGGAGGGACTCGAACCCCCAACTCCCGCTTTTGGAGAGCGGTACTCTGCCAATTGAGCTACTGGCCTAGACTTAGTCCTGTAGTCAAGTAGTCTCGTGGTCTTGTAGTCCTTGACTACCGAACTACCCGACCACTTGACTACCCGACTTCTTGACTACTTCGCCTCGCGATGCGCTGTATGCTTGCGGCAGCGCGGGCAGAACTTCTTCAACTCCAACCGGTTCGGGTCGTTGCGGCGGTTCTTCTGCGAGGTGTAATTGCGTTCCTTGCAGTCGGTGCACGCAAACGTGATCACCGGTCGGATGTCTTTCGATTTCGCCATTCTAACACCTGGTACTTCTATTGGTTATTGACTACTGGTTATTGGCTATTGAGAACTCAATAGCCAATAACCAATAACCCAATAGCCAATGTCAATCAATGACTTTCGTGATCACGCCCGCGCCGACGGTCAGACCGCCCTCGCGGATGGCGAAGCGCGCCCCGGCCTCAAGCGCCACCGGGATGATCAGCTCCACGCCCATCGTGATGTTGTCGCCCGGCATCACCATCTCGACGCCCGCCGGCAACGTGATCGACCCCGTCACATCCATCGTCCGGATGTAGAACTGCGGTCGATACCCGCTGAAGAAGGCCTTGTGCCGCCCGCCCTCTTCCTTCTTCAACACGTACACCTCGGCCTCGAACTTCGTGTGCGGCTTGATCGACCCGGGCTTCGCCAGCACCATCCCGCGCTCCACCTGGTCGCGCTCGATCCCGCGCAGCAGCAGACCCACGTTGTCGCCCGCCTGCCCCTGATCCAGCAGCTTGTGGAACATCTCCACGCCCGTGCACACCGTCGACATCTTCTCTTCGCGCAGACCCAGGATGTCCAGCGGCTCGCCCACCTTCACGATCCCTCGGTCGATCCGCCCCGTCACCACGGTCCCGCGCCCCTTGATCGAGAACACGTCTTCGATCGCCATCAGGAACGGCTTCTCCGTCTCGCGCACCGGCTGCGGGATGTACTCGTCCACCGTGTCCATCAGCTTCATGATCGGCGCGTACTCCGGCGCCGCCGGATCCTGCGAGTTGCACTCCAGCGCCACAAGCGCCGAGCCCCGCACGATCGGCGTCGTGTCGCCCGGGAACTTCTGCGCGTTCAACAGATCGCGCAGCTCCATCTCCACAAGCTCCAGGAGCTCCGGGTCGTCCATCATGTCGACCTTGTTCAGGAAGACCACGATCGCCGGCACTTCCACCTGCCGCGCCAGCAGCACGTGCTCGCGCGTCTGCGGCATCGGCCCGTCCGGCGCCGCCACCACAAGGATCGCACCGTCCATCTGCGCCGCACCCGTGATCATGTTCTTGATGTAGTCACGGTGCCCGGGGCAGTCCACGTGCGCGTAGTGCCGCTTGTCCGTCTGGTACTCCACGTGCGCGATGTTGATCGTGATCCCGCGCTCGCGCTCTTCAGGCGCGTTGTCGATCTGGTTGTACGCCCGATACTCGGCCATCTTCTTGAGCGCCAACACCTTGGTGATCGCCGCCGTCAGCGACGTCTTCCCATGGTCGATGTGCCCGATCGTGCCGATGTTCAGGTGCGGCTTGCTGCGGTCGAACTTCTCCTTCGACATGTCTTCCCTCCGATTAGTCTAGTAGTCCAATAGTCCGGTAGTCTTGTAGTCTGGTAGTCGGTTCGTCGAGTAGCCGACTTCCGACTACTTGACTACTTGACCACGCGACTACCCAACTAAGCCTTGGCGGTTGCCAGGCCCTTCATGACATCCTCGGCGACGCTCGCCGGGAGCTGTTGATAGTGATGGAACTCCATCGTAAAGACGCCGCGCCCCTGGGTCATCGAGCGCAGCTCGGTGGCGTAGCCGAACATTTCGGCCAGCGGCACCATCGAGCGGATGACCTGCGCGTTGGCGCGCGCCTCCATACCTTCGATCATGGCGCGCCGCGACGACAGATTGCCGAGCACGTCGCCCATGTACTCCTCGGGCACGGTGACCTCGACCTTCATGACCGGCTCCTGCAGAACGGCCTTGCCCTTCTGCATGCCCTCCTTGAAGGCCATCGAGGCCGCGATCTTGAAGGCCATTTCGTTCGAGTCGACGTCGTGTGACGAGCCGTCGATCAACGTGACCTTGAGGTCGACCACCGGGTAGCCGCCGATGATGCCGGACTCCGATGTCTCCTTGATGCCCTTCTCGACCGCCGGGATGTATTCCTTCGGGATCGCGCCGCCGATGATCTTGTTCTCGAAGACGACGCCCGACCCAGGCTCACCCGGCTCCATGCTGATCACGACGTGGCCGTACTGGCCGCGCCCGCCCGACTGCTTGGCGTACTTAAGGTTGACCTCGGGCACCGGGCGCGTGATGCTCTCTTTGTAAGCCACGCGCGGGCGGCCGACGTTGGCGTGTACCTTGTACTCGCGCAGCATGCGATCGACAAGCACCTCGAGGTGCAACTCGCCCATGCCTTCGATGATCGTCTGCCCGGTCGCCTCATCCGAATGGACGTGGAAGGTCGGATCCTCCTGCGCCAGCTTGTGCAGGGCCTCCGACATCTTCTCCTGATCGGCCTGGGTCTTGGGCTCCACAGCCACGGCGATGACCGGGGCCGGGAACGTGATCGATTCAAGCACCATCGGCTTGTCGGGGTCGCACAGCGTCTCGCCGGTGAACGTGTCCTTGAGGGCGAGCACAGCGGCGATGTCGCCGGCCTCGACGTACTCGACCTCCTCACGGCGGTCGGCGTACATCCGGATCAGGCGGCTGATGCGCTCGCGCTTGCCCTTCGACGAGTTCAAGACATTGCTGCCCGCGTTCAGTCGGCCCGAATACACCCGGAAATAGGCCAGACGGCCGACGAACGGGTCGGACACGATCTTGAACACCAGGGCCGCCAGCGGCGCCTTGGCGTCGGTCGGTCGCTCGACCTCGGCCTCGGTCCGCGGGTCGGTGCCCTTGACCGCCGGGATGTCGAGCGGCGACGGCAGCAGGTCGACCACGGCGTCGAGCACAGGCTGCACGCCCTTGTTCTTCAGCGACGAGCCGCAGAAGACCGGGTTGCATTTGCCAGCGATCGTGCCCTTGCGCAGCGCGGCCCGCATCTCATCGACGGTGATCTCCTCGCCCTCGAGGTACTTCATCGTCAAATCGTCGTCGAGCTCGGCGATTTTCTCGATCATGTCGTGGCGCGCCTTCTCGGCAGCCGCCCTGTGCGACTCAGGGATGTCGCGCAGCTCGAACGTCCGACCGCTCGGGTCGGTGTAATAGATCGCCTGCATGGTGAACAGATCGACGATCGCCTCGAACGACTGTTCCTGGCCGATCGGCATCTGCAGCGGGATCGGGTTGGCCCCGAGCCGATCGATGATCGACTGCACGGCGTTTGCGAAGCTCGCACCCGTGCGATCCATTTTGTTGATATAGCACACGCGCGGCACAGCGTAACGATCGGCCTGACGCCAGACCGTCTCAGACTGCGGCTCGACGCCCTGCACCGCATCGAACACCACGACGCCGCCGTCGAGCACGCGCAGCGAACGCTGCACTTCGGCCGTGAAGTCGATGTGCCCGGGTGTGTCGATGATGTTGATCTTGTGATCGCGCCACTCGGCCGTCACGGCCGCCGAAACAATGGTGATGCCGCGCTCACGCTCCTGCTCCATCCAGTCGGTGACGGTGTTGCCCTCGTCGACCGACCCGATGCGGTGCGTTTTGCCGGTGTAGTACAACACCCGCTCCGTCGTGGTCGTCTTACCGGCATCGATATGCGCGATGATGCCGATGTTGCGAACTTTGTTCAGAGGATACTCAGCCATCGGTCACACTTACCAGCGGTAGTGAGCGAAGGCGCGGTTGGCCTCAGCCATCTTGTGGGTTTCTTCGCGCTTCTTGATGGCCGTCCCTGTGTTGTTCGCGGCATCGAGCAGCTCGCCAGACAGTTTGTCAGTCATGCTCTTGCCGCCACGCGAACGGGCCGCGGCGATGATCCAGCGCATGGCCAGGCTGGCGCGCCGATCAGGGCTGACCTCGACCGGCACCTGATACGTGGCGCCGCCGACGCGACGGGGCTTGACCTCGACCACAGGGCCGACGTTGCGCAGCGCGGCCTCGAGGACCTCCATCGGCTCCTTCTTGGCGCGCTCGGCGGCAAGCGCCATCGCATCGTACATGACGCGCTGCGCGACGCTCTTCTTGCCGTCGATCATCATGCGATTGATGAACTCGGAGACCAACGTGCTCTTGAAGCGGATATCCGGCACCAGCGGCCGGCGCTCGGGGGTATAACGACGTGGCATGCTGTCTTAGTCCTTACTTCTTCTTGGCAGCGGCGGCGCCGGCCTTCGGGCGCTTGTTGCCGTACTTGGAGCGGCCCTGACGGCGGGCGTCGACACCCGTGGTGTCGAGCGTGCCGCGGACGATGTGATAGCGCACGCCAGGCAGGTCCTTCACGCGACCGCCGCGCACCAACACCACGCTGTGCTCTTGGAGGGAGTGCCCTTCGCCGGGGATGTAGGCCGTCACTTCCAGGCCGTTCGACAGGCGGACGCGGGCCACCTTGCGCATCGCCGAATTGGGTTTTTTCGGCGTCTGGGTGCGCACCACAGTGCACACGCCGCGCTTCTGGGGAGAGCCCTTGGGCTGCTCGATACGCCGCTGCACCTGCGAGTTGAAGGCAAATTGCAGCGCCGGTGACTTCGACTTGGCCTTCTTGTCTTTGCGTCCCTTGCGGACGAGCTGGTTGATCGTTGGCACGCTGTGCTCTCCTTAGTCTGAACGATCTGGTTGTGCTTGACCCGAAAGACGCGCTTTCCGCACGCCTTCCGCGTTTTAGACCGGGCGCGAACCCGGCCCAGATGAGTTAGTTCGCTTGGTCGCAGGCGCAAATCAAGGCCACCCGTGAACTCCGGTGGCCTTGTCGGCTATCCTGCTGTATGCGCTTCCCGCCTCGTACAGGTGGCGGGTCGGGCAACGCGAGCACGGGATAATACCATGACCCGCTTAGTCTCGTCAAATCCGAGGAGCGAGGAGCGAAGGGCGAGGAGCGAACGCTACCGGCAGCAGCGTTCGCTTCTCGCCCCTCGCCCTTCGCTCCTCGCTTTATTCGACTCCCAGGCTCAACAGGCCAATCCCCGGCCTAGGCGGGCGAGCCTTCTCGTCGTCCTTGCCGAACTTGAGGATCTCGCCATTGTCCTGCACGGCTTCCACCACCAGGCCCAACGACTGGAGCTCCTTGACGAGCACCCGGAACGAGGCCGGGATCCCCGGTTCCTCGATCTTCTCGCCCTTGATGATCGACTCGTAGGTCTTGACGCGCCCCTGGACGTCGTCGGACTTGACGGTGAGCATCTCCTGCAGGGTATGCGCGGCGCCGTATGCTTCGAGCGCCCACACTTCCATTTCGCCGAAGCGCTGGCCGCCGAACTGGGCCTTGCCGCCGAGCGGCTGCTGGGTCACGAGCGAGTAAGGCCCGGTCGACCGGGCGTGGACCTTGTCCTCGACCAGGTGGGCGAGCTTGAGCATATGGATGATGCCCACGGTCACCGGCTGGTCGAAGCGCTCGCCGTTCTTGCCGTCGTACAACACCTGCTTGCCGATGATCGGCAGCGGGATATTGGTCTCGAGCGAGACCTCGACGGCGTGCTTGCGCAGCCGCTCGCCCTCGAGCTTGTTGACATTGCGACCCAGGCTGCCGAGCCAGATCTGCAGCCCCGCGTCGATCACGCCCTTGTCACGCTCCTGGCGTTGCGCCTGATTGAGATCCGGCGCCTCGTCCTCGAAGATCAACAGACCTTCCGGATCGTATTCCTGCTCGCGCAGCCATTCGCGCACCGCGACGCGCCGCGCGTAGGTCTCGTCGGTGACCATCCGGTCCTGACTGATCTTGCGGCCCTTGAGCCACTGCCCCATGTACAGCCGGCGGACCTCGCCGTCGTCTTCGATGTTCTCGGGGTCGACTTCCTGCTCGCGCAGCCAATCCCAGGCGCGGTCGTTGACCTGCTGCCAGGCGTAGTCGACAAGCCAGGCGCGCGCCAGCTCGGCCTCGATCTCGTGCTCGTCGGCGCCGTCAAAGACGGGCGTGACGGCGCGGAAGCCGAGGCGATCGGCCGCCCAACCCAGATGCGTCTCGAGGATCTGGCCGATGTTCATACGGCCCGGGACGCCGAGCGGGTTGAGGATGATGTCGACCGGCGTGCCATCGGGCAGGAAGGGCATGTCGGCCACAGGCACGACCTTCGAGATGACGCCCTTGTTGCCGTGGCGGCCGGCCATCTTGTCGCCCTCGGTCAGCTTGCGCTTCTGCGCCACCGAGACGCGCACCATCTTCTCGACGCCCGCCGGCAGGTCGCGATGCTCGTCGCGCGTGAAGACGCGCACGTCGATGACCTTGCCGCGCTCGCCGTGCGGCAGGCGCAGCGAGCTGTCTTTCACCTCGCGCGCCTTCTCGCCGAAGATCGCGCNNGCCTTCTCGCCGAAGATGGCGCGGAGCAGCTTCTCCTCCGGGGTCAGCTCCTTCTCGCCCTTGGGCGTGATCTTGCCGACCAGGATGTCGTTCGGCCCGACTTCGGCGCCGACGCGCACGATGCCGTGCTCGTCCAGGTCCTTCAGGGCCTCTTCGCCGACGTTCGGGATATCGTACGTGATCTCTTCAGGTCCGAGCCGCGTGTCGCGCGCCTCGATCTCGTGCTTCTCGATGTGGATCGAGGTGAAGCGATCTTCGCGCACCAGGCGCTCGCTGATCAGGATGGCGTCTTCGTAGTTGCCGCCCTCCCAACTCAGGAACGCGACGAGCACGTTGTGGCCGAGCGCGATCAAGCCCTGATTGGTCGATGAGGAGTCGGCGATGACGTCGCCCTTCTTGACCTTCTGGCCCTTGACGACGGCCGGGCGCTGGTCGATGCACGTCGACTGGTTCGAGCGCTGGTACTTGCGCAGCTTATAGATGCGCTTCTTGCCGCCCGCCTGAACGACGACTTCCTTGCCGGTCACCGACACGACCTCGCCGTCGACATCCGAGACCATCACCTGGCCCGAGTCGAGCGCGGCCTGCGCCTCCATGCCTGTGCCCACGGTCGCCACCTCGGGGGTAAGCAACGGCACGGCCTGGCGCTGCATGTTCGAGCCCATCAACGCCCGGTTGGCGTCGTCGTGCTCGAGGAACGGGATGAGCGCGGCGCTGATGCCCACGATCTGGCGCGGCGCGACGTCCATGTAGTCGATGCGCTCCGGAGGCGCAAACTGATACTTGCCGTGGTGGCGGCACGACGGGCGCGCGCGCAGGAACTCAAGGCGCTCGTTGAGCGGCGTGGTCGCCTGAGCGATCATGTACCGGTCCTCGGCATCGGCCGAGAGATAATGGATGTCTTCCGACACGTACGGCACGATCGGGATCTCGTCCAGGAACTTGCCCAGCTTGCGGGCCAGCTCCTTGGTGACCTCATCGCCCTCGGAAGCCACGATCTCGTCGCTCTTGGGATCCGTCACATCTTCGCGCAGCTTGCGGCCGAGCACGGTCTTGTCGTCGGCCGCCAGGCCCTTGACGACCTTGCGATACGGCGTCTCGATGAAGCCAAAAGCGTTGACCTTGGCGTACGAGCCAAGACGCCCGATCAGGCCGATGTTCGGGCCTTCAGGCGTCTCGATCGGGCAGATGCGGCCATAGTGCGAGTCATGCACGTCGCGGACGTCGAAGCCCGCGCGCTCGCGGCGCAGACCGCCCGGGCCAAGCGCCGAGAGCGTCCGCTTGTGCGTCAGCTCGGCCAGCGGATTGGTCTGGTCCATGAACTGCGAGAGCTGGCTCGAGCCGAAGAACTCGCGGATCGAGGCCACGATCGGGCGGATGTTGACCAGAGTCAGCGGCGAGACGTTGTCGTTCTCGCGGATCGACATGCGTTCCTTGACCACGCGCTCCATGCGGCGCAGGCCGACGCGCATCTTGTTCTGGATCAACTCGCCGACTGTCTTGACGCGGCGATTGCCAAGGTGGTCGATGTCGTCGGTCTCGATCACGCCGTTGTTGATCTGGATCATGTGCTTGAGCACGGCGATCACGTCGGCGGCCGTCACGGTGCGGTGCGAAAGCGGGATGTGCTCCATCAGCTGGAGCTTCTGGTTCAGCTTGTAGCGCCCCACCCGCTCGAGGTCGTAACGGCGCTGATCGAACAGCTGCTGCAGCATGAACTCGCGCGCGTTGTCGAGTGTGGGCGGATCGCCCGGGCGCATGCGCTTGTAGAAGTCGATCAGGGCTTCCTCGGGCACGCTGTGCTTGGCCCGCCCCTCGCCCCAGGTCGGCTCCTGGCGCAGCGTCGCCGCGATGAACTGCCGGTCTTCATTAGTGTCGACATCCTTGAAGAGCTCCATGATCTCTTCTTCGGTGCCGTACTTGATCGGGCTGTTCTTCAACCCGTCGGAGACCGCGGCGAAGGCGCGCAGCAGGATCGTCACAGGGACGGTGCGCTTGCGGTTGAACTTGAGCGTCAGGTAATCGCTCTTGCGCGTCTCGAACTCCATCCACGCGCCGCGATCGGGGATCAGCTTGGCCATGGCCAGCCGGCGCCCGCTGTTGCGATCGCCTTCGGATTCGAAGTAGACGCCAGGCGAACGGATCAACTGCGAGACGACCACGCGCTCGGTGCCGTTGATGATGAAGGTACCGTTGTCGGTCATCAGCGGGAAGTCGCCCAGGAAGATGTCGTTCTTTACGGGGCTGGCGACCTCGCTGCCGGTCAGCAGCACCGACACGTACAGCGGCGCCGCGTAGGTCAGATCGCGCTCGACGCACTCTTCGACCGAGTACTTGGGATCGTCAAACCAGTATTTCAGGTTGAACTTGCTGTCGATCCGCTTGCTCGGGAACCACAACTGCATGCCGCCGTTGAAGCTCTCGATCGGCGAGACCTCTTCGAACAGGTCGGCCAGGCCCTCGGTGCGGAACCACTCGAAGGACTGGAGTTGCACCTCGATCAGGCTGGGGAGCGTGAGGACGTCTTTGATGCGGGCGTAAGACTTCGGAGCCAGGACGTTTGACATAGACACCCGTATACGCGAGGGCGATACTCCTGCAGGGCGCGTTCAACCAGCCAGACGACTGGTGCGCAAAGACCCCCTTGACAAGTTCGCGAATTCCTTGTCTGCAGGCACGAAAAAAGCTCGGGTGAAAACCCGAACCTACAGTTTATCATGGATTTTATGGGTGTCAAACCAGCGAAATCGTCCGATTCCTCAAGCAGTTCGGGCCCGTAGCCTTCACCTGCCCAGGGCCGGGAAGACCCCGCGCAGCCGCCGAAACAGGCCAACTACAACGCGCACCAGCCAGAGCGGGATCACGCCTTGGCCGTACAGAAAGTCCTGGTTCTGGCGCAGCCAATCCACCCAACTGGTTCGCGGCCCACCCGGTTTCTCGACACAGCCATAGAACTCATCGATGAAGTAACGATGATGTGCCTGAAAACGCACAGGGCCCACGGCGCGAAAAGCTTCGCGCCAGCGCCACCCCGGCCACCGGGTGAGATGGGTCGGTTCGGTGTCGTCCACTCGCGCCGGGACGCAGAACAGGAAGATCCCGCCCGGCTTCAAGACGCGCCGGATCTCCGCCAGGGTGCCTGCCAGGTCAGCGCTGTGCTCAAGCGCATGACGCGAATACACCACATCAAAGAACCCGTCTGGAAATGGTAACGTCTCCATGGGCGACGTCACCCACGCCCGGCGGGCAAACGGCCAGGGGCCCTGCGAGCCGTGATCCTTGTAGAGCTTGGCCAAATAGGAAGTGACGAAGTCGACGCCGACGTAGACCATATCGGGGACGTGCATCAACATCCCGCCGGTTGGGCCACAGCCAATGTCCAGGATTGTGCGAGCCGTTCGCGGGATAAAGGCTACCAGGGCGCGCTCAGAGGCCCAATGGGAGTGCACGAACAACTCGTCCACATCGGCTATGGCGCGCAGTTGATTTCGATTGGCATCGATCCGGGCATCGAGGTCAGAAGGTTGGGTCGACACTGCCCTGCTCCCAAAAAGATAATCGGGCGTGGTGCCCGTTCTCCTGGTGCCAAAAATACGCCGCGACTATGGGTGTTGAACAGTCGGCGGCCCGCCGCGCATGATACCGCGTCACAGACGCGGGTGAAAGCCCCCAAAAGAAAACATCTCCCCGATCGTTTGCGGCCATCCCGTTGCCTATATCCGCGCCCAGGCAAAGGTCTGCAAGACTGTGTCGACAAGTACGGGGAGGCCCTGAGCCAGCGGCGCCGTATCGATGTATTCGTCCGGGCGGTGCGCGTTCGCGCCCGTGGTCAGGCCGATGCACACGCAGGGCAGGCCACGGCTCAGCGGCAGGTTGGCATCGGTCGAGCCTGAGTCGAGGGTGGCCGCCAGGCCGCGACGGTTGAGCGCCCTGACCGCGACCTGCACCAGGCCGTGCTCAGCCGCGATGAACCCTGGCGGGCGATCGCCGATGACTTCGATCCGCAATGGCGCCACCGGTTCCTGGTGAGCGGTGACGACGGCTTCGACGTGTCGCGCCAGGGCGGCGAGCGCGGTCGGGGCCTCGCTCCGCAGATCGAGCTCGAGCTCGGCGCTGCGCGCGATCGTGTTGACCGACGTGCCCCCGCGGATGACACCGATGTTGTACGTGGTGCGCGGGTTGGGCGGCACCTCGAGCTGTGTCAATGCGGCAGCGACGCGCGCCAGCCGGTGGATCGCCGACGGACGACCGTAGTTCAGCCAGCTGTGGCCGCCCTCCGCTTCGGCGCTGATCCGGTAGCGGCGGACGCCGATGCCGCCGTGGTACACCCTGCCCAACGCCATGCCCTCGAGCACGAGTGTCGCGGCCACGGTCTCGCCCAGTCGATCGATCACGGCCCGGATCCCGCGCAAATCGCCCAGGCCCTCCTCGCAGACGTTGGCGGCGAGCCACAGATCGCCCTCGGTTTGGGCGTCTCCCAGAGACCAAAGCAGGCCGAGCAATCCGGCCACGCCCACCGAGTTGTCGCCGATGCCCGGGCCGGCGATCAGCTCGGGGCGCCGGAGGAGCGTCAGAGGCGTCTCGGCCGGGAAGACCGTGTCGGTGTGGGCCGTCACGAGCACCGGGCGCGCGCGGCCGGCGCCGGGCCGTCGACCGAAGACGTTGCCAAGATCATCCACCGTCACGTCCAGCAGCCCGGCCGCGACGAATTGGTCGCGGACAAAGGCTGCGCGGGCCTGCTCGGCGAAGGTCGGGGCCGCGATCTGTTGGATGGCGCAGGCGAGATCGAGCGTGCGTTCGGTGATGGTCACGATAGAGAGAGCCTCCGGCTAGATCGAGCGGACCTGCCCGCGCAGCGCTTCCAGCCTGGCTTCGGAAAGACGCGGGTTCGCGGCGAGCGCATACAGTGGCTGATTGCCTTCGAGGACGAGCGAGGCCGAGACAGCACCGCGCAGCGCGGCCTCGAGGATATCGTANNCCGGCCACGAAGCCGCCACCATACGCCGCGCCAGCGCCCACACGCTCGCGGACTCGGGCCGCATAGCCGCCAACCTGCCAGCGCCGCCCTTTGGCGGGATCGAAGACCAGCGCGCCGCGCGCCCCGCTTTTGATGACAACGGCCCGCGCGCCCATCGCGGCCAGCGCCTCGGCGCACTGCCAGAGGTCGTCGGCCCAGGGCTTCCCTCGGAAGAAAGCGCGCACGGCGGCCTCGCCCGGCAGGAAGGCATCCAGCCCGAAGACCACCTGACGCACG
This sequence comes from Anaerolineales bacterium UBA6663, assembly GCA_002455335.1. Taxonomy (GTDB): domain Bacteria; phylum Chloroflexota; class Anaerolineae; order Anaerolineales; family UBA6663; genus UBA6663. Next base: position 3,612 of record DKKP01000413.1, on the reverse strand, counting down.
TCGGCCTCAAACTCAGGCGTCATGAAACGCGGGTGCGGGTCGCAGGTGACGTAGCTCAGCCCGCTCCGGCGCAACGTCGGCGGAAGCGCCGTTTGGACCACAAGTTCACAGGGCGCGATATGCGCCGCGCGCGCGGTCAGGTAGCTGCGCGGCACCTCGCTTGGGCGAACGGCCAACGGCGAGAACCGGGTGCGTTCCTCTTTGCGTGAAGCGTAGGGGATCCAACCGGCGAGCTCCTCTGGCAGCGGGAGCCCCGCCTCGGCGAAGAGACGCTCGGGCTGATCGAGTTGTTGCTCCTCGGGCGCCGCAGCGACGAGCTCAAGCTGGTCGTGCGGGTCGGGCACGACCCTGACACCCCGGGTCTCGATGCCTTGCTGCCGACAGGTCTCGAGCCAATCGGTCGGGAACCGGGCGCCGACGCGGCCCAGGAGGCCGACGTGTTCGTTCCACACCCGAGCGCCGACAGCGGCGTAAACAGCAGAACCGCCGGGACGCGCGACGATGGCTTCTCGATTGGCGCCGACCCCGAAATCCAGGGTCAGACGGCCGGTGCAGACGACTTCGACATGTCCGCTGCTTGGGGGCATCAAGGGCAATTGTAGTGCACTTCGGGGCGGTCAATCCACAAGCAACGCCATTTCGGGGCGACGGATGTACTCGTATGCGCGGTCGGGCTCGAGCGGTTTGGAGATCAGGTAGCCCTGGCCGAGCTCGCAAGCCAGCGCCTTGATGAAGTTGAGTTGTTCCTGGGTCTCGACGCCCTCGGCAATCACGGTCAGGCCGAGGCCATGCGCCAGGTTGACGATCGAGCGCACGATTTCGACGCTGTCGTCGCCGGCCGAGATGCGGCCGATGAACGACCTGTCGATCTTGAGCGTGTCGACCGGAAAGCGCTGCAAATAGCTTAGCGACGAGTAGCCTGTCCCGAAGTCGTCGATCTGCACCTGCACGCCGAGCGCGCGCAGCGCAGCCAACGTTGCAAGCGCCTGCTCGGCATCCTCAACAAGCACGGTCTCGGTGATCTCGACCTTGAGCGCCTCGGGCTCGAGGCCGGCCTGCATCAGGGCCAGTCCGACCTGGCTGGCCAAATCTTTCTCGCGGAACTGGCGGGCCGAGAGATTGACCGACATCGTCAGGCCGAAGGCGTTTTCGTTGATCTGTCGCCAGCGCGCGAGTTGGGCGGCTGCTTCACGCAGCACCCAGTGGCCGATCGGCACGATCGAGCCGGTCTCTTCGGCGATCGGGATGAACTCCGACGGCGGGACGAGGCCGCGGTACGGGTGGCGCCAACGGACGAGGGCCTCGAAGCCCGTGATGCGATCGGTGCGCAGATCAAGGATCGGCTGGTAGTGAAGCGTCAGCTCATTGCGCTCGAGCGCCTGGCGCAGCTCGTTCTCGAGCACAAGCCGGGCGATGGCGCGCGCGCGCATCCCGGCATTGAACACAGCGTGCCGCGAGCGGCCGAGCGCCTTGGCGTGGTACATCGTCACTTCGGCGTCGCGAAGCAGATCCTGCGGCGTCTCGTAGATCGCGGTGCTCAAGACGATTCCGATGCAGGCTGTGGTGTACAGCCGTTGGCCTTGACCATCGAAGGGAAGCGCAAGCGCGGTCTGCAAACGCTCGGCGACCGCCACAGCGGCGCGCTCATCTTCGATGTCGTCGACCAGCACCACGAACTCGTCGCCGCCAAGACGCGCCAGGGTGTCGATGCCGCGCAGACCCTGCTGCAGCCGGCGCGCGTTCTCGACCAATACGGCATCGCCAAGGCCGTGGCCAAGGCTGTCGTTGATCACGCGAAAGCCGTCGAAGTCGAGGAAGAGCAAGGCGAAGCGATAGTCGATGTGTCGGCGGGCGCGCTCAAGGGCGCGGCCGATCCGATCGAGCAGCAGCGCCCGATTGGGCAACCCGGTCAGGGCATCGTGGAAGGCGTCATGCAGCAGCCGGGCCTCGCTCTCGCGCAGCGCCGACTCGGCGCGCGTGCGCTCCTCGACCTCGCGCAGGAGGTGCTGATTGGCGTCGGCCAGCTCGGTCGTCCGCAGCAGGACGCGCTCTTCGAGCTCGGCGTTCAGGTTCTGCAGCTTGGCCTCGACCGCCTCGCGCTGGGTCAACTCGGTCTGCAGACGGCGCGCCAGACGGACGCGGCGGAACGTGTCGACGACCTGTTGCACGCCTGAGAGCGCAAACAACAGCCCAAACAGGATCGCGGCGGTGAGGTAATTGCCTGGCACTGAGTCGGTGGCATAGTACTCGGCGCCGACGACAAACAAGGCATAGGCCGACCACATACCCGCCAGGGCGACGAGCGACCGCCAGGGCCAGCTGACCGATGTCGGATCGTCGACGTTGACGGCGACCTGGTGGATTGCCGTCTCCTGACCACGCAGGTGGGCCATCGCCAGCATCATGACGACGAGCGCTGCAGAGCGGAGGACATGTTCGACCACGTGCGGCAGACTCGCCGCGTGGCCGGCCAGGTCGCTGGCCAGCACGCCTTGAAACGCAATCAAGAGGTAACCGACGGCCACCAGGGTCGCCGTCAGGCGCAGCGAGCGCTCATACACCCCGAACAATACCCGCAGCCCGGCCCAGATCAGCACAAGCGAGACCGCGCCCTGCCCGATGGCGGACCAGACGGCGATCAGATCCCGGTTGTCGGCTGGCGAGGTCTGCGCGAGCGCTGGGCCCAGCAGCGCGGCCCAGGTGATGTAGATCGCGGCCATCATGACGATGAGCAAGTCGAGGCTCACCAGGAGCGAGGGCTTACGTGTGGCGGCAGCGCGAGGGAGACGATAGGCTGTGTGGATCAGGCCCGATGCGCCAAGAAGCTGCAGGGCTGCAGGCAGTTGGCCGAGGGCCGCTATCGGAGTCGGTAGATGGACCGCGACTTCAGCCAGCAGGATGCTCGCGGCCCAGGCAGTCAAACCCAGGGCGAAAGGCCAGAGCGTGGCGGCCAGCGCCCCCCCTGGTTGGCCATGACGACGCAATGCGCGTACGGTCCACCCCAGGGCCAACGCCACCAGCCCGCCCAGGCTTCCCAGGCCGATGATGCTACCAAGCTGGCGCGCCTCAGCCGGCCAGGCGAACAGGTCAGCCAACGACAACGCCAGACACACCGTCGCCAGGCTGAGCCAGCGCGCGTGTACACAACGTTTGAGGTCAGACCAACTGCGGACCATTCCCGTTCAACTCAACTTTTGGGCCGGGATCCTATCCCGGTCCACCACGCGGTGCATCGATCGCAGCACACGCGTCGGTATCGACCATAACGGCCCCTGAGCGCATAAACGCCTACTAAACCTGAAACAAACCAGGGCTGAAACCACGCGGCGCGCGACCCATCGCCACGTGTCAGGATAGCGGCTGGCAGGCGTTATTGTCAGTCTGACTTGGTTTGGGATCGTCGACGCAACTGAGAAGAACCGTCAGGGCTTCTTCTGTTGACGCGCGCGTTTGCGGGCGAGCAGCGCCGCGGAGGTCTCGGCGGCGGCCGTGTTCGCGTCGTTGCCACTTCGCGCGGCTGGCTTTGCGGGGGCCGGCGATGGGCGCGGCGCCCCTGGCGTTGCTCCGGGCGGAGCCTCAGGTTTCGGCTGCGTACCGACAGTGGGTGCGGCG
>DKKP01000096.1 GCA_002455335.1 Anaerolineales bacterium UBA6663 | reverse complement strand
GGGCTGCTGATCCCGGCGACGCGCAAGGCGGCGGGCTGGGGCCTTGCCCTCTATGCGCTGTGCGTGTGGCCGGCGAATTTCCATCACGCCTTCGCGCATGTCGCGATCGGCGGACAGACGCTCGGCTGGTGGTACCACGGCCCGCGCCTCGCCGCGCAGCCGCTCATCATCTGGTGGGCGCTGTGGGCGAGCGGCGCGATCGACTGGCCGTTCAAGAGGAAATAGCCGCCGCCCCCACCTCCACGGGGGCGACGTGCATCACTTCGCCACCGGCGTCTCGATCNNGAGGTCGGCCTGCGAATAGCCGCGCTTCGCCAGTTCGACGAACAACGCGGGGTAGCCCGACACATCCTCCATCCCGACCGGCGCCGAATCCATGCCGTCATAATCGCCGCCGAGCCCGATATGGTCGATCCCGGCCAGCTTGCGGATATGATCGATATGGTCGGCAACCTTCGCGACGTCGGTCGTCGGCGTGGGGTTCGCCTTGTCCCAGTCGGCGATTGCCTTGTCGGCCGCGGCGGGATCGCCCGGATACATCGCCTTCAACCGCGCCTGTTCGGCGGTACGCGACAGGCCATAGGCGCGCACCTGGGGGTCGAGGAAGGTCGGCAACAGCACCACCATCACGATGCCGCCGTTCGCCTTGACCAGCGGCAGCACGCTGTCGGGGACATTGCGCGGATGGTCGTTGACGCCGCGCGCGCCCGAGTGGCTGAACATCACCGGCGCCTTCGCCACGGCAAGCGCGTCCTTCATCGTCGCCTCGCTCGTGTGGCTCAGATCGACGATCATGCCGATGCGGTTCATCTCGCGCACCACCTGTTCGCCGAACGGGGTCAGCCCGTCGTGCGCGGGCGCGTCGGTCGCGCTGTCGCCCCACGGCGTGTTCCGGCTATGGGTCAGCGTCATGTACCGCGCGCCGAGATCATACATGTCGCGCAACACCGCCAGGCTCGATCCGATCGAATGACCGCCCTCCATGCCGAGCATGCCCGCGATCTTGCCCGCCTTCATCGCCTTTTCGAGCTCGGCCGAACTGGTCGCGAGCATCAGGTCGTTCGGATAGCGCTGGACGAGGCGCTTCATCACGTCGATCTGTTCCAGCGTCTGCTGCACCGCCTGCGCCTCATTGCTGTTCGACGGGACATAGACCGACCAGAATTGCGCGCCGACATGGCCCTTGCGCANNCCGTTGATCATATTGTCGGCGCGCTCGCGCAGCGCCCAGGGCACGTCATTATGCCCGTCGAAGACCGGCGCCTTCTTGAGCGCGGCCTCGGCCACCGCCTCGGGCGAGGACTGCGCGGCGGCGGGAGTGGAGACAAGGGCGAGCGCGGCGAGGCCGGCGAGCAGGATAGATTTCGTCATAGATGGCGACCTTAAGGTGCATGGCGAGGAAATCGAGCCGAAATTTATCGTCTGTACGCCACTGCAAGGTCGCGCTTCCCTTGACGTCCACGTCAACCGGGCGCAGCATCGCGGCATGACTGCTTTTGACGACTGGCGCGCCCGTTCCCCCTATTATGACGAAACCCACGAGGCGCTGGCGCAAAGCGTCCGCCGCTTCGTCGAACGCGAGATCGCACCGCACATCGACCGCTGGGAAGCCGAGGGCGAACTGCCGCGCGCGCTGCACAAGAAGGCGGCGGAAGCGGGTATCCTTGGCCTGCGATACCCCGAGCAATATGGCGGCCATTCGGAAGGCTTCGACAATTTCCACGGCCTCGTGCTGACCGAGGAGCTCGCCGCGGTCGGCGCGGGCGGGCTGGGCGCCTCGCTGATGACGCACGGCATCGGCCTGCCGCCGATCCTCGCGCTCGGTTCGGAGGAATTGAAACAGCGCGTCGCGCCGCCCGTGCTCGCGGGGGAAAAGATCATCGCGCTCGGCATTACCGAAGCGGGCGGCGGCAGCGACGTCGCGAACCTCAAGACGACGGCAGTGCGCGACGGCAACGATTATGTCGTCAACGGCGGCAAGATGTTCATCACCAGCGGCATGCGCGCCGATTGGCTGACCTGCGCGGTGCGCACCGGCGGGCCGGGCGCGGGCGGTATCTCGCTGCTGCTCATCGACATGGACGCGCCCGGCGTCGAACGCTCGCGGCTCGACAAGATGGGCTGGCGCTGCAGCGACACTGCGGCAATTCACTTCGGCGACGTGCGCGTCCCCGCGACAAATCTGATCGGGCCCGAGAATGGCGGCTTCATCGGCATCATGCGCAACTTCAATTCGGAACGGCTCGGCATGGCGATGGGCTGCTGCGCCTATGCCCGCGTCGCGCTCGCCGAGGCCGCCGAATGGGCGCAAAACCGCGAGACGTTCGGCAAGCCGCTCGTCGGCCATCAGTCGATCCGCATCAAGCTCGCCGATATGGAACGCCAGATCGAAGCGACGCAGGCGTGGGTCGACCTCTGCGCGTGGCAGGTTAAGACCGGCAGGGACCGCCCCGCCGATTTCGCGATGCTCAAGGTGCAGGCGACCCGGATGCTCGAAGCGGTCGCGCGCGAGGCGGCGCAGGTGCTGGGCGGCGCGAGCTACATCACCGGCAGCAAGGTCGAACGCATCTACCGCGAGGTCCGCGTCAACGCGATCGGCGGCGGCAGCGAGGAAATCATGCTCGATCTGGCGGGGCGGCAGCTCTTCGGCGGTCGATGAGTTCGACCGACCTCGTCCTGCTCGTCGTCGCGATCGCGACCGCGGCGGTGATGCTGTCGCCGCCGCTGCTGCGTTCGCGCGACTGGCGCGCGACCGTCACGCCGCTCGCGTCGATCATCGGGTCGGGCTTCCTCGTCGCGGGGCCGATCCTTGGCCATGTCGCGGGCCATTATGCGGTCGCGGCGATGGCGGCACTCTGCGCCATTTCCTATCTTTTCGGCCTTGCGGTGCGCGACAATATCAGTCGCCTCGAACCGATGCTCGCGGCCGAATCGCCGCCGCCGGTGCTGCTCTGGCTCGACCGCGCCGCCGATCTTGCGCTGATCCTCGCCTATTTCGTCTCGGTCGCTTATTATCTCGACCTGCTCGCCGATTTCGCGCTCAAGGCGTTCGGCGTCGTCGATCCGGTGGTTGCGCACGGGATGACGACCGCGATCCTCGCGCTGCTCGGCACGCTCGGCTATTTCGGCGGTCTGCGCTGGCTCGAGCATGTCGAGCTTGGCTCGGTCGGGCTCAAGCTGGCGATGATCGCCGCGCTCATCGCCGCGCTCGCCTGGGCGCTGGGGTCGGAGGTCGCGGCGGGAACGGTCGCGGTCCGTCCGCTCGCCGACCAGGCGGAGGGTTTCGACGCGGTCCGCATCCTGCTCGGCCTCATCATCCTCGTCCAGGGGTTCGAGACGTCTCGCTACCTCGGCGACAGCTACGACCGCGCGACGCGAGTGCGCACGATGCGCCATGCGCAGTGGATCGCCTTCGTCGTCTACATGCTCTTCATCAGCCTCCTGACGCCGTGGCTCGACGGGCGCCTGCCGCCCGAGGGCGGCGACACCCATGTCATCGAACTGCTGCGCCCCGTCGGCACCCTCGTCGCGCCGGCGATCATCGTCGCAGCCCTGTTGTCGCAGCTTTCGGCGGCGGTGGCCGATCTCAACGGCGCCAGCGGCCTCGTCGCCGGCGCCTCGCGCCAGCGAATCCCCGTCGCTATCGGCTATGTCATCGCAGCATCAGCCTCGATCGCGGTGGTGTGGGCGGGCGACATCTTCACCGTCATCGCCTGGGCGTCCAAAGCCTTCGTTCTCTATTATGGCATCCAGTCGGCGACCGCATTCGTCGTCGAATGGGTCGACCCCGCCCCGACCCGCTGGGGCCGCATCGTCCTGCACGGCAGCGCCATCGCCATCGCGCTCGCCGTGCTGACCCTCGGCCGCGCCGCGGCAGGCTGACAAGCCGGCGGCGACGTTCTAGGATCGCGTGACGCCCCCAATCGAGGATCGAGAGATGACGCCGACCGAAACAAGCCGCTGGCCCGCCGAGGCCGAAACCCTTCTCGATGATCTTGTCGATCTGCGCCGCGCGATCCACCGCGAACCGGAACTCGGCCTTCAGAACCCCAAGACGCTCGCCAAGATCAAGGATGCGCTCGCCGGCCTGCCGCTCGAATTTCGCGAAGGGCCGTCGACCACGGGGCTGGTCGCGATCCTGCGCGGGGGTTTGGCGGGGAACGGGGGGAACGCGCGCACCGTGCTGCTGCGCGGCGACATGGACGCGCTGCCGCTGGTCGAGGATACGGGCCTCGCATTCACCTCCGAAACCAGCGGTGCGATGCATGCCTGCGGTCATGATACGCATGTCGCGATGCTCGTCGGCGCGGCGAAGCTGCTCTGCGCGGCGCGCGACCGCCTGCCCGGCACGGTGATGTTCATGTTCCAGCCCGGCGAGGAAGGGCATCATGGCGCGCGGTTTATGCTCGACGACGGGCTGATCGATCCGCTGCCCGACGCGGCCTTCGCGCTCCACATCATGCCCAACGCGCCGCACGGCATCTTCGCGGGGCGCGCCGGGCCGCTGCTCGCTTCGTCCGACGTCCTTTCGATCACCGTCAAGGGCGCCGGCGGCCACGCCTCGATGCCGCAGGATGCGATCGACCCCATCCCCGTCGCCTGCGCGATCGTCACCGCGATCCAGACGATGGTGACGCGCCGCATCTCGGTCTTCGATCCCGCCGTCATCACCATCGCGAAGATCGCCGCGGGCACGACGAACAACATCATCCCCGAAACCGCGGACATGCAGGGCACGATCCGCACCCTGTCGCCGCATCGCCGCGCGATGGTCGCCGCCGAACTGCGGCGCCTTGTCCCCGCGATCGCCGAAGCGCATGGCTGCACCGCCGAGGTGGCGATCGAGGAAGGCTTCCCCGTCACCGTATGCGACAGCCGCGCCGCCGCCTTTGGCCAGCGCGTCGTCGAAGAGACATTCGGCGAGGCGGCTTGGCTGACGATGGACAATCCGGTGATGGGGGCCGAAGATTTCGCATATGTCCTCGAAAAAGTGCCCGGCGCGATGTTCTGGCTCGGCGCCAGCGAGGCGGGCAGCGACTGGCGCCAGTGCTGCGGCCTCCATTCGAACCGGATGGTGCTCGACGAAAAGGTCATGGCCCGCGGCGCCGCCCTCCACGCCGCGCTCGCCGAACGCTTTTTGAACGAGGGTTTTGCCTGACGCACCGGCGCTTTTTTGACTTCGGTCAATGCGCGGCAGGAATCGGCGCCGCATGGTGGGGGCGTTCCGGTTGACCGCTGCGATCCCTTCATCGCCGGCGGCCCTTCCGGGCCGCTCTGGCCGCTCCCGGAGGTGGGGCCTTCGGCTCCGCGCCGCATCGCGGGGTCATGGGGAGGCAGGGCGTAAGCCGGCGCGCCGTGGTGCAATATCCGCGGCGCGCTGTGCGTTTAAGGAACCAGCACCGTGTCGCGTGCCTCAGGAAGCAGGCGCGGGTAATCGAGCGTATAGTGCAGCCCGCGGCTTTCCTTGCGCCGCATGGCGCAACGGATGATCAGGTCGGCGGTGACGACCAGATTGCGCAGTTCGATGAGGTCATGACTGACGCGGAAATTGGCGTAGAACTCCTCGATTTCCCACTTCAGCAAACGGATGCGATTCTGTGCGCGCTTGAGCCGCTTCGTGGTGCGGACAATGCCGACGTAGTCCCACATGAAGCGGCGTAGTTCATCCCAGTTGTGAGAAATCACGATCTCTTCATCCGGATCACTGACGCGGCTGGCATCCCAGAGCGGAAGCGCTGGGCAATCTCTTGCAGGCTGTTCGAGAATGTCATTGGCCGCAGCCTCGGCGAATACCAGGCATTCGAGCAGCGAATTGCTGGCCAGCCGATTGGCGCCGTGCAAGCCGGTGCACGAGGCTTCGCCGGCGACGTAGAGACCCGGAATGTCGGTGCGCGCCCGCAGATCGGTGACGACGCCGCCACAAGTGTAGTGCGCGGCGGGAACGACCGGAATCGCCTGGCGGGTGATGTCGATTCCCAGGTCGAGGCAGCGCGCCAGAATGTTCGGGAAATGCTCGCCGAGAAAATCGGCTGATTTGTGCGAGATGTCGAGATAGACGCAATCCAGGCCGCGCTTCTTCATCTCGAAGTCGATGGCGCGGGCGACGATGTCGCGCGGGGCGAGGTCCTTCTGCGGGTGGTAGTTGGCCATGAAGGCCGTGCCGTCGGCGCGGCGCAGGATGCCGCCCTCGCCGCGGCAGGCCTCGGTCACGAGGAAGTTCTTGGCCTCGGGGTGGTAGAGGCAGGTCGGGTGGAACTGGTAGAACTCCATGTTCACGATGGGCACGCCGACCCGCCACGCCATGGCGATGCCGTCGCCGGTCGCGACGTCGGGGTTGCTGGTGTAGCGGTAGACCTTGCCGGCGCCGCCGGTCGCGGCCTGGCCAACAAGATCGGCGGGCTGCCCGACGACGAGCTGGCGTTCGAGCGCCTCGTAGCGCTCGCTGACAGCCCTGAGATAGGCCGCGGCCTTCACAAGGTCTTGCGACCGCCTGTCGAAGCCGGCCAACCAGTTGCCAAAAGCGCCGTCGAGCGCCGTTTGTGCCTGGGCGCTCCAGGCGCCGCGCAGGGCAGACTGCAAAGCTCGCAATTGGGCCAGTGCTTCCTGGCCGGGGCCGTTCAATTGGGCGTTGACCGATCCGGCCAGGGCGCGAAGTTGTTGCGGGTCGATCCGTAAGGTGGTCATGGAAATCCTCCCGATCTGGCGTTTGGTGAGCGCGGCGATGGGTTGCCGCTCGAAAACCAGGATAGAGCCTCACTCGGCGTGGCGATCCTCGACCTGTCCTCGTGGGTCGGGTTGCTTTCACCTGCGCTTTACGTCCGGCGTAAACTCTTTACGTCGCGTTTATGGCGGATGCGATTTGCCTTGAATATGATGACGAGGTCTTAAGGGAATTTTCTGTGAAGCTCACTCTCCAGGCCTCAAGTACACGCGCAAACGGCCGACCGGCCCTCAAAACGGCGGTGGCGGCATGATGCACGTGCTGGCGATCGGGCTCGGCCCGGACCTGGTTCAGGGGCTTGAGTCTGCGCTCCCCAACCATCGTGGCGGCGCCACGGTGGATTGGGCCGAAACCCCGGCGGATTGCCGCCTGAGGCTCGATGAGGGCACCCACTACGACGTCGCGGTGATGGATGTCAGCGCGACGCTGGCCGAATACGACGTCCTCGATCTCTTTTTGCGTGAACGGCCCGACCTGCCGCTCTTTGTCGTGGCGGATGTCGATCGAGAGGCCGAGGCGCGCTTAGCCGTGGAGCGGGGCGCGGCCGATTACCTGTTGGTGCGTCAGGAATCGTCCGACCGACTGACGCGGGCGATGGGCCGGATGCTCGAACAGGCGCGCAACCGCCGGATGGTCATTCGCCAGACCAGCCTGCTCAAGGCGCTGCTCAACGTCACCCAGCAAATCGCGGCCACGCCCGAGCTGGCGCCGATCCTCGAGGCGGTCGTCCGTGAGGCGCATCTGCACCTGCGGTATGAGTTCGTGGCGGCGTACCTGCGTGAAGATGATGGCCGGCTGGCGCTCTGCGCTGTGGCCGGCCTGGATGGGCGGGTGCTCACCGCCGCGGCGTATCGGATCCCGCCGGGCTATGGCACGGCCGGGCGGGCTGTGCTGACGAACCGGGCCGCCGTGGTCGAGCAGTTCGCGGGGCGCGGCCAGACGGGTCTGCGGCCCAGCCTGGGTCTCGGTGATGTGATGTCGGAGCTGTCGGTGCCGATCCGCGACGGCAATCGGGCCATCGGTGCGCTGACCATTGCGGCGCAGCGCCCGGGCCAGTTTGGTCTCGAGGATGAGCGCACGCTGGCGCTGCTGGCCGAGCCGCTTACCGCGGCGCTACGCGGCATCCACGCCTTTCAGCGCGAGGCCGAGCGTGCGCAGCGAGAGGCCTTGCTCTCACGCGTCGCAAGCGCCGTCAACGGCAGCCTCGACCTCCAGCAGGTGCTGGGCCAGGCGGTCACCGAAGTCGGCGAGGTGCTCAAGGCTGATTTGTGCGCGCTGAGCCAGGTCGACCTTGGCGCCGGCCTCCTTCTGACCGAGCACGAGTACGTCAACGCCTCGCTTGGCGAGCGCCGGTCGCTGAAGAAGCCGCAGCCGCTCGGGCACAGCCTGAAACCCATCGCGCACTGGCTGCAGACCGGCTCGATCGTCACCTCGACCGAAGACGCGGTCGATCCTGTGCTTCAGGAGTGGTGGCAAGACAACTCGAGCCGTTTCGGGGTTCGTTCGGTGGCCTGGGTGCCGATCCGCACCCAGATCGATGACCGCTTCTACGTGCTGATGCTCATGCAGGTGACGCACGGCCGTCGCTGGAGCGAGGACGAGCAGACCCTGCTACGGGGGATCGCGGGTCAGCTGGCGTTGGCGCTCCGAAACGCCCAGCTGTTCGAGACCACGCAACATGCCGCGGCGCAGTTGCGCGCCAAGAACGCCGAACTCGAAGCCTTTGTCTACACCGTTTCGCATGACCTGCAGGCGCCCGTCGTCTCGATGCGCGGTTTTGCGTCGCTGTTGCAAACCCGGCACCGCGACCAGTTCGACGAGCGCGGCGCGCTGTACATCGATCGGATCGCGGCCAACTCCGAGTATCTGAGCCGGCTGCTGAACGACCTGCTCGAGCTCTCGCGGGTGGGTCGGCTCGAAGAGCCGGATGAGGCGCTATCGGCAGGCGATGTGGTGCGGGCCGTGCTCGAGGACCTGCGATCGTCGTTGCGCGAGCGCGGCGTCGACCCGGTGCTGCCGGCAAGCTGGCCCCAGGTGCGGTTCTCGCGCGTGCGGTTGCGCCAGGTCTTCTCGAACCTGATCTCGAACGCGATCAAGTTCCTGGGCACGCAGGCCGAGCCGCGGATCGAGATCGGCTGGCGGGCGCTGGCGGGCGAGCCGGCGCTGATCGAATTCTGGGTTCGCGACAACGGCATCGGGATCCACGCCGACTATCACCAGCGGGTTTTCCGGCCTTTTCAGCGGCTCAAGGTTGTCGAGGTCGATGGCACGGGCGTCGGGCTGAGCATCGTCCGGCGTATCGTCGAGGGCCGGGGCGGGCTGGTGCGGGTGGAGAGCGCGCCGGGGCAGGGCGCCACGTTTTTCTTTACGGCGCCGCTTGTGGCGCTTGAGGGGTCGGCCTGTCGGCTGACGGCGAGCGACGTTCAAGAAGAGGTCGAGCATGTGGCCGCGGGAATTGCGCATCTGGCTGGTTGAGGACAACCCCGACCACGCGCTGCTCATCCAGACGACGTTGGAGGGCAGCAAGTATGCGCCGCGCATCAGCGTGATCGGCGACGGCGAGCAGGTGCTGAACTTCATCGCCTCCGACGTGGCCGGCCGCAACCTTGTGCCGCCGCCCGATCTTGTGCTGCTCGACCTCAAGTTACCGAAGGTCGACGGGCTCGAGGTGCTCAAGGCCATGCGCGCCGCGGCGACCTGGCGGCAGGTGCCCGTGGTCGTGTTGACCACGCTCACCCGGCCGGTCGACATCGACGAGTGCTACGCCAACGGCGCCAACGGGTATCTCTCGAAGGCGGTCGGGCCTGAGACGTTTACGTCGAGCGTGCGCGATGTAGTGGAGTACTGGCTGCGGCTTGCGGCGCGACGCGAGGCCGGGCGCCGTTGGGCGGCCGAACGGGCCGCCCTCGAGGCGGATGATTCGCGGCCGGAGTGGTCGGCAGGTTTATTGGCTGGCGCCCCGGGTTATGAGCTACCGCTCAACCTCCCTGGCTCGGGCGAGGCGACGGCCGGCGGGACAGCGGCGAGGTAACTGTGACGAACCAAAACGGACGACCCCGTGTGTTGTGTGTGGATGACGATCTGCGGACGCTCGATATCGTCACCCGAATCGTCTCCCGACTGCCAGTCGAGTGCATCTCGACGGATCAGCCGCGTCAGGCGCTCGAACTGGCGCGGGGCCAGGCGCCCGATCTGCTCGTGCTCGACCTGATGATGCCCGGCATCACGGGGTGGGAACTGTTGGCGCGCATCCGCCATGAGCACCCGGACACGCCGATGCGCGTGGTGATCGTCAGCGCCAAGGATGATGCGATCGAACGCACCATCGCCAAGAACGTTGCTCGGGTGGATCTGTTCATGGGAAAACCGTTTGACACGGATGAATTGGCGTCTTCGGTCGCGCAGCTGCTCGACCTGGCCGGGGCCCCTGCGCCTCGAGTGGATGAGGGAGGCCAGTCATGAACGAAACGCCCCTGGCCGTGTTGATCGTCGACGACAACGAGGACCACGCGCAGCTGGCGCTCGAGTTCCTCAAGCTCTCCGGGCCGTATGTCGTCGACATCGCCTGTTGTCTCGAGGAGCTCTGGGAGAAACTCCCGGCGCGCCGCTACGACATCACACTGCTCGATCACAACCTGCCTGACGGCACGGGGCTCGACGCCTTGTCGCGCATGAAGACGATGCCCGACGCGCCGCCCGTGATCATGGTCACCGGGCGCGGCGACCAGCGGGTGGCGGCGCAGGCGATCCAGCGCGGCGCGATCGAATATCTTGTCAAAGAGGGCGATTACCTGCAGACGCTTCCGGCGCTTGTCGAGAAGGCGGTGCGCAACTTCCAGGCGATCCAGGCCGCACGCAGCTCGCTCGCGCGCATCCACTATCAGGCGATGCTCCTGGACAACGTCCGCGACGCGATCGTCGTGTGGAACCTTGCGGGTGAGATCACGTATTGGAGCCGGTCGGCCGAGGCGCTGTATGGGCTGTCGGCCTCCGACGTGCTTGGCCAGCCCGTCGCTTCGGTCTACGCAGCCGCCTTCGACCCGGCCCCCTGCGGGTTTGCGCCCGGCGAATCTCAAATCGATGTCGAGCGACGCTACCGACGGCCGGGCCAGGATCGGACGATCTGGGTCAGCTCGACCGTGACTGCGCTCGAGGATCCCGACGGCCAGGCCAGCGGCTCGATGGATGTGTGCCGCGACATCACCCAGCGCAAGAACCTCGAGGCGCAATTCAAGGTCGCGCAGACGCAGCTGGCTGAGGCGACCCGTTTGGCCGCGATCGGCGAGCTGGCCTCAGGCGTGGCGCATCAGATCAGCAACCCGCTGACCACGATCATCGCCGAGGCGCAGCTGCTGTTGCACCAGATGGCTCCAAACGACGAGAACCGCGACTCGGCCAAGGCCATCGAACAGGCCGGCTGGCGCGCGCAACGCACGATCCAGCGGCTGCTCGATTTCGCCCGGCCATCCCATGGAAGCGACGACGAGGTGTCGATCAACGCCACGATCGAACACGCGATCCACCTGATCGGCGGGCACATCGAGTCGCTGGGTGGCGTGGCGCTGGCGACCGAGCTCGGGGCGTTGCCGCTGGTGCGCGGCTCACAACGACAACTCGAAGATCTGTGGGTCAACCTGCTGCTGATGGCGCGAGATGCGACAGCGGATGGTCGCCCACACCAAATCTGGGTGCGTTCTCGGCTGGCTGGCGCTCAGGTGCAGGTCGAGGTGAACGACGATGGGGCGTTGATCCCGCCCACGAAACTTGGCTCGATCTTCGAGCCAGACTTCGAGGGCTTTGAGAACGGCCGTGGCTCCGGCCTCGAATTGAGCCTGTGTCGCGAGATCGTTCGTCAGCACCGGGGCCGGATCTCGGTGGACAGCCGGGCAGAAAACGGCACAACGTTTACAATCCTTTTGCCGACGGAGGGCACGAACAATGGAACACGTTGACGTCTTGGTGGTGGATGACGAGGAAATGGTCGCGCGGTCGATCGAACGCACGCTTCGCGGCCACGAGTTCAAGATCACTGTCGCGAACAGCGGTGTGCAGGCGCTTCAGACGGCACGCCGCAAGCCGCCGGCGATCATGCTGCTCGACGTGAACATGCCCGGCATGGACGGCTTC
>DKKP01000346.1 GCA_002455335.1 Anaerolineales bacterium UBA6663 | reverse complement strand
ACCAGGCCGACACGACGAGCCCGAGCGCGAGCGCGGCGAGACACGCTGTCGTCGAGCGCCACCGCTCGCGCCCGCGAACGACCAGGCTCAGCGCGATGATCAGCGCGGCACCGCAGCCACCCGCCAGGGCCGTCGAGGGATTGTGGATGAACGGGAAGGCCGCGAACAGGGCCGCCGCCCGTGCGAGCTTCAAGGCGCCGGGCAATCGATGTAGCTCCCACAGCGACCAGAGCAGCCAGGGCAGCAATGCTAACCCCAGCGCCTCGGGCAACGCGCCGCGGTGCAGCGACATCAACACGTATGGCGCATACGCATACGCCACCGCGGTCAGCAGCCCGCCGCGCGCCCCGAACAACGCACGCCCAAAGGCGAATGCGCCGAATGCGCCGAGCATGTCGGCCAGCGCGAACGCCGCCAACGTCGCCGACACGAAGCTCAGGCCCAGCCTGTGCAGCAACACGATCAGGTACTGTGCGCCTGGGCCGTAGACGTTGAACAGCGGATAGCCGTAGCCGTAAACGAGATCGGCGGACCAGCGCGGATACCAGACGCCCTGGCTGATCGCCCAGTCGAGCTCCACGGCGCGAAAGACATGGATGGCCTGGTCGGGCCCGCCGGGCAGGGCGCTCAGCCACCAGCGCGCGAGCGCGGGCAGGAGGGCCACGAACAGCGCCAGCCATGCCCAGTCGTTGCGTTCGCGACGCGGGTTCTCGGCCGCCGCACGGGTTGTCGATGACGAGCGCACGCTGGCATTATAGCGACTGGGCTTTTGGGCTCATCCTGCCAGCGACTCGATCCGGCTCACGGCCACGGTTGGACCGTCCTCGGCCTGCATAATCCTGCCAAGCGCTGACGCGCGCTCGCGCAGTCGGGGATCGCGCGTCAGCCGTGTGATCGAATCCGCCAGACGCTGCGGCGTCAACCGGTGGATCGGAAGAGGCGGCGGGCCGCTGCCCAGCGCGCGGATACGGGCGCCCCAGAAGAACTGGTCGAAGCCGAACGGCACGATCTGCGACGGCCGCCCGTGCGTCAGCCCGAAGCCGACGGTGCCTGAGCCGCCATGGTGGATCACGGCCGACATCCGCGGGAACAGCCAGTCATAGGGGGCCTGGTCGATGCCCAGGATGCTCGCCGGCAGCTCGCCGCCCAGCCCGGCCCAGCCCGCGTTCAACACGGCTCGTCGCCCGCTCAACCTCACACCGTCGACGATCGTGCGGGTCAGGCCCGCCGCATCGCTCACCGGCATGCTCCCGAAGCCGATGTAGACCGGCGGGTCGCTGTCTTCGACGAAGCGCTGCAAGTCTATGGACGGCCGCCAATCGGGCCAGCGCGGCAGCCACCAACCCGTGATCGCGATTTGATCGCCCCAATCCGGCGGGCGGGGCACGACGTGTTCACTGAACCCGTAGATCATCGGCGATGCCCGGCGCTCGGCCCAGGGGCCGAGCGCCGGCAGGCGGCGCAAGCCCAGCTGCGCTTTACGCCAGCGCTGGATAGCGGAGCCAAAGAGCTGCCAGAGCAACCCTTCGGCCAGCCGGTACGAGAACAGGTTGTAAGCGGGCAGGGTGGTCGGCGCCGGCGGAAAGGCCAACATCGGCCAGGCGCGGGTGCGGGTCAGCGGCAATACGCCGAGCGCCAGGCTGCGAATGCCAAGACGCTCGGCCAGGTCAGCGCCGTAGATATTGCCAGGAAGCTGATTGAGGATGAGCTCGGTGTCAGCCAGTGCGGGATCGGCCAGATCGCGCCCGATACCGTCGGCGAGCCTCGCATACGAGCGCCGCAACGCCAGGAACGCGGTGAGCGGATTGCGCCCGCCGGTCAACATCCCTTCGCTTGCAGCAGAAACCAGAGCCTGAGCGTCACCGGCGATCGCGTGGAACCCGAGCCCGGCACCTGTGAAAAGGGGCCGAAACATCTCGAACGATGCCACGCGCACGCGGTGCCCACGCTCGCGCAGGGCGGCGCCGAGCGGAACGAAGGGCTGAACGTCTCCGCGCGAACCAAGGGCCAGGAGCGTGATGCGCATGCCCGGCCCGCCCCGCTTAGCTCGCGACCTTCCAGGTCGTGCCGGCTTTGCCGTCTTCGAGCACGACCCCGAGCGCCTTGAGTTGATCGCGAATGCGATCGGAGGCCGCAAAGTCTTTGCGGGCCCGCGCGTCTTTGCGCATCTCGATCAGCAGCTCGACAAGCCCGGCCTCGCGCTCGGCCGAGCCGCTGCCGGCATCGTCAACCTTGGGCAGGATCCCGAGCACGCGCCCCGCGAGCTCCTCGAACAGCGCCACACAGCCGCCGACGTCCGCCGCGGCCGGCGGCTCAGCACCGTTGATCAGCGTGTTCGATAGCCGGGCCAACTCCTGGACCACGGTCAGCGCTACAGGCGCATTGAAGTCGTCGTTCATCGCCTCGACAAAGCGCGCGCGCAGGTCTTCGATGGCCTGACTGACCGCCGCGGTCTGCGATCCTTCGTTCGTCCTCCGCCCGAGCCACTGCCGGGCAGCGGTGTATGCGCCGGCGATGCGCTCCCAGCCGCGGGTCGAGGCCTCGAGCGCAGCATCGGTGTAGTCGATGGGGCCCGAGTAGTGCGCCGAAAGCATGAAGTAGCGAATCGCCTCAGGTCGGTTCCTGGCCACGGCGTCCTTGATGCGTACGACGTTGCCCAGGCTCTTGCTCATTTTGACGCCGTCGAGCGTCAGCGACCCGGTCAGCAGCCAGTAGCGCGCGAAGGGCTTGCCTGTCGCGGCCTCGGCCTGCGCGATCTCGCACTCGTTGTGCGGGAAGATGTTCTCGCGCCCTCCGCCGTGGATGTCGAAGGTCTCGCCCAGGTACTTGGTGGCCATCGCCGAGCACTCGACGTGCCAACCCGGGTAGCCCCAGCCCCACGGGCTCGGCCATTTCAAGATGTGCTCAGGCGGCGCGTCCTTCCAGAGCGCGAAGTCCTCGGGGCTGCGCTTCTCCTCACGCACCGCCTCGCGCGCGCCGGCTTCGGCCTCTTCGACCCGACGGCCAGAGAGCTTGCCGTACTCAGGGAAGGCGCTGACGTTGAAGTACACCGAGCCGTTGACCTCGTAGGCATAGCCGCCGGCGAGCAGGGTCTTGATCATCTCGATCTGCTCGGGGATGTGACCCGAGGCGCGCGGCGAAATATCGGGCCGGCCGACGCCAAGCGAATCCATGTCGGCGAAGTACTCGCGCATGTACGTCTCGACCACCTCCATCGGCTCGATCCGATCCCGCGCCGCGCCTTTGAGGATCCGATCTTCGCCGCTGTCGAGAAGATGTCCGACGTCTGTGATGTTTTGCACGTAGCGCACGCGCAGCCCGCGATAGCGCAGGTAGCGCACGATCACGTCGAACGCGATGTAGGTCTTGGCATGGCCGATGTGCATATAATCTTGCACGGTCGGTCCGCACACGTAGAGGTTGACCTGCCCCGGCACGAGCGGCTCGAAGGCTTCCTTCTTGCGGGTCAGGACATTGGTCAAAGCGATATCGGTTGTCATGGGGTTCCGTCTGTCTCGGGCATTCGACCGCCCGTGGGTCTGATTGAGTTCAGCGTGCGTCGCGGCCGCTGCTTGACACAGCCGCGGGCTCGAGCCGTGCAAAGACCATGCGCCCGGCCGTGGTCTGGAAGATCTTGGTCACCACGACATTGACGCTTTGGCCCATCTGCCGGCGGCCCTCATCGACCACCACCATGGTGCCGTCGTCGAGGTAGCCGACGCCCTGGCTGGGCTCCTTGCCATCCTGGATGATCGTCACGCGCAGCGTCTCGCCAGGGAGGAAGACCACCTTGACGGCGTTGGCCAGTTCATTGACGTTGAGCACCTTGACGCCCTGGAGCTGGGCGACGTGGTTCAGGTTGTAGTCATTGGTCAGGACCGCGCAGTTGAGCTTCTTGGCCAGCGTTACGAGTTTGTCGTCGACCTCGCGCGCGTTGGCCGGGTCGGCGTCCGTGAACTTCACGGGCACGCCGCCGTCCTTCTGGAGCTGGTTGAGAACCTCCAGCCCTCGTCGGCCGCGATTGCGTCGCAGGCTGTCCGAGGAGTCGGCGATGTGCTGTAGCTCGTTGAGCACGAACTTGGGCACGAGCAACGTTCCGAGGATGAACCCCGTCCGCGCGATGTCGGCGATCCTGCCGTCGATGATCACGCTGGTGTCCACAAGGACGCTGGCCTCTTTTTCTTTGTCTTTCTCTTTGTCCTTGGCCTCTTTGGCCTCCACCGGGCGGCCCGGCAGACGGTTGCGGAACAGGTTGATGATGTCCTTCTGGCGCATCACAAAGATCTGCACGCCCAGCCACGACATGCCGATGGCACTGACAAACGGCAAGATGCCGTTGAACGGCTCGGGCAGGAGCGAGAGGGGGAAGGATAGCAGGCCAGCGATGATCAGGCCCACGATCAGGCCGATCGTACCCATCAGCAGCACCGAGATCGGCAGCTCGCTGACCCGCGCGCGCACCCAGCGCAGTGGACGGGTGGTCAGGTAGGGCGTGATCGTCAGGCCAGCCAGCGCTCCGACCGCCGCGATCGTGACCCCGGTGAACAGCGGGTCCATACCGATGTAAGGCGCCAGCGCCTCGCCGCCGAACCAACCCGCCACCGCCAGCACCACCATGCCCAGGATGCGTAGACCGAACTCCACGCTGATCATCATGAGTCCTCCGCCGAATAAACGCAAAACAGGCGAGCGCCCGGATGGATCATCCGCACTCACCTGTTGTCCCTGTCACCGACGCCCTGAACGCGGCCCAATCAAACCGCTGTTGACTGTCTGGCCGCCCGCACGAAAGACCGGAGAATGATGAATGAAGGTTCGGTCAATCTTGCAGAGATCTGGGCTGTGACTGCGACATAATGGCGGGTGTGAAAATGACGAAA
Organism: Anaerolineales bacterium UBA6663; assembly: GCA_002455335.1. Lineage (GTDB taxonomy): Bacteria > Chloroflexota > Anaerolineae > Anaerolineales > UBA6663 > UBA6663. The sequence continues at coordinate 3,800 of DKKP01000346.1, read as the reverse complement.
CCGGCCGCGACGCGAATAATGAATGAATGATCGCCGCGTTTGAAAGATTTTAACACTGCGGCAACCCTGAGTCAATTTATGCCAGAGGCATTCTACGCCCGGAACCCATTTCTCACCACAGGCTCAGGATAGACCCGCGCTATTCCTCGCCCTTGCGCGCCGGCACAAGCACCTTCTCGAGCGCATCGCGCACCGACCGGCACTGGATCACCTCGAGGCCTTCCGGCCATTTGTCGACCGATTTGCGCAGGGCGCGCGGCACGATCGCGCGCCGAAAACCGAGCTGATGCGCCTCGCGCAGGCGCTGCCCAAGCTGGCCGACAGCCCGCAATTCGCCCGAAAGCCCGATTTCGCCGACCAGCACACAATCCGCCAGCACCGCCCGGTCAAGCGCCGAAGACGCGATCGCGGCGGCCACGGCCAGATCGGCCGCCGGCTCGTCGATCTTCAGCCCGCCGACGACGTTGACGAAGACGTCGTTCTCGCCCAGCCGAACCCCGGCGCGGCGGCCGAGGACGGCGATGATCATCAACAGCCGATACAGGTCGGCGCCGTTGGGTGTGCGCCGTGGGTTGCCCATCTGGTTCGGGCTGGTCAGGCCCTGCACCTCGACCAGGATCGGGCGGGTGCCTTCCATGGTCACGGCGATGGCCGAGCCCGGCACGTTCACCATGCGCTCGGCCAGAAAGACTTCGGAGGGATTGGTCACTTCGAGCAGACCGCTGCCGGCCATCTCGAAGACGCCGACTTCGCTCGTGGCGCCGAACCGGTTTTTGGCCGCACGCAGCAGCCGATAGGCCTGATAACGGTCGCCCTCGAGCTGGAGCACGGTGTCCACGATGTGCTCCAACACCCGTGGCCCGGCCAGCGTGCCCTCCTTGGTGACATGCCCAATCAGAAAAACGGCGATGCCCGAGGTCTTGGCCAGCTCCTGCAGCCGGGCCGCGCACTCGCGCACCTGGCTGACCGAGCCCGCCGTCGATTCGAGGCCGGCCAGATAAACGGTCTGGATCGAGTCGATCACAAGGAGCTGCGGTTTGACCTGTTGGACGTGCTCGAGGATCACGTCGAGATTGGTCTCGGTGAGCACAAAGAGCTGCTCGGAGCCCGCCGCCGCGCTGAGCCCAGTGCCTTCGCCGGCTTCGGCCGCCAATCGATCGGCGCGCATTTTGATCTGGCGCTCCGACTCCTCACCCGAGACGTAAAGCACGGGCCCGATCGTCGCGACCATGTGCAGCGTCATCTGCAGCAGCAGCGTCGATTTGCCGATGCCGGGGTCGCCGCCGATGAGCACGATCGAGCCGGGCACCACGCCGCCGCCAAGCACGCGCGAGAGCTCGCGTATCGGCACGGGCCAACGCGCGTCCGCCATGCCTTCGACGTCGGACAGTTTTTGGGGCGTGGCACGCCCGCCGCCGATCCGCACCATCCCGCCAGCGCGCGCGTTGACGACCTTGGCCGGCGCCGCCACGGTCTCTTCAACCATGCTGTTGAACTCACCACAGCCCGGGCATTTGCCCATCGGGCGGGGGGCGGTTCGGCCGCAGTTCTGGCAGACGTATTGCGTGCGGATCTTGCTCATGGCGGGATTATAACATCTGTTCTATGGCGAGCGACAACAACCCCATGTGTCACGGCGCGCCGCCGTTGGGGCCAACCCGGCCCTTTCGAGTGCCTTGCCCGCCGCGTGTTACGATGACCAGCAGTCGTTTGATCCGAACTGGAGGTGAAGATGCAGCGCTCGCCCTTGCTCATCATGGTCACGGCCCTGGCCACAGCCGCCCTGGCCTGTGCTTCGGTCGGTGACCCGATCCCAACGGTTCGCGCTACTTTTACCCCGGCCGTGCCCCAAGCCAGTGCCACGTCGACGATGACCATGGCCGATCCTACCGAGTCCTCGGTGGCTGTCCAAACCAGACCGCCGGCCGTCGAGCCCACGCCCTCCTCAGCGCCTGAGGCCGGGTCCTCGCTCGATCGCTTCTGGGAGGACCACATCGCTTCCAATATCTACACCGACCCGGTGACCTATACGCTTGAGGTGAACGTGCCCGTGCTGCGCGCCTCCGACCCTGGCGATGCGCCGACGGCCGCGTTCAACGGCATCGTCTCCGCCAGGGTCGATGAGATGACGACGGCCTTCGTCGACGACCTGATCCTCTACCCGCCAGATCCGGCCTTTGCTGGCGTGCTCGAGAGTTTTTTCTCGGTCAACGCGACCCGGTTCGCGCTTACGCCACGCGTGGTCAGCCTGCGGCTCGACGTCGCAGGCTACGTTGCTGGCGCCGCGCATCCGTATAGCTTCAGCCAGACCGTCAACTTCGACTTCGCCGCCAGCCGTGAACTGGCCCTGGCCGATCTTTTCGCTCCAGGCGTCGATTATCTCGGCCCGATCTCGGCCTACTGCATCGCCGAGCTCGAGACGACCGACTTCTTTCTTGGCTTTGAATCGGGGGCCGCGCCCGATGATCTCAATTACCGCAGTTGGAACCTGACCGACGACGGCGTGTTGATCTCGTTCGACCCGTATCAGGTCGGGCCCTACGCCGCCGGGCCACAGGAGATCGTGGTCCCCTACAACGAACTGGCCGCCCTGATCGACCCGGCTGGCCCCGCCGGCGCATTCCTCAACTGATCTCTCAGACCGGGTTGAATCGCGAAGACGCAAAGACCGCGAAGCNNGAAGTAACTCGCGGCCTTTGCGTCTTCGCGACTCAACGGGCTTAGCGCACGGCCCACAGCGCCGCGCCGAGCTCGGTCGCCAGTACTTCGACGCCGGTCGGGCGCAACACGTTGATGTCGTGGCTCCCGTCGCCGTTGACGACCAGGTAGTACACATCACTCCCGCGCCAGGCGAGATCGACCACCGACAGATCCAGCGAGCGCAGCGATCCGTCGGGCTCGACGATCTGGGCGTTCGCGACCACGTTGCGGTGGCCGACGCCGAGCCGTGTGCCGTCGGGCGACCAGTCCAGCCACGTGATCTCCGGGATCGTCACACCACCGGGTGCGGGATCGCTCGGCAGACGTCGCAGCGTGAGCGCAGAGAAGACGCCGGCGTCATCGCGCAGCCCGAAAGCGACGCGATCTCCGGTCGGCGCCACGGCGATCAGGCCGCCGAAGACGAAGTTGCCCGGGATCAGCCCAAGCGGCTCCTCGACGCCATTGGCCATGATCCGATGCAAAGTGGCGTGCGTGTCGGCCGCCATCGGGTCGACCGAGGGCACGGCGACCGTGAAGGCTGAGCCGTCGGCGGTCCACACCGGTTCGGGCTTATAGGCGTATTCGCTGTAGGTCAGGATCGGGTCGAACTCGAGCACAGGCGTGATCGTTGTCGCAACCAGATCGAGAACCGCGATCGTGTTGCCGCTCGACAACGCCACATGTCCGCCGGTGGGGCTGACCGCGAACAGGCCGGCTGTCCCGTTCGGCGCCACCTGCTGCAACCCAGTCCCATCGACGTTCACACGCCACAAATCGTTGTTGACGTATTCGCCTGGCCCCTGGATGCCGCCCGCGGGCACATAGCGCGTGTCGAAGAGCAGCGTCTGCGTCCCAGGTACGAACGCCAACGTCCGCGCCGAGACCATGTCGCCCGCATTCGCGCCCGGCAGGTTTGTCGCATTCGCCAGGGGCGTCGGCGCCAGTGCGCCTGTGGCGGCATCGGCCACGCGGATCGCGAACAGGTCGGCCGGGCCGTCCGGCACGCCGATGAGGTAAGCGACCCAGGCGCCGTCGCTCGAGATCGCGGCGCCCTGGAGCGAGCCACCGTCGACGGCGGTCACGCGCACCTCGCCGCCGCC
>DKKP01000316.1 GCA_002455335.1 Anaerolineales bacterium UBA6663 | reverse complement strand
CGGGCTCGGGCGGCGGGATGAGCGGCGCGAGGTCCTCGGCCACAAAGGCATGCTCACGCGGGCCCGACCCGGTGTCGAAGAAACCGTGCGCGATCAAACCGCGATAGTAGAGCTGCTCGGCCGGCGACGGACGATTGAACCACGGGCGTTCACGATCGCGGCGCGCGGCGCCCATGACTCGCACCTCACCATGCTTACGCGCGTATTCGCTGAGTGGGATCCGCGCACCGGGTGCGCGCAGCAATGCATCGAGGGCGGCGCGCGCCGCCACCGGCAGCGCAGCTCCGAGCCGGCGCGGATCTTTCAACAGCGTTTCGACCTCGAGCGCGGCGTCGCGCTGGTTGCGGGCGCGCAGGGTTTGGCCCCACTGCTCGGCGATCGTGAGGAGCAGGTTGAAATCGTAGTCGATCAAGACCCGCGCCAAGGGTGGCATGGTGTGTCTCGGGCAGTCGGGCGGAGCGTTTCGCTCCGCGCGTCTACACTCTGACCTTCAAAGCGCCCGGCAGCATCTCGACCTCGACGACACGCACGTTGGCCTCGTAGGGCGCGAACAACTCGCCGTCGAGATGGATCGGGATCGCTCGGTTGGATTCAAGACGGAGCCGCGTCGTCCGGCGCATATGGACGTCGGGCTCGCGCACGTGCGTGCCGTTCATGAACTTGGTCATCAATTGCAACATGCGCGGCCGCGAGACCTGCCCGACATAGACGAACTCGAAAATGCCGTCATCGATCCGCGCGTCGGGGGCCACCATGAACCCCCCGCCCTCACGCGACCCGTTGGCGACGATGACCATCAAAGTCGGCAACTCGAAGCCGCCGTCGTCGTAAGACACCTTCATCAGCGCGCCATCGAAGTGCATGGCGATCGACTGCAGCGTCGCGGCGAGGTACATGGCAAAGCCATGCGCCCAGGTGATCTTGCGCGTGCGGATGTTGATCGCCGCATCGAAGCCGATGCCGCACGTGTTGGTGAAGTACTCAAAACGACCAGCGCCGTCGGTGATCCGCCCGATATCCACCTGGCGCGGGCTGGCGGTCATCGCCGCCCGCACCGCTTCGATCGGTTGTTCGAGCGACACACCCAGGGCGAAGGCGAAGTCGTTGCCGGAGCCCACGGGCACGACGCCGAGCGCCGGCCGCACCTCAGCCGGGATCTGCATCAGGCCGTTGACGACTTCGTGGATCGTGCCGTCGCCGCCGAGCCCGATGACGGTGTCGTAGCCCTGCGCCGCTGCCGCGATCTCGGCCGCATGGCCAGGGAACTCCGTGCCGCGCCAATCCGCCCCGCCCAGGGTGTCGACGATGGCCCGCATATCGGCCACAGTCTGCCAGGAGCGCCCATGGTTCGACTTGGGGTTGAAGATCATCAGGGCTTTGTGCATGGCGCGTACTTTACACCAAAAGCCGGTTACTGGGCAAAAAGCGGGAGATCCGCGTGGCCCAGGGCAACGTCATAGACCACGCGGATCTCCCGCTTCTTGCCCAACCAGGTTGTTACGTTCAATGGCCCGTAAAGACCGCGGGAAAATCCGGCATCCTTCTTGCAATTCCAGGGGGCGGAGTTATTGTCTATGCTATACTCGCCGCCTATGCCGGTGGACGATCGCGCAGATCGCTGGGCCAACAGGTTACGCGCCTGGGGCGTGGCGGACCTGGCTGCTGCGTTCCTCGAACCAGGCAGCCCCATCGCCTTCCTCGGCGCCCAGGTCCTACACTTCGGCGCGCCCCTGCTTTCATTGGTCTACGACCCGCGCGAACTGAGCGGCCTGGCGGAGCTTCTCGAGGATCCGCTCCAGACGCGCCGGCTGGCCGCCGGGCTGACAACGGCGGATCAGGAGACCAAGGCATGACTTCCATCTTCGGCCTGGCCACGGTTTTGATGTTCACTGGCCTGATCGTGGCCTTTTCGGTCTTGGCTGCGCGGCGCGGCCGTTCATCGGCCCGCATCTCGCGCGAGATCCCGGGCCTCGATCAACTCCCGACGGCAGTCGGCGAGACCGTGGAATCGGGCCGCCGGCTGCACATCGCCATCGGTAGCGGCGCCCTGGGCGGCCAGGACACCTCGACAACCCTCGCCGGGCTAAGCGCCGCCGGTCAGATCGCGTCGGTCGCCGTGGTCGGCGACACCCCGCCGCTCATCACCACAGCCGACGGCGCCAGCATGTTGCTGGCCTACGACCTGCTCAGCGAAGCCCACAAGGGCGCGCATGCCGCGGAGCGCTTCGATGCGAATGCAGCGCGCGTCGTCGGCCTTTCGCCCGAATCGTACACGGCCGGCGCGTTGGTCCTGCCAAAAGATGAAAAGCTCTCGGGCACTGTGCTCCTTGGCGCAGCCGGGCCCGAGGCCGCGCTCCTGCTCGACGCAAACAACCGGGCCGGGCTGACGACCATCGCTGGTGTGGATCGCGTCGCCGCGCAGGCCGCGGCCTTCGCTGTGGCCGATCATCCTGTGCTGGGTGAAGACGTCTTCGCCGCCGGCGCTTACATCGGCCGCAAGCCGGCCCTGTTGGCCAGCTTGCAGGCGCAGGACTGGATGCGCATCCTGGTGATCGCCGCGATCGGCGTCGGCGTGCTCGCCAAGACCGTGGGGTGGCTGTGAAAGTCTCGATCCGCTTCCGCAACGTATTGCTCACGTCGATCGCGGCCGGCGCCGGCCTGCTCACGCTGCTGGGTTACTTCATCCCAGTGCCGCTGCTCCTGGCCGTGCGCATGCAGCTTGTCAGCTGGGCCACGCTACTCGCCGCGATCGCCGTGCTCATCGGCGCTTACAGCCTGATCAAGGCGCATCTCCGCAATTTCATGAGCTTCAAGACGGGCGGCGCCTATAGCCTGGTCGCCGTGCTTGGCTTTGTCGCGATGCTGATCGCCGGGATCGTCACCCCGACCGTCGGCATCCCGGCCAGCGCCTTCCTTCTGGATCATGTCGTATTGGCCGGGGCCACAGCGCTCAGCGCCCTGCTCCTGTTCGTCCTGGTATTCGCAGCCGCCCGGCTGCTGCGGCGCCCGCCTTCGTTGATCGGCAGCGCCTTCCTGGTCGCGCTGGTGATCAGCTTGATCGGGCTCGCGCCGACCCTGACTGCCGTGCCTGACCTTGGCTTTGCCCGGATCGCGGATTGGATCGCGCAAACCCCGGCGGTCGCCGGCGGTCGCGGTCTGTTGATCGGCATCGCGCTGGGCGTCATCGCCACAGGCCTGCGGGTGCTGTTGGCCATCGATCGGCCGTACGGAGACTGAACCATGGCCGTCGTGCGCTGCCCACACTGTCATAAGCCGAACCCCGACTTCCTGGAGCTCTGCCAGTATTGCGATCAGGCGTTGCGCGAGGACGCCGGTCCGGCCGAGCCGCCGCCCGCTGCGGCCAACCCGGCTGCATCCAGCTGGGACTCGCTCGAATCTCAAGCCACGGGCGACGAGGCTCAGCCCGAAGGCGACCTTCCGGGTTGGGTCTCGGCGCTGGCGGAAGACGATGCCGCCGCCCCGAGCGAAGGGGCCCCGACGCTGCCCGACTGGTTCTCGAGCCTGAGCACCGAGGACGCGCCAGTTGCAAGCCCGGCGCCCAAGGCGTTCGAAGCCGACGACCCCGATGCGACAAGCGGTCAGTCGATGCCCGATTGGTTTGCCGACCCAGAGGCAGTTGACGCGCCGGTCGATGAGCCGCAGCCGGCCCTGCCCGACTGGCTCAGCGCGCTGCGGACCGATCCCACGACCGAATACGATGCGCCAGAGCCGGCGGCCTCCGCGCTGCCCGAGTGGCTGCAGGAGGCCGGGCCCGAAGCGCCCGACGCGGCCGAAGCACAGCCTGCTTGGATACAGGATCTGGCCGAACCGGAACCGGCCGCGGTCCCGCCGACCGAGGCGGCCACGCCGGAACCCACCTGGCTCGCCAGCCTTGCGCCTCTNNTAAATGATCTCTCGCAGGCCGAACTGCCCGCCTGGCTGGCAGCGATGCGCCCAACCGAGATCCAGGGCGCGCCCCACAGCGGCGAACAGGCAGAGCCTGCCGAAGGCGACTCCTATGAAGAAGTCGTCGGCGTGCTGGCCGGGATGCGTGGCGTGCTGCGCGCCGAGCCGAGCGTCGTGCTGCCCGGCAAGGCCGCGAACCAGATCCACACCCTCACGGCCACCGAATCGCAGAACAAGGCCGCGCAGGTGCTGGCGGCGCTGGCCCGAGCCGAAGTCGGCCAGGCGGCCCCGGCGACCCGCCGACCCTTCAGCCTGCCGCTCCTGCGCTGGCTCGTGGCAGCGCTGATGCTGCTGGCCGCGATGGTGCCGTTCTGGGCGCCTGAGTTGTTCGGCGACGCG
>DKKP01000157.1 GCA_002455335.1 Anaerolineales bacterium UBA6663 | reverse complement strand
GCCGGGCAACTCAGCGCGCGTGAGGCGCTCGAGGTCGCGACTCTCGGCGGCGCGGCCGTGCTCGGGCGCGATGATGTCGGCGCGCTTGCGCCCGGGATGTGCGCCGATTTCTTTGCGCTCGATCTGGGCCACGTCACCTATGCGGGCGCCTTGCATGACCCGGTGGCGGCCGCCCTGCTGTGCGCACCCACGACTGCGGCCTACACCGTCGTCCACGGCCGAGTCGTGGTTCGCGAGGGGCGCCTGGCGACCGTGGACCTGCCGGTGCTCATCGAGCGCCACAATCGCATCGCGCGCCACCTGATCGCGCCACGCTGAACCCGATCCCAGGATGGGCCGGAGCCTCATCCAACCAGGTGCGCCTCGATCCATTGCGCCACCTGTGCCGCGGCACGACCGACATCGTGGACCTGCGTGTCCACCAGCGCATAATCCACGGCGGCTCTCGGGCCTTCAGTCCGCAGCCAGCGATTGAAGCCGACCTGTCCCTGCACAAAGTCATCGCCGCCGGCGCCGCGCCACGCCGGCCGCGCCCGCAAGCGTTGCGCCAGCACGTCATCGGGGCAGATCAACGCCAGGTAGTGGATGCGACCCACGTAGCGCCGATGGAGCCGGCCCTCCAGGTTGGTGGGCACGCCAAACCCGGCGCCGAACAGGATGACCGGGCCAGTCGACTGATGAATGGCGACCGTGAGCCTGAGCCAGGTCTCGAAGAACTCAGCATAGCCAGTGTCGGGCGTGTTGAACTCCGGCCGCCAGAGCAAGTCGGAATCGAGCAGCACGCCGCCGCTGACGCGACCGAGCAGTGCCTGGCACAGTGTCGACTTGCCCGACCCGCTCGCCCCGCCGACGACAAGCAAGGGTCGGCGCACGAAAGACCGCCGGTGCCCGCAGACCGGGCAGATCGACACAGGCCCGGCCGGGTCGACGACGCGGTCGGGTCGGTGCTCGCCGCAATTCGGGCAGATCAAGAACATCGCCGGCTAATCATCCGGATTGTGCCAGGGCCTGGCCGCGAGCAGGGCCTCAGTGGCGGTCGCGGCCCGCAACTCACCGTCGCGCGGCGGCGTGTAGCCCCAGCGCTCAGCCGTCTCGTCCTCCAGCCAGCGATAGAGCTTCATCGTGGCCTCGAGCGCACTCGCCAGATCGGCCCGATCGTAGCGCCCGAAGATGCCAGGAAGAGCGGCCACGGCCCGCGGGTCGGCCCATTCCTCCAGAAAACGCCCGCGCAGCCAGGTGTCGAAATCTGCGCCGCGCGTGGCGCGCGCATGCCATTCAAGCATCCGGTGCAGCTGGTTCTTCAGGGCGCCATCGATTCCCGACTTGGCCCACCACAGTTCGCCACGTCGCCAGTGCTTGGCGCTCCACAGCGTGTGATACCAGAAGTCGCTGACGAGGTTCACAAACTCCGCCTCACTCGGTTGCTTGTACAACCCGATGGAGGGTAGCGGCCGGGCGACCACCCGACTGAGCACGCCATCTTTGTCAACCAGGATCCGGACACCTCGTCGAATTACGTCGATCAGGGCCGGAGGGAGTTCGGCATCCAACGCAGCCAGACCCGCCGCCGGGAACACGGCCACGTCCACATCGAGGCCGCCTTCGTACAGGGTGCGTCGTTCCCAGGCCGAGCCATCGCCCGTGCGCTCGACGAACGTCAGCCAGTGTGGAGCCAGGCGGGTGGCCCAGGTGGACTCCCGGATCAGGCTATCCGGCTCGGCCGCAAAGACCAGGACGTCCAGGTCGGACCACTCGTCCGCGGGATGATCACTGCGGGCCCGCGAGCCCAGGATCATGGCCGAGCGAACCGTCGGCGCCTCCTCCGCCCACGCGATGAAACGTGTCAACAGATCGTCGTACGTCAGCATAGCCAAGATCCTTTCCTGGGTGAAACCCGCGCGATCGCTCTGCGAATCCGGTTCCAGCTTGCCGCTGACCCTCATCGATTCGACACGGCGCATGTGAGCCAACCTTGCGCGCATCGTTCCGCAGAACAAGCGCGTAGGCGCTACGCCGGCCCACCGAGCACAAGCACCCAAGTGGACTGCGCTACAATCGCGAGCATGCTCTTGGCGCCCTCCTGCGAACTGGCTGAGGCTCAGGCTCTGGCTCGATCCGGCGCGGAACGACCGAGCGACGCGGTGGCGGCCACCGGTGCTGGAGCCGGTCGCAGCACGAGCTCGGCGCGATGCTTGGGTCGGCGCAACTCATTAAGGCACCCACAAAGTCAATCAACCCTCCAGACCCGCGCCGTCGTCGGCGACCATCGTAACGCGACCTTGCATCGCGATGCCGCCGCCCGCGGCGCCTCGGCCTGGGCCTGATCACCTATCCGGTAAGGCAACATGACAACTCTGACAACTCGCGACTTTCACGGCTGGCCAAACACCCTGTTCCTTTCGAATGGCACCGTGGAGCTCATCCTGACCGCCGATGTCGGCCCACGGATCCTGAGCTTCGCGCTGGAGAGCGGGCCCAACGTCATGAAGCTGTTCACCGAGCAACTTGGTGAAACCGGCGGCAGCGACTTCCGCGCCTATGGCGGGCACCGGTTGTGGCATGCGCCCGAATCGATCACCCGCACGTATACGCCCGATAACAGCGCGCTCCAGGTCGAGCCCATCACGGATGGTGTCCGTGTGATCATGTCTGCCGACTCGCTCGCCGGGATCGAGAAGTCGATGACGGTCACCCTGGCCCAAACGGGCGCGAGCGCCACGGTGCGACATACGCTGACCAATCGCACGCTGTGGCCCGTGACCCTCGCGCCGTGGGCGCTCACACAGGTGACACCCGGTGGTATACAGATCGTGCCGCTTCCGCCGTATGAGCCGCACGGCCCGGAAAGCCTCCTACCCACCCACACGTTCACCCTGTGGTCGTACACCAACTTCTCCGACCCGCGCTGGCGGTTGAGCGGCAAGTACGTCACGCTCCGCCAGGACCCCGCCGGTGCCGATTCACAAAAATTCGGTTTGACCGTCCCGGCCGGCTGGTGTGCGTACGCATTCCAGGGCCACCTGTTTGTCAAACGCTTCGCCTGGGATTCGGCCGCCACGTATCCCGATCGCGGCGTGAACTACGAAACCTACACCGACAGCGACATGCTCGAACTCGAAACACTCGGACCGTTGACGACATTGGCCCCGGGTGAAAGCGTCTCGCATGTGGAGCACTGGGCGCTCTTCAGCGACGTCGCGGAGCCCAAGACCGACGCCGACATCACGCGCGATGTGCTGCCGCGCGTCCTCAGTGTGCCACCTGTAAGCGTCTGAGCCGGGCTCCGCGATCGGCGCTCAACGACCAAGTTCGCCGAGCACAGCCGGTATGGCCGCGACCACGTCGCGAGCCACGACGCTCGTTGCAGTGCCCAGGCGCTTTACGGCCAGTTCGGCGGCGCGGCCGTGGAGCCAGCCCGCGGCACACGCGGCTTCGAACGGCGCGATCCCTTGCGCCAACAGCCCGACGATCAGGCCGCTGAGCACGTCTCCCGTGCCGGCGCGCGCCAACGCCGGCTCCGCGAACGGCAGCACCCGAAGCGCACCATCCGGTGACGCCATCACGGTAAACGCGCCCTTGAGAAGCACGACGTGGCCCCAGGTGCGCGCGGCTCGCTCGACTGCGCCGATGCGGTCTGCCTGGATCTCCCGAGTGCTCAGGCCGGTCAGCGCCGAGAACTCGCCGGGATGTGGGGTCAGCACCGAAGAGGCAGGCAACTTGCGCGGCCAATCGGCAACAGTCGCAACGGCGCGCAAGCCCTCGGCGTCGATGACCACCCGACCCGGCGCCCACGCCAGACCTGTCTCGGCTTCAAGACAGCCGGCAAGCAATGCGTGAACGCCGGAGCTCGAGCCCAGCCCGGGCCCGACCAGCGTGGCCGTCGCGCGGCTCGACGCATCGCGCAATGGCCCTAACGCCCGTCCGTCGAGCGCGCCCTCATCGGATGGCAACGGCAGGCCGATCGCCTCGGGGACCAGGCCCGCCAGGATCGGCCACACCTCGGCCGGCGTCGAAAGCTCGACAAGCCCGGCGCCGACCCGATAGGCCGCCTCCCCGGCGAGGGCTGCAGCGCCGACAAACGCCCGGCTGCCGGCCACCACGAGCGCGCGACCAAACGTGCCTTTGTGTGCGTCGCGTGGACGGATCGGCAGGATCTCGGCCGCCGACGCGGCGCTCATCATCAATGGCGCCTGTTGTGAGACAAAAGGCCCGAGGCCGATATCGGCCACGACGAGCTCACCCAGCGACGAATGCGCTGGGAAAGCCAGGAAGCCGCGCTTCCAGGCCGCGAAGGTCACGGTCAGGTCGGCGGCGACCAGCAGCGGGTCACAGGCCCCGGTATCGCACTCCAATCCCGATGGACAATCAACAGCCACGATCATCGGCCGGGCATCCGGCCGACTCAACCGATCGTGCAGCGCGCCGAGCACTTGGGCCGGTCGGGCCGACAATGGCAGCCGGGCACCCGTGCCGACGAGCGCATCGATCACGACCGTGGCCGAGCCAAGCAGGCGGCTCAGCACGATCCCCTCAAGATCTTGATCGGCGTCAGCGACCAGAACCGCGCGTTCCTTGAGACGGTTCACTTTGGGGTCGTCTGCGGGCGGCGTGCGGGTGAGGTACACGGCCACCGCCATCCCGGCATTCCTCAGATAATGGGCGCAGACCAGCCCGTCGCCGCCGTTGTTGCCGCTGCCCGCCAGGATCACGACTTTGTGCCGATCGGGTTCCTCGAGCCGCGCAAGCACAGCTTCGGCGACGGCCCGCCCGGCGGTTTCCATCATCTCACTGTAGCGATATCCAGAAGCATCGGCCGCCGCCTCGGCAGCCCGCATCTGCTCGACTGTCACGATCCGCGCCACATCGACCTCCATAGCCCTTGCGAATCCTCAGTATAGCGCCTGCCGATCGCGACGCTCAGGGGCTGGGTTGGTCGGTTGGTCAGTTGTCAGCCGATGTCGGACGCCTGACAGCTTGCCGACAGCCTGATTGGCCCCGCCGGACGCGGTTGACGGTAAAGTTCTGCCGCCTGCGGGCGCGGCGATCCGGCCAACCGCCCTTATCGAACATGCAGGCCATCACCTGGAGGAACTGACGCACGATGGCTCTCCCAACCCCACCCGCACCCTGGCATGTCCTCGATGCGGATACGGCCCTCGAAACCCTGCAGGGCTCAGCCCTCTCCGGCCTGTCTGCCCCGGAAGCGGCACACCGTCTTGAGTCGCATGGGCCGAACGAGTTGATCGAACGCGGGGCGAAGAGCCCCTGGCTGATTCTGTGGGAGCAGCTGACGGCCATCATGGTGCTGATTTTGGTCGGCGCCGGCGCGCTCTCAGCGGCGCTGGGCAAGTGGACCGAGGCCGGCGCGATCTTGGCGATCGTGGTCTTGTTCGTGGCCCTTGGATTTCTGCAGGAATATCGCGCCGAGCGCGCGATTGCGGCGCTCAAGAAATTGACCGTGCAGCTCGCCCGCACCCTCCGCGGGGGCCAGTGGGTCGACCTGCCGGCGCGCGAGCTTGTGCCCGGCGACATCATCGCTCTGGAGGCCGGCAACCTCGTGCCCGCTGACGTGCGCTTGATCGAAGCCGCGCATCTCCGCATTCAAGAAGCGTCGCTGACCGGGGAGTCGGAACCGGTCGACAAGGAAGTCGGTTCGATCGCCGCGCAGGATGCGCCGCTGGGCGATCGGCGCAACATGGCTTATCGCGGGACGCAGGTCAGCCACGGGCGCGGTCGCGCCGTGGTTGTGGCCACGGGCATGTCCACCGAACTTGGCCGCATCGCCGGCCTGATCCAGGACGTGCGCCAGGGACACACGCCCCTCCAACGCAAGCTCGATCAGGTCGGCAAGCTGTTGGCGCTCGTCGGCACTGTCGTCGCCGGGCTGATCCTGGTGATCGGCGTGTTGCGCGGCGAGACCATCGACGAGATGGTCCTAACGGCGATCAGCGTGGCTGTCGCTGTCGTGCCTGAAGGGTTGCCGGCCGTGGTGACGTTTACGCTAGCGCTTGGTGCGCAACGGATGCTCGCGCGCAACGCCCTGATCCGCAAGCTCCCGGCCGTCGAGACCCTGGGCTCGGTGACCGTGATCTGTAGCGACAAGACGGGCACGCTCACCGAGAACCGCATGACCGTGACCGTGATCGAGACGGCCGGCGAGCTTGTCGATCTGACCACGCTCGAACCGGGCGCCCTGATCCCGAACCGCACCCGTCTTGTGCTCACGGCCGGCGCTCTGGCGAACGATGCTCAGCTTGGCCTTGACGACGCCGGAAACACGCTCTTCCTCGGCGATCCGACTGAAGGAGCACTGCTCGTTGCGGCCCAGCGCGCTGGACTCGACCCCCGCGCGCTGCAGACCGCTATGCCGCGGGTCGCGGAACTGCCCTTCGACAGCGTGCGCAAGCGGATGACCACGGTCCACGATCTGCGCTCGGCCAATGGTTCGACCCCGCCGGGGCTCATTGCGCTGACGGATGGCAGCCGGACACCCGAACGGGTCGCTTTCGTCAAAGGTGCGGTCGACGGCCTTCTCGAGATCGCGACCCATGTTTGGGATGGCACGGCTCGCCAACAGCTTGACGCTGGATGGCGAGACCGTATCGAAACCGCGAACCGACGGCTGGCCGCTGCGGGCCAACGCGTGCTCGGCTTCGCCGCGCGTGATGCTCAGGCCGTCAGCGGCACTCAACTCGAGACCGAGCTGACCTTCATCGGCCTGATCGGCATGATCGACCCGCCGCGGCCGGCGGCCCGAGTAGCGGCCGCGCGGGCGATGGAGGCCGGTATCCGCCCGATCATGATCACGGGCGATCACCCACTGACGGCCAGTGCGATCGCGCGCGAGCTCGGGATCGCGCGGGATCTCGGCATCGCGCGCGGTGCCGACGCTGCCACAACCGGCACGGCTACGGCGCAGGTCGTCACCGGGGTGGAGCTCGAGCACATGAACGACGCCGAACTCGCCGCGGCCGTGAAGCGCGTCTCGGTCTTTGCTCGTGTCGCCCCCGAGCACAAACTGCGAATCGTCTCGGCGCTGCAGGCGCAGGGCGAGGTCGTGGCGATGACGGGCGATGGCGTCAACGATGCCCCGGCGCTCAAACAGGCCGACATCGGCGTGGCGATGGGGATCACGGGCACCGACGTCTCCAAAGAGGCCGCGGCGATGGTGCTGCGCGATGACAACTTCGCCACGATCGTGGCCGCGATCGAGGAAGGTCGGACGATCTACGACAACGTCCGCCGGTTCGTCAAGTTCTCGCTGGCGGGCAACGTCGCCAAGGTCGGGGTGATGCTGCTCTGGCCCGGCCTCTTGGCCGTTCTGCCCGGCGTCGCAGCGATCGATCCCGTTGCGCTCAGACCGCTGCAACTGCTCTGGCTCAACTTGATGACCGACGGGCTCCTCGGCCTCGGCCTGGGCGTCGAGCGCGCCGAGCGCGACGTCATGCAGCGACCGCCGGTGTCGCCCCGCGCCGGGATCTTCAGCGGCGGGCTCGGGGCCCATGTCGCCTGGCTCGGCTTGTGGATCGGCGCCGTGGTGCTCGGGGTCGGTCTGGTCTATGCGCTCATGGGCCGAACCGAATGGCAGACGATGATGTTCACGACGTTGGCCTTCGCCCAGGTCTTCCAGGCGCTCGGTTCGCGCTCGATTCGGGCCTCGATCTTCACCCTCGATCTGTGGGGCAACCGGCTGCTGCTCGGGATGGTCGGCCTGGTCACGGCCTTGCAGCTCATCGCGATCTACCTGCCCGCCTCGGAGGCGTTTTTCGGGGTACAGGCGCTCGCGGCCGCCGACCTCGCGATCGCGATCGGTCTTGGTGCGCTGACGCTTGGCGTGATGGAGGTCGAAAAGGCGCTGCTGCGCCGATCGCCCCGATCCAGGGCAACCGAGGCCTGACGGCGGCTACGGCGAGCCAGCTTGTGACAGACACAGCGCGGCGAAACCATGCCGCGCTGTGTCGTTCCGGCCACGACGGCGATCCCCCTCAGGGCGTCGCCGTCGGGCCAGCCGGTGTAGGCGTGTCGGGTTGCGGCGTGCTTGTGGCCTGAACCGTCCAGGTCGGCACGGCGGTCGCAGTCTCTGTATGGACCGGCGGCGTGGCGCTTGCCGTACGGGTTGCCGGCGGCAGCCACGTCTCGGTTGGGAAGCTGTCTGTCGGGATGAGCGTGGCGCTCGGGGTGCCCGGGAGCGGCGGGATCGGTGTGTCGGTCCGGATCTGGGTGCTGGTCGGCGGGATGAACTCTGTCGGCACAGCGTGCGTCGGACGCGGGGTCACCGTTGACGTGGCCGAGGGTGGCGGCGGGGGCAATTGGGTCGGCGTGCTCGAAGGCGCAAGCGTCGGCGTCGCCGTGAATAGGGGCAGCCAGGTCGAGGTCGGCGCCTGTGTCGGTGAAGGTTGAGCCGTGGCGCTTGGCGCAACGATCACGACCGCGTCAGTGGGCGGGGTCGTCGGCGAAGGCGGCGCAGGTGTGCGTGTCGGGAGCGGCGTGATCGTCGGCCCGAACACCAGGGCCGGCCGCGTCGGGCCGGCCGTGGCAGGGACAAGCGTGCGCTCGACAACGATCTCCGTGACGATCTCGGTGCTGATCGCCGGCATCGGCGCGAACTGCCAGACGCCGTAATTGGCGCCGATACTCTGCAGAACGGGAATTGGATCGCCCGAGCCGACGCTCTGGAGCGCAAGCTGAGCTGCGGCCCACAAGCTGGTCAGCGTCACACCGGCCAGCCCGACCACGATCAAACTAAAACGCAATCGCTGATCCATCGCGTCATTCCGCCAGATGACTCACGTCACGCAAGACCATCACCCAGCCGGGCCGCGTACCGTTGCCAGGCAACGGCGCCAGCGCGACGGATTGCAGCTGCCGATGGGTTGGCCAGCGCACCTCGAAAGTCTGGGCCTCAGGCTCGGGCTTGGAGCGCCAACTGACCAATAGCGTTGCCAGCAAGGCGGGCAGCATCGAATGAGCGGCTTGTCCGATCGGCGCATCCTGACCCAAAAGCCGGGTTGCGGCCGGGTTGCACACCGTCAACACATCCCGACTGTCGGCGGCCAGGATGGCGTCGCTGCTGTAGTACACCACGGTCTGAAACTGCGCCGCCTGTTGAGCCAGTTGGTCACGCAGGCGCAGTTGTTCGATCTGCAATTCGCGGTGCGCCGCGGCGCGCTCCACGGCCACGGTCAATTCGCCGATGGCCTCAAGCGGCTTGAGCAGATAATCGTATGCACCTTCAGCACGCAGTGCCGCGATCGCCATCTCGAGCGTCGTCGCGGCTGTGATAACCACGATCTGCAGATTCGGGTCGAGGCGCCGCGCCTCGCGGACCAGTTCAAGCCCGTTCAAACGCGGCATCATCAGGTCGGTCACCATCACGCCATAGGCCTTGGGCGCCCGCCGGATCAACTCGAGCGCCTCAAGGCCATCGACCGCGACATCGACGCGAAAGCCCGAGCGCGAGAGATGGGTGGCCATCAACCCGCGAAACGAATCGTTGTCATCCACGACAAGCACGCGCAGCTCGCTCAAAATGATTGCTCCGGAGCCTGATCTCGAATCGGCAGACGGATTGAGAAGGTCGTGCCCCGATCTCGTTCGCTCGAGGCCCAGATCTCGCCCCCATGCTGGCTGATGATCCCATAGGTCACCGACAGCCCCAGACCGGTGCCTTCGCCCTCCGACTTCGTGGTGTAGAACGGGTCGAACACCCGCCCGATCTGCTCGGGCCCGATCCCCACGCCTGTGTCGGCCACAGTCAACAACGCATACACTCCCGTCACGCGGAGCGCGATCCGCACAGCGCCGCCCGACGGCATCGCTTGAGCCGCGTTCTGGATCAGGTTGATCAACACCTGCTCGATCTGTCGGCTGTCGTAAACCGTCATCACAGGGTCGGCGGGCAAGTCGGCCTCGGGCTGAACACCGGCCTGACGCAGCAGATACTCAGTCAGGCGGAGCGCGGCCTGGATCGTGTCGCGCAGGTCATGGCGCTGCCACTGTGGCGTCGATTGGCGCGCAAAGGTCAGCAGGTCGCTGACGATCGCATTGGCATGCGAGGCGTTATCACGGATCAGGCCGATCTGTTCTTGCGCGAATGTGCTCAGCGTGGCGTCTTCGAGCTGGACCAACTCGGCGATGCCCTTGATCACGGCCAACGGGTTCTTCACATCATGGACGATGCCGGCAGTCAACTGCCCGATCGAGGCCAGTTTCTCGGATTGCACAAGCTGCTGTTGGGCTTTGCGCAGACGCTGGTTCGTATCCTCGAGTTGCCGCGCGCGCTCCATCGTTTCGGCGTGGAGCCGTTCCGACTCGCGTGTTCGCTCGGCCAGGCGCTCTGTCATCTCAGAGAACGTCAGGGCGAGATCCGCGATCTCGTCGTTTTGCGGCAGACGAAGCCGCTGATCAAGATCCCCGTCAGCGACGGCAAGCGCCATGCGGCGAAGTTTGTCGACCGGCTCGACGATGCTACGATTGATCACATAGCCGACGGCCAGCACGGCCAGCATGGCGCCCGTGAACAGCAACGCGAGCCGCGTCGTCAGCTCGGCCTCCTGCGCCCGCAGCGGAGCAACGTCGACGCCGACAGCGAGCGCGCCGACCACTTCGCCTCGCAGACTGAGTGGCGCCATCTGACGCAGGAAGGGACGGCCCGCGATGTCGACTTCGTCGGGGGCCACGGCTTCCGCCGTCAAGAGCATCGGGAGATCATCGGTTTCGATCCAAAAACCGCCGGGATCACTCATACCATCAGGCAAGATCGCGCCCAGGCGATTGCCCAACCGGTCGACAAGCACGAGGGCTTCCGCCCCCGAAACGGCCTTGACCTCTTTGAGCACTTCATCCAGGCTTTGCCCCATCATCATCACGCCAAGCAATTGGCCCTGACCATCGGTCAACGGCGCCGTCGTAAAGAGGTAATACGCGCCCTGGATATGCAGGATGCCCACGAACTTGTCACCCGACGCATCCGATTCCCGTGCCAGCACGCGACGCACGATATCGACCTGACTGAGATCGGCTCCTTGCGTGCGCTCATAGGCCGTTCCGCCAGCGTTCAGCGTCAGGGCCACGAGTTGGCGACCCTGTGCATCGGCAACTGCCAACACGGGAACGCCGGCGTTCAAACCGATGGGCTGTATCAGGTCAACCACCCGATCGACCTCGCCTGCCGCAAGTGCTTCAGGCAGCCCCTGCGTGAAGACAAGCAGTCGCAGGCTGTCGAGCTGAGCGGCCGCAATCCGCGTCAGAGCGTGCCCGGCGTTTTCGACGGTCGCGCGCACCTGATCGGCATAGCGCTGCCGAACGGCCTGCGAGGCAAGCTGCGTGACGACGAATACCGCGGCAATCGCCAGGACCAGGGTCAGAAGGATGTACGGGAGGATCAGCTTGACCTGAAGCCCAAACCGAGGGCCTCCCAGGCGCAACCGCTCGGCCGCCGGGGTCCCACCCGACGACATAACAGAGAGCGGCTTGGGCGGCCCGTAGGCCGATTCACCTGCCATTATGTGATTCTACATCAGGCTGAGCCGTTCCGTACGACCACTGGTTGGCGCCTGGACAACCGGCAGCCCAATGCGCGCCGCCTTAGCGCTGGGCGTTGAGCGCGGCCAGGGCTTGCTCGTACTCGTGCCCGGCACGCGCCACCAGCGGTTCAGCGCCGTTCGTGTCGCCCGTCGAAGCCATCAACTCGAGGGCCTCGCATACGTCGCGCAGACGCAACGCGCCCAGGTTGGCGGCAGCACTTTTTAGGCTGTGGGCAGCGCGCCGCAGGGATGCCGCATCGGCCACGGGCATGGCGCGCGCCATGCGTTCCAACAGATCGGGCGCCTCGATCATCAGAGCCTCAACGAGTTCTCCGACGAAATCCGGCTCGCCCGGGATCTGCGCCTGCCGCAAGGTATCGATGGTCTGCGCGTCGATGATCGGGGTCTGCGCGAAAGCGGTCATAGGTTCCTCAGCGATCTTGCTCAAAGTTGCGCCGCCGGCGATCGGGCGCCCCATTTCTTGAGCATGGCAATCAACTCCGGGATTTGAATCGGTTTGCTCAAGTAATCGTTCATGCCAGCTGCCATGCACAACTCGCGGTCGCCCTGCATGGCGTTCGCCGTAAGCGCGATGATCACCGGCTGCGCGTCAGACGGAAGGGTCGCCCGGATCTCGCGTGTGGCCTCGAGACCGTCCTTCTCTGGCATCTGCATATCCATCAGGATCAGATCGTAGCTCTGGCGAGATACGGCTGCGAGCGCCTCGAGCCCGTTCTTCGCCAGGTCGGCGCGATAGCCCATCCGTTGGAGCAGGCGCAGGGCAAGCTTCTGATTGACCGCATTGTCTTCAGCAAGAAGGATGCTGAGTGGCAGCCGCTCCGCCAGGTCCGCCTCAAGAGCCTCGGTGGGTCGGGCCTTGACCGGCACATTGACCACATCGGCATCGAACATCGAAACCAAGGTGTTGTAAAGCACGGAAGCCTTGATCGGCTTGTTGATGAAGGCGCGGAACAAATCCTGAGGGAACTCGTCGTCGCGCCGACCGATCGACGTCACCATGACGATCGGCACCTGGGTCGCATGCGGGAAGTGCCGGATGGCACGCGAGAGGTCGATGCCGTCCATTTCCGGCATTTGCATGTCCATCAGGATGACATCCGGGCAGGCGCCGCCGCGAAAGTATGCGAGCGCGGCTTCGGCGCCATCCAGTGCCTGCGACTGCATTCCCCAGCTCTCGACCTGCCGGGTCATGATCTTGCGATTTGTGGCGTTGTCGTCGACGATCAACACCCGACGGCTCGCAAGCCGCGGCTGTGTTCCTTCGGCATGCGGACCCGAAAGGCCAAGGGCCACGTCGACCGCAATCGTGAACGTGAACGTCGATCCCTGACCCGGGTCGCTGGCCACGGTCATCCGCCCGCCCATTAATTCGGCCAGGCGCTTGCTGATCGCCAGGCCAAGCCCCGTGCCGCCGTACTTGCGCGTCGTCGAAGCGTTGACCTGCGAGAAACTCTTAAAGAGCTTGTCGCGCGCCTCGCGCGGAATGCCGATACCAGTGTCGCGAACCGCGAACTTGATCTCGTAGCGCTCATCGGCCATGATCCGCGAGCTGACGCTCACGACCACCTCACCCCGCTCCGTGAACTTAATCGCGTTGCCCAGCAGATTGACCAGCACCTGGCGCAGTCGAGTCTCGTCGCCGTACACCCAGCCCGGCACGCTTGGCTCGATGATCAGCCCAAGTTCGAGCCCCTTGGCCGCGGCGCCGGGCGCGACGAGATCGATCGCGCGCTCCGCACAGTCGCGCAGGTCGAAGGGGCGTCGCTCGAGGTCGATCCGATTGGCCTCGATCTTCGAAAAGTCGAGGATGTCGTTGATCACACCGAGCAACGCATCGCCGCTCACACGGATCGTCTGCACGAAGTCGCGCTGCTCCTCATCAAGCGGCGTGTTCAGCAACAACCCGGTCATGCCGATGACGGCGTTCATCGGGGTGCGGATCTCGTGGCTCATGTTGGCCAGGAATTCGCTCTTGGCACGCGAGGCGTCTTCGGCCGCCTCCTTTGCCGCGATCAGCTGCGCCTCAGCCTGCCGCCGCAGCGTGACATCCCGCAACAGCCCGACCCACATCGATTTCCCGGCGATCGGCACTGCACTGAACACGGCTTCGACCGGGACGGGCCCACCGGGGCCGGGCACCTCGAGATCGACAAGGAGCTCGGCCGGGCTGCCGCCATCGAGTAATGGCCCGGGCTTTCCCTGGACCAGGAGTTGCTTGAGCGGGGTACCAAGCAGCGATTCGACGGGTCGGCCGAACAGCCGCATCGCCGCCGGGTTGGCGGTCTCGATCCGGCCGTGGGCGTCAAGCGTGATGATCGCCTCGGCCGCGTGCTCGACGACCGCGCGGCGCTGGTTGTTGGCCGTCAACAGCGCTCCGGCGACCCGATTGAAGGAGCCCGCGACCTCGGCCATCTCATCTCGCGCCGTGAGCGTCGGCATCCGCGACTCACCGGCCACGAGCGCCTCAGCCGTGCTTTGCAGGGCTTTGACAGACTCTCTGACCGAGAAGTAGAAGCCGGCCCAGGCGTAGGCCACGACCAGCATGCTGATCGCGACAAGCGCCAACGTCGCGTTCTGACGGATCTGCATTCCCTCGATCCGCCCGCTGAGCAATGTTTCAAGCCAATCAAGCAGCTGCCGGGTGAACACGCCCTCGGCCGACAGCCAGGCCTGGCTGGCCGAAAGCAGCGAATCACCTCCGACCAGGGCCAGATCGGGCGACTCGGAGAGCGCCATCAACGCAACCCGGGCTTCATCGGCTTCGCTCAACGCCGCATCGATCGCAAGCACGCGCTCGTTGGCGCCTGTGCTTGACCGGCTCACGGCGAGGCTGAGGCCGATGTCTTCCCACGTCTCGCGCACTTCTCCACTCAGCACGAGCATGCGCTCGTGCTCGAGCGCGGCGGTCTCCCCGCCGGCACTGGCCAACACGCTCGCGCCCAATTGCCGGGCCGTAGCAGAGCGCAACAACGGCAACCTAAGCAGCGCCACATCCACCAGATAGTACGTGTCGAGGCTTGGGTCGAGAATCAGGTTGGATGTGTTGCCGACATGGGTGAAGAGGCTCCGGGTCACTGTGTCGAGCGCGACCCAGCGATCGGCCGCCGCTGGTTGGGCAAGGAGGTCGAAGGCCGCGGCCTGCAGCAACGCGTACGGCGCTGCCGAGCCGAGCATCGGGCCAAGCTGGCCCTCGAGGGCCGCCAGGACATCCAGCTCGGCGCGAAGCTTGACAAGGTTTTGCTGCAACGCAAGATCGGTCGCCGCGTTGCTGACTTCGGCCAGATCAGCGACCAACCAGCCCCGCGTGACGACGTCCTGGATGCTGTGAAGCTGGCGCAGATAGCGAACGCCGGCCAACTCTTTCTCCGAAAACGCAACCTGCGACTGCGTCTCAGCCACGAACTGGATGAGCAACAACGCCAGTGGAAACGAGAAGAGTAGCGTGATCAGCAGGAACTTCTGCGAATAACGCAGCCGATCCAGCAGGCGGGCAACCGGGGCAAAAAGGTAGCGCATCATCTCCGGCGGCGAGCGTAGCATAGCCGCCCGCCGCCGGGCACTGATCTCGTCGTAAAAACGAGCTCTCAGCGCAAACCTTCATGGGAATTTTGGGATCAATGCGGCGCGGTCGGCGGGAGCGTCCGTGCCAGGCGCAGCGACGCCAGGATCGCGCTGGCATAGCCGAGCAAGGTGGCCGCCAGGAGCGCCGTGAAACCCAACGTCTCGACCACGACGCCGCTCAAGCCCGTCGCCAGCAGCCCAACGCCCTGAACCGTATTGGTGAATCCCAGGTAAAGCGTCTGATCCCGATCGCCGGCGACATCGAACAACAGCGGCATCCCGGCGACACCGACACAGGCCTGATGGATCGCATTGAGCGCGAACACGGGCACCAGCCAGGCATCCGCCAGGCCCGGGCCTACGCCACCCGGCCCGGCCGCCACGATCAGCAGCCCCGCGACGAGGGCCGCCATCAGTAACCCGCTGATGCCTGCCGCCAACATGATCCGCTGATTTCCGACCTTGGGCGCCAACCGGCCGAGGAAAGCGTTGGAGGTCAGCCCGAAGAGCGTAAAGACCCCGAGATAAAGGCCAACCATCTCGGGCGTTCCCCCGAGTTCACGCTGTGCGTGAACGGCGAAGAAGGGCACGGCTGCGCCCGCCATCGTCAGGCTGAGGCGCATGACGAGGAAATGCCGGTAGCCCAGGTCCTGGCGCACCACGGCCCAGGCGCGCCGCAGTTGGTCCCTCGTGCGAACCCGCGCCCTGACCTCGGGTTCGGCCGGCTCGCGGATGCCGATGAACATGACCCAGCCGATCGAGTAGAACAGGAAACCGCCGCCGAACAAGAACGCGAACTGCTGGGGGAAGGCGAGCGCATCGTTCCCCAGAAACCAGCGCACAGCGACTGCCGCGCCAAGGCTGAACAGGCCGCCCGAAAACAGCCGCCAGGCGAAGAACGTCGCCCGCCGATTTGGCGGAACCGTCTTGGCTACGACCTGCAAGAAGGGCAGCCCGCTCAGCCCGCTGATGACCGCGTAGATCGTGAACAGGCCGAAAAACGCGATCAACAGCCAGTTCGGATCGCGGACCGTGGCAACGACAATCACGAGCGCGCCCAGGATCGCCACCCGGCCCCAGACCGTCCATGTATAGACATCCAGCCGGCGTGGTCGGCTCTGCAGCCATCCGCTCATGCCCAGCTGCGGCATGAACCAGGCCGCGTCCCGCAGGGGCGCGACGAGGCCGATCAGGATCGAATTGGACGTCAGCTGGCTGACAAAGGTGACCAACACAAGCGTCGGGTCGAGGAAGGTGTCCGCGATCAAGACAAACAGACCGTTGAGGACACCCAACCGAAAGTTTCGGCGCTCGACCTGGCGCCCAAGCGGCTGATACACGTGTAGAGACCAACCTTGACCATCCGGGACAAACCCGGGGGGATGTTATGTAGCAGTATAACAGAGCCAGTCAGCGTGGAGCAGCGTGCGAATGCGTGGCCCGTACGAGCCGGGTACGATTCATGCAGAATTCACGGATGATTCGGCGCCGTTTGCGTTGCGCCGCGCATTGAGTTGACTATAATCTAGGCACGACCGGGCCAAACTGGGAGCGCACCACAGTGTATGAGACCAACAAGATGACCCGATCCATCACTGAACGACTGCCCGGCGTACCGGGCGGTACGACGAGCCTGCAGCCGGGGGCACTGCTTCAGGAACGGTATTCGATTCTGAAGATCCTGGGCGTGGGTGGGATGGGCTCGGTTTATCAGGCGCGCGACATGCGCTTCCCGAATACCACGAAATACGTGGCGGTGAAGGAGATCGTCAACATCGCGGACCCCGGGATGCGCGACATGGTCACCAAGATCTTCGAGCGCGAGGCGAACACCCTGGCCTCGCTCGACCATCCGGCGATCCCCAAGATCTTCGATTTCTTTACGCATCGCGACAGGTCATTCCTCGTGATGGAGTTCATCGACGGCCGCGACCTCGAGGCGCATCTCGGCGATCTGGCCGGCATGCTCGACGAGTCTGCCGTGATCGAGTGGGCGATCCAGTTGTGTGACGTCCTCTCGTACCTCCACACGCACAAAGACTCGGAGGGCGTGGTCGAGCCGATCGTGTTCCGCGACTTCAAGCCCTCGAACATCATGCTCGACAGTCAGGGCCGCGTGCGTCTGATCGACTTCGGCATCGCGCGCGGTTACTCGGCCGGGCAACGCGGCACCATGATCGGCACCGAAGGCTACTCGCCGCCCGAGCAATACCGCGGTGAGGCGAGCCCGGCCGGCGATATCTACGCGCTGGGCGCCACGCTGCATCACCTGCTCACCAAACAAGACCCCAGGCTCGAGCCGCCGTTTTCGTTCGCCGAGCGCCCGATCCGCAAGGTCAACCCGGCGATCAGCCTCGAGCTGCAGGTGATCGTCGAGACCGCGCTCAACTACAACCCGGGCGACCGCTTCCAATCGGCGCAGGCCATGAAGGATGCCCTGCTCGGTCTGCGACGCCGCCAATCGGGGCAACTCAACAAGGGCGCGACGGGCACCCTGGCGACGGTGCAGGTCGCCGTCTCGGGGAGCAAACCCTCGACCCGCGGAGAGGTTCAACCGCTCTGGTCGTTCAAGTGCGAGGACGAGGTCCGCGGCACACCGCTGATCCACAATCAGGCGGCCTACGTCGGCGCGTATGACAATAACCTCTACGCCATCAGCTTGAGCGAGGGCAAGCTCCTCTGGAAGTACGCGACCGACGGCGGGCTTCCCGGTTCGCCTTCGGCCCACCAGGACCTGATCGTGATCGGTTCCGAGGATCGACGGCTGCACGTCATCGCTGCGCGCACGGGTCGCATCCAGTGGTCGTACTACGCCGATGGGCCGATCCGTTCGACGCCACGGATCGCGGATGGGCACGTCTTCTTTGGCGCCGACGACAATGCGCTCCATGCCGTCAACCTGGCCAACGGGCGAAAGGCCTGGCGCTTCCAGGCTTCCGGCCCGATCCGATCGCGGCCCTGTCTGGGGAATGATCGCGTGTACTTCGGCTGCGAGACAGGCGACATGTACGGCGTCGACATGCGCGGCGAACAGCGCTGGCGGTTCAAGGCCAAGCGCGGCCTGACCTCTTCGCCGATCTGGCACAACAACGTGCTCTACGTCGGCTGTCAGGATGGGATGGTCTATGCCCTGGATGCTGGTTCGGCGTACCCGATCTGGCGCTTCCGAACCCAAAAGCCAATCATCTCGTCCCCGGCCCTGGAGGGATCGCTGCTCTTCATCGGCTCGGCCGACAACAGCCTGTACGCGATCGATATCCGCAATGGCCGCGAGGCCTGGCACTTCGAGACCGAGGGCCAGGTGAACTCGTCGCCGGTGGTCCGCGGCGACACAGTCTATGTGGGCTCGACCGATGGCGCCGTGTATGCGCTAGAATCAGGCACGGGTCGCGTGCGCTGGAAGTTTCAGACAGGCGCGCCGATCACGTCTTCACCTGTGGTGGCGGGCGAGGTCGTCTATATCGCCTCGTTTGATCATCACCTTTACGCCTTGCCGGCCTGACAGGAGTGCATGTGGCCAATAGCCTGACCCGATGGGTGCGCGAGCTGCTGGGCGTCAAAGAACGCCCGCCCGAAATCGATCCTGCCGCGACCCGGCCGGCTCCGGCCGTCCGTCTTGCGCTGGATCCCGATTCGACCCAGCCCCTCCCGGAACTGACCGACGCGCCGATACCCGACGCGCAGCCGCGGCCATTCTGGCCGGCTTGCGACCGCCGCGTCCTAGGGATCGCGCAGGACGTCGGTCGGGTGCGCAATCACAATGAAGACACGCTGATGGTGTTCTCGGGCGAGCTCGGCGGCCTCGAGCCGATGCCGGCTTTCGGCCTGTATGTGATCGCCGATGGCATGGGCGGGCACTCGCTCGGCGAGCGCGCCTCGGGCGTCGCCGCCCGCGCACTGACGCAATCGGTGCTCAGGGCCCTGAGCCCATCGCTCCTGGCCCGCCCCGACGAGGACGATATCGAACGCCCGCTGCTGACCGATGTGATGGAGACGGCTATCCTCGAGGCCAATCAGGCCGTGCATGCACATGTGCCGGATGGCGGTACGACGGTCACCGCGGCGCTTGTGATCGGCGACTCGGTCGTCATCGGCCACGTCGGCGACAGCCGCGCGTACTTCCTTCATCCGGCAGGCTGTGAGCCGCTCACACGCGACCACTCCTTGGTGCAGCGCCTGAAGGAGCTCGGCCAGATCACGGACGAGGAGGCCGCCATCCACCCACAGCGCAGCGTGCTCTACCGGGCCGTCGGCCAGGGCGATGGGCTCGAGGTCGACGTGATCTCGCGTCGGATCGATCCCGGCTCCCGACTGCTCTTGTGCTCCGACGGGATGTGGGGCCTCGTGCCCGATCACGTCATCCTGCAGATCGCGCGTCAGGCCGAAGGGCCCCAGGCGGCCGCCACGGAGCTTGTGGAGGCCGCCAACCTGGCCGGCGGACCCGACAATATCAGCGTGATCATCGTGCAGTTCCCGGGCTGATGCGCGCGTGACGTCATGCCCACCGGCGACCTGTTCCAGCTGCTGAACCTGGCGCCCGACGCCGATGCGTTTGCGATCGAGGGCGCCTACCGGCTCCTGACGCGCCGCTTCAGCCGCCTGCCGGTGCCCGAAGCCGCCAGTGAGGTCCGCCGCATCCAGGCGGCCTACGACCTGCTGACCAACCCCAGCCAGCGCGCGGCCTACCACAAGTCTCCGCCGCCTCCGCCGCCGTTCATGGCGACGCTCCATCTCAGCCGGCCTGCGCTTCCTTTTCAGGAGGATCCGCAGATCATCTACGGCCTGGTCGAGGTGACGGCGACGGCCCAGAGCGCCGAGGCGCCGGCGCCGGCAGCAAACCTGTGTCTGGTCATCGACCGCTCGACATCGATGAACGGCGCCCGGCTCGATCAGGCAAAGGCCGGCGTCAACGCCATCCTCGATGGCCTGCGCCCGGAAGACACCTGCAGCGTGATCGTATTCAGCGATCGCGCCGAGGCTGTGGTAACCGCCCACAAGATGACCGACGAGCAGCGCCGCCTGGCGCGCTCCAAGGTCAGCCTGATCCGCGCCGGAGGCGGCACGGAGATCATGCAGGGCCTGCTACGTGGACTTGTCGAGCTCCATAGCCAGGTCAACACAAAGTCGATCAGCCAGCTGGTGCTGCTCACCGACGGTCAGACCTACGGCGACGAAACCGAATGTCAGCTGCTGGCGGCGCTCGCCCGAAACGACGGCATCTCGATCCACGCGCTCGGCATTGGCGACGAGTGGAATGACCGCTTCCTTGATGAACTGGCGGCCGCCACAGGCGGCGCCGTCGACCTGGCCCTGACACCGGAACAGGTCGCTGACTTCCTGCGGCGGCGGTTGAACATCCTTGCCGATCGCGCGGCTGAGCGCGTGCATCTCGAAGTGCTCCCGGATGTGGGCGTCGAGTTGCTCGAGGCCTTCCGCTTCACGCCGGAGCCCAGCCCGTTGGCCTTCCCACCGCACGCGCTGGCGCTCGGTCAGCTTCCGCGTTCGGCCAAGCTCTGCGTGCTGCTCAAATTCCGGCTCCAGACCTCGACGGAGGGCTATCGACCGATTGCCCGGCTGAGCGTCGTCGGTGATGTCGCCGGGCCCGGGGCCCGGCGCGCCCGGGTCACGCTGGATGCCGGGGCGACCGTGACACTGCGCCCCGCCCCAGGTGAACCACCCGCCCCGATCGTCGCCCGCCTGCGCCGACTATCCCAGATCCGCCTGCAGGAGCGCGCGTTCACTCAACTCCAGGCCGGCGAAGTCGATGAAGCCACCCGCGCGCTGACCGTGCTCGGCACACGCCTGCTCGCCGCCGGGCAAAGCGACCTGGCCAAGATGGCGATCGCCGAGGCCAGACGCATCGAACAAAACGCCTCGCTCTCCGAAGAAGCACGCAAACGAATCAAGTACGGCACCCGGGCTTTGGCCGGGCTGGAGGGCTGGCCATGATCACCTGCCCAAGCTGCCGCCAGACCGAGCCCGAGGGGGAATTGTTCTGCTCCACGTGCGGCGCACAACTCTGGAGCCTCACACCCGAAGTCACATTGACCTTCCCACGGAAGGCCGCGACCGAACCACGTCCGAACACCGCGGCCCGCNNCCGCCACCGCTCGAGGCCTTGATCGGCGACGCCGATCACGTCCTGCCGATACCGCCGGGCGCGATTGGGCTCCGGCTGATCGACGCCGATGTCTTGCTTACCCTGCAGGGCCGCGAGCAATACCTGATCGGGCGTGACGGCGGCGGCGGCGATGAACCGGAGGCCGATCTGGGCCCGCATGGTGGACGCGAGATGGGACTGTCGCGACGCCATGCCCGCCTGTCGCGTCTGGGCGGGCAATTGCTGCTCGAGGATCTCGGCAGCGCCAACGGCACGCAGCTCAACGGCGACGGGGTAAGGCCGGGCACACCGGTCCGACTCGAACACGGGGATCTGGTGCGGTTCGGACGGCTCCTCGTGCGCATCGAGCTTGGGCGCCCAACGTAACCCGATATTTCCAACCCACAAGGCTTGCGGAGTTCACACATGCCAGTTCACGTCATTTTGCACATCGCCAACGAGGACCCGATCCTGGCCGAGATGGAGAAGGTCCCGGCCAGCACCGACACCTGCATCCTGGCGACCAACCCACGCACGCGCGACAACAAGGACCTGCGGTATCTTGCCGCCGGCGTCAACCAGGTGATCTGGCCTATGTCTCGCGTCACCTTTATCGAGCTCCTGCCCGGCGCCGACGACGAGCAGATCATCGGTTTCGTGCGAGAATGACGAATGACGGNNTCCGCCTTCGTCATTCGTCGCCGATTGATAGACCATGCCCACCGACAAAGAACGTCACCGCATCCTCGTCGTCGACGACGAGCCCCGGATGATCCGGTTCATTCGCATGAACCTCGAGCACGACGGCTTTGACGTGGTCGAAGCCGCCGACGGCGTGCAGGCGCTCAATCAGGCGCGCGACACACTGCCCGACCTGATCCTGCTCGATGTCGCGATGCCCGAGCTGGACGGGTTCGAGACGCTGCGCCTGCTCCGTGAGATCTCGAGCACGCCCGTGATCATGCTCACTGCCCGCAGCGAGGAAGATGACCGCGTCCGCGGGCTCGAGCTCGGCGCTGACGACTACGTCACGAAGCCCTTCAGCCCTCGCGAGCTAGTCAGCCGCGTCCGCGCCGTTTTGCGCCGCACCGAACAGCCCGCACCGGCCGAGAAGAGCACGATCCGCGTCGACGAGCGACTGAGCATCAACCTCGATCGCCGGGAGGTGACGCTCAACGGACAGCCGGTGCGTCTGCGCCCGACCGAGTTCCGACTGCTTTATCACCTGGTACAGAACGCGGGCTGGGTCGTGCCGCACGATCAACTGCTCGCCAAGGTCTGGGGGTACGAATACCGCGAAGAAACCCACTACCTGCGGCTGTACATCAATTACCTCCGCCAAAAACTCGAAGAGGATCCGGCCCATCCGCAGTACATCCTGACCGAGCGCGGAATCGGCTATAAGTTCGTCGACCTGCGTGAAGCAGACGCCCAGTCCTAACCGGAAACCCAGGTGCGCGTCATCGGCTCGATGTCAGTCCTCAGGGGGCCTGGATGTCAGCTTGGTGCGACCTTTGCACCCGAACTTCGTAGAATTGACGACATGCACTCAATCAGCCCACACGGCACACAAAGGACGACTCTATGACCCCGAGAAAAGGTACGTTTTCGATCCCACCGCTCGTTCGCAATCTCTTCTTCGGCGTGCTCATCGCCCTGGTCGCTATCCCGGTCCTGTTCGCAGTCGGTGGTCAGTTCTTGTATGTCTTCGAAACCATCGGACCTGGCGAAGTCGGACTTCAGCTACAGGGCGGCCAGGTCAGGAACGTGGTCGGCCCGGGCGTCTACAGCGACGTCGGGCTGTACGTTGAGCTCAAGCGGGTGTCGGTGGCCGCGCTGCCGTTCAGCGTCCGCGACGAGGAGATCATCACATCCGATAAGCAGCGCATCGGTCTTGTGGTCACCGGCGACCTGTTTCGACCCGGGATCGCCCAGAAAGACATCCTGTTAGCGAATTGGGCGCAATACAGCCAGGTGTATCTGGACGATGACGTCGCGCTCGATCGCGCTAAGTCGCTTGTGCAACAGGCGATGAAGGTCTGCGTCGGCTCACGCCGGTTCGACGATGCCATCATCGGCACGGCGCGTGACGAGCTGCGCACCTGCATCGACGACGAAACCAGCGTCCTGGCCGACAACTACGGCCTGACGGTCTCGAACGTGGTCGTGCCCGAGGTGGTGCTCTCGCCCGAGGTCCAGGCCGCGCTCGACTCGATCGTGGCCTCGCGGCTAGCGACCGAGAAGGCCGCGCAGGACAAGCTCAAGGCCGAGGCGGAAGCGCTGGCCGAGCAGGCCCGGCAGGAGGGCGAGATCCGCGTCGAACAGAGCCGGATCCAGGAGGAGGCCCGCCAGCAAACGCTGCTCGCCAAACTCGAGCAGGAGCGTCTGCGCGCCGAACAGGCCGTGATCGAGGCTGAGAAGGCCAACGAGTTGTTGGCCGCCCAGCAGGACCTCGAGATCAACCGCGCTCTGGCCGACGCGGCTGAGGAGAAGGCGCGCGCCGACCTGGCCCAGCAACTGGCGCTGGCCGAGTTGTACGCAGCCAACCCCGCCTATCTGCAACTTCAGATCGCTCAGGCCAACGCCTCGGCGCTCAAGCCGACCGACAAGATCATCTTCACGCCCGAGGGCACCACGCCGACCATCGTGATCCCCGGGCCCGGCATCACGCCGACCGTCGACACGACAACACCGCAATAGGCAACAAAACGCGAAGGCCGGAGGAGTCTGACCTCCGGCCTTCGCCATTTTCGACGCGTCCTGCTTCGCCTTACCGCCCCTTCCGCTTCGGCCCACAATACGTGCTGAACCAATCCAGCATTCGGTTCAGCCGATCGACCCGGTGTCCGGGTTCGCCCGAGCGAGTCATCTCGTGGCCCTCGCGCGGGTAGCGCAACAAGGTCACCTCTCGGTCAAGGCGCTTGAGCGCCGCATAGAGTTGCTCACCCTCAGACGGTGGGCAGCGCCAGTCGTTGTCCTGATGCTCGATCACAAGCGGCGTCTTCATCGCCTCGACATACGCAAGCGGCGACTGGCTCCACAGCCGCTCGATATCCTCGAAGCCGCGCGCGTTAAACTCGCGCTCGATGAGCTGCGGGATGTCGCTGGTGCCGAAGAACGAGGTCAGGTTGTACAGACCACGCTGCGCCCAGGCGCAGGTGAAGCGCTGATCGTGCCCGATGATCCAGGCCGTCATGTAGCCGGCATAGCTGCCGCCCGTCACGGCCATGCGCTTGGGGTCGACCCCGCCGCGCGCCACGACGTGGTCGAGGCCCGAGAGGATGTCGTGCATGACATGGTCGCCCCAATCGTTGTGGATGCGTAGGGCGTGTTCGCCGCCGTAGCCCAGCGACCCGCGGGGGTTGCAGTAGTACACGGCATAGCCGGCGGCCGCGTGCACCTGCATCTCGAACCAGACCTCGGGGATCGATGGGCCCCACATCACCCAGGGCCCGCCGTGCATATTGAGCACGAGCGGCACACGCTCGCGTGCCGGCTTCCCAGGAGGCCGGATAAACCAGCCCTGGATCTTGCGGCCATCAGGCGCGTCGTGCCAGATCTCTTCGATCGAGGCCACGGCGTGCTCGGCGCGCCAGTCGCGATTGACATCAGTCACCTGGCGCTCGCGCTTTCCGCCGGGCTCACACACATGCAGATCCGCCGGGCCAGCCGGTGTATGGGCGGCAAACGCGACCTTGCCTGAGCGAGAAAGGCTGTAGCCCATCAGCAACCGGCGCCCACCGATCTCGCGTCGCGCCGGCCCCTCGAGCGCCGCGACGCTATACAGGCCGGTGTCGCCGCGGTCTTCGACTAGAAAGTACACGCGCTTGCCGTCTGCCGACCAGCACAACGCGCCTGGGATGCGGTCGAGTTCGACAGCACGCTCGACCACAGCCCCGCCGCGGGCCGGAAAGACCACGAGCCGCGCGGGAGTACCAAACGAACCGTCCTCGGGCTGCCGGACCGCTGCGATCCAACGACCGTCGGGGCTCACGCGCGGGTCGTTGTACTCGAATCCCGGTCGTGTTAGGAAGACCTGCTTGCGCGGGCCGCGAGTCGCCAGACGAACTGTCCGAATGTAGAACCAGGGATCGCTTGCCGGGCGGGCCGATTGGCTCGAGAGGATGGCAAGCCCATCCGGGAACCACTCGATGTGCTCGTAGCTTTGCTCGCCATCGGTGATCCGGCGGGCGGTGCCAGTCACACCCGTCGCGCTTACGGCCATCACGTAAATATGTCGATGCCGATCGTCGTAGTACGTGGTTCCGGTGCGATAGGGCAACGCCGTGATGACGCGCGGGTCAGCCTTACGTTTCTCTTCTTCTTCCTGACGCTCGCGCGCATGCCGCGCCCCGAGCGCATCTTCGGCCGCCGGCGCCGGTTTGCCCTCGTCCTCGGCGGCGCGCTCGGCTGCATTGACCTCCGATAGGAACGCCAACTGTGTTCCATCCGGGCTCCAGGTCGGGTGCGTGGCGCCATTGGCCCGGGTCGTCAGCGCCTGGGCCTCACCGCCCTCGAGCGAGATCAGATAGATCTGAGGCTTTCCGGCGCGCAACGAGACGAAAGCCAGGGCTCGACTGTCTGGACGCCAACGCGGCGCCAGGTCAGATTTGGCTCCGAACGTGAATTGCCGCGGCTCGCGCTCGGGCGCCGTCAGGTCGTGCAGCCAGATATGGCGGAGATAGGCGTTCTCGAGCCTGTCGAGCGTACGCACCACATAGGCGACCCAACGGCCGTCGGGGCTGATCTGCGGATCTTCGACGTGCTTCAATTGATACAGGTCTTCAGGCGTTATCGGTTTCTTCGGCATGTTCGTGGCACCATTCGAACCGCGATGCCCGACCACCGGGCACCACGGCCTAACGACGTTTCACAGGCTTGAGCGACTACTGGGAGTCAGGCCGGGCGGCGTCGCCGCCGATTGGGTGATAGCGATTGTCGCGCCCGGCCTTGGCCTCGAGCCCGTCGCAGAGCTCACGCAGGTACGGCCAGGTGTAGATCCCGGCGTCGTGGCCGTCGGTCCAGGTTGGTCGGATCGCATAATGGCCGACTGGCTCGAGCTTCGCGACCTCATAGCTCTTCGTGCGCGCCAGCGGGATCATCAACAAGTTGTCGATATCCGGCGGCTTGCCCATATTCTCGTGCCCGCCCCGACAGTCGGCGCATGGGCAGGCTTCGCGCAGAACGTTCAAGGCATAGTCGCAGGTCGCGCCGTCGGCCCATTGGATGACGAGACGCTTCTGAGTTCGATCAAGTGTGATGTGTTTGGGTTTGGACATAGCGAATCGGTGGCCCTACGGGCCGGCAACCACGGAGAGATAGTTCTGGGCGCCCCAACCGTTGCGTGTGCCGGTGGCCGGGTCGACCAGGAACCACCACACAAGGCCGTCAGCCTCGACCGGCCCGGCCTGCACCTGGAAGACCTCGCGCTCGAGCGCCAGATAATTGACGGCCGACGAGCGCCCGGCCTCGGCCCGCAGATTCAGGAAGCCGATGTCGCCGGTGCCCACGACCTGCACATACCCCCCGATCGCGGGGACCCCGGCCGACAGTGTCGGCAGGATCTCGTTGACGATCGTCGGGGTCGGCCCTCCGGCTGGTGTCTCGGTCGGCGGCGCGACGAAAGGCGTTGGGAGCGAACCCGCTGGCGCAACGGTCTCGACGATCATGCGCGCTGTCGCAGTCGCGCGCGGCAGATCCGCCGCCCGGGTGCTGACCGCGATCCCGGCCAGGATAGCAGCGCCAAACGCAAAGGCCGCGGCGACCACAAAAAGCAGCCACCAGGGCACGTACCCGGCCGACGCACGGGGAGCAGACATTCGTTGATTGTCGCATGAAACGCTGAACGCCGCGAACAGGGGCGGAGGCGTGTTCGCGGGCGCGTTGTCAGGCCCAGTTTCGAGCCGCAAGTCAGTCGGGAATTGCGGCTCGACGCACCACGAGGATCGAGAGATCGTCGGTCACGGGGCTGTCGCCGCGGTGGCGATCGACGGCATCCAACACGGCGTCGGCGATGTCCGCCGCCGGCCTATGCCGATGGGCTTCGACAACCGACATCAGCCCGCCGAGAGGAAATGCCACGCCTGAAGCGTCGAGCGCATCGGTCAGCCCATCGCTGTAGGCAACGAGCACGCCCCCGAGCGGAAATGCCGCGATGCGTGCCTCGACCGCGAAACCGTCAAGCGCGCCGAGGAAGCGGCCCCGGGCACTGAGACGCGCCCAACTGCCGTCCGGGCCAAGCAACAGCGCCTCCGGATGGCCGGCGCGCACGTAACCCAGCTCGCCCGTGGCTGTATCCAATTCGCCGTAGAACGCCGTGACGAACATATCCGACTCTGGCGCGATCTCGCGCAGGCCGGCATGCACGCGCTCCGCCACGGCCGCCGGCCCATCGCCGTGTGTGGCATGCGCCAGGAAGAGCGTTCGCGTCACGGCCATGAACAGGGCCGCCTGAACGCCCTTGTCGGAGACGTCAGCCATGACCAAAGCCACCCGGCCTCCCCCGAGGCGAATGACATCATACAGGTCGCCGCCGACGTGGCGGGCGGGCTGATTGCGTCCGGCGAACTCAAAACCCAAGAGCGGCTCAAAGCTGGCGGGCAGCAGGCTGCGCTGGACACGTCCCGCGATCTCGAGTTCGTGCTCGAGCCGTTCCTTTTGGAGGAGCGCAGCTTGCGCGGCATGCACCGACTCGAGCGCCGAGCGCAACGCGAGATTGGCCGATTGCAGTTCGACAAGGGCCCCACGATCGGCGGCGCGCACATTGGCCACAAGGCCCCGCACAATCGCGAGCGCCAGCCCGGGTCGATCGGCCAGGATCCGCCGGAACGCCGTTTCGCCCACCTCGAGCACGATGACCTGGCCCACGGCCGTTGCCGTCGCGGAGCGCGGCGCGCCCTCGAGCACGCCCATTTCGCCGAAGAACTCACCGGCTTCACGCACCGCCACGGTCCGGGTGGTCTCGCCCAGATGCTGCGTCAAGACAACAGCGCCCTGGATGATCAGGAAGAAAGTGTCGGCGGGCTCGCCTTCGCGGCAAAGATGGGCGCCGTCAGGATAGGACGCGCGTCGTGCGGCTGTCAGGATCGCCTGTGCATCGGAAGAATCCGCCCCCGAAAACGCCCGGGCCACGAGCAGGGTCAGGGCGGCATCGGCGGGGACAGCGTCACCCGACATCAGGAGCCTCCAGGATCAGCGACTGCTGCGACCCGGCTTGGAGGTCGGCTTGTGCCCTGGCAAGGCACTCGGCGCTGCCGGCCGGTCGGCCCGCGCTTTGGGCTTTTTCTTCGGCCGGCTCGTTCCGGCATCCGTCGTCTTCGTCGCGCTCCGGGGTGTTGCGCCGGACGAGCCTTCTTTGCTGCCTGCCGGTTTTGCGGCAGGGCGTTTGGAGCCGGATGGTTTCTTCGCCGGCGGCTCGCTGGCGGACGCGTGGGCCTGCGGGCTGTGCAACTCGCCAACGCGTGAACCGGCGCCTCGCCGTCGATCGCGCTCGTCGAGCCAGCTGAGCAACTTCTCGACAGGCCAGGTGTTGATGACGCGATCGCTTGTGGCCCAGGCGCGCCGCGCCGTCACCACACCGTACTGCGCATGACCAAACCAATCGACCCCGTGGGCGTCGGTGTTGATCGCCAGCAGACAACCAAGCTCGAGCGCGCGCCGGGCATAGACATCGTCGAGATCGAGACGCTCAGGGTTGGCGTTGATCTCGAGCGCGACACCCGATTCGGCGGCGGCTTTGAACACGGCTTCGAGGTCCAGATCGGCGCCGTCGCGATTGGGCAACCGACGCCCCGTCGGATGGCCGATGATATCGACGTTGTGATTGCGCACGGCATTCAGGAGCCGCTCGGTGATCTTTTCGCGCTCCTGCCCTAGCGCGGTGTGCAAGGAAGCAACGACGATATCCAGGTCGCCGAGCACATCGTCGGTGAAGTCCAGCGTGCCATCGGCCTTGATCTCGACCTCAGAGCCCTGCAACAAGACGAATCCAGCGCCAAGCTGCGCCTGAGCAGCATCGATCTCGCGGCGCTGAGCACGCAGCCGTTCGGGGGTGAGCCCATTGGTCACCCCAAGGCCGTGGCTGTGATCGGTGACCGCCAGGCACTTGAGCCCGTTGACCCGGGCCGCTTGCGCCATCTCGAGCACGCTGGCCTTGCCGTCGCTCCAGGTGCTGTGCGTGTGCAGGTCGCTTTGCAGGTCACGCAGCTCGATCAATCTGGGGAGTTTGCCGTCGCGCGCAGCCTGGAGCTCGCCGCGATCCTCGCGTAATTCAGGCGGGATATACGGCAGCCCAAGCGCTCGATAGACGTCGGCCTCGGTCGCGCACAGCGTCTCGCGCCCATCGACCGCGACGAGCGCGTGCTCGTTGAGCGAGAGCCCGTGGCTCTGCGCCAGCTCGCGCAGACGCACGTTGTGGTCCTTGCTACCGGTGAAGTACTGCAGCAGCGTGCCGAATCGCTCAGGCGGCAGAACCCGCAGATCCGCCTGCAAGCCGTTTTCGAGCACGACCGAGGTCTTTGTCGGCCCCTGCCCGAGCACCCGCGCTACGAGAGGCAAAGTCATGAAGGTCGCCATCACCGGCCGCGAGTCGACGGCCGCCACAATGAAGTCCAGATCGCCGATCGTCGAACGACCCCGGCGCAGGCTCCCAGCAGACTCGGCGGCGCTCACGCCCGGCAACGCACGCAGGATGCGCAGGATCTCAAGCGCCACGGGCCAGGCCTTGCCCAACGGCACGCGCCCGGTCGCGCGCTTGAGGCTCTCGATCCCGAGCAGGATCTTGGCCTCCGACTTCTCGCCCATCCCGGCCAGGCCGCGCAATTCACCGGCCCGCGCCGCGCGTTCGAGCTCGGCCAGGGTGGTCACGCCGAGCTTCTTCCAGACGAGCGCCACCCGTTTTGGCCCCAGATCGGGCACCTGGAGCAACTCGGTCAGGCTGGCCGGCACTTCGGTCTGGAGTTTCTCGAGAAAGGCAAGTTTCCCTGTGGTCAACAACTCATCGATCTTCTCGGCGATGGCCTGGCCCACACCCGGGATCTCGCGCAGCCCGCCTTCCCGCCAGACGTCCTTCACCGGACGGGTGTGTTCACGGATCGTGTCAGCGGCTTTGCGATACGCCAGGATCTTGTAGATCACCTCGCCCTTGATCTCGAGCAGATCCCCGATGCGGGCGAAGATATCGGCAAGCTCCTTGTTCGAGAGGTAATGGACCATGGCCTAATTCAACCCCGCGAAGTTCTGCACGATCAGCCATTGGCGGCCGTTGTGCGCCAGTCCCACGCCGACGTAGGCGTAGTTCGAGCTCAAGATGTTACGCGCATGCGGCGGATCAGTCATAAACCAGTTCATGGCGATCTCAACGTTCGATGGCGGTTGCTGGATCGTACCGTACCAGTTCTCGCCCAGAAAATTGCTCGTGAACCCGGCGGCTTGCATCATCTTGCGACCGAGCGATTCGCCTGTGACCGGATCGTCATGGCCTGTATACCCTCGCGCAACCATATCATCAACACGGCCCTGCGCCACACTCATCAACAGGCCGTCCGCAACGAGCGGCCACAAACCGGCGGCCGACCGCTGCACATTGATCAGATCGACCATGTAAAGCGCCGCGGCGTATGCGTCGCCGGGCGCAGGCGCGACCGCAGCCGTGACGGCTGTCGCGGTCGGCGCGCTCTCGACGACGGCGGCCACGGTTGGCTCGGGCTCGACAGCGACGACGACGGTCGCCGTCGCGACGGGCGCGACGAGTTGTACCGCCGGGCGTTGCGCTACGGCGGCCGGGGCCTCCACCTGTGGTTCGGCCGTGGGCGTGATCGGCGTCGGTGTGAGATACGGGATCGGCGTCGGCAATGGGGGTGTGGCGGTCGGCCCTTGGGCGATGTGGGCCGTTGGCGCAGCCGTGGAGACCTGCACCACTGGGGCAGGTTGTCGAGCCGTCGAAGTCGCCACGACCGGGCCGGCGAATGCGACCTCCGCTGCTGCAGCCAGCTGGGCAGGGTCAGGCGTCATGGGCTGGACCGCGCAGGCAACCAGCAGGCTCGCGACGCTGCCCAGCGCCCACAGGGATCGGCTAGGTTTCATTGGCAGAGCATTATACGCCCTGACTGTGCCAAATCCGGCGCCAGAAAGCGCTCTCACGCGTCTCGGGTTATACCCCCGTTTGCCAAGGGGGACCGCCCCCGGCGCGTACTGTATACTCGACATTGATCCATGCGATTCTCAGCACCCCCCGACCCCAGAGCCTTTGCCGAACAGGTTTACGCCATCGTACGCGTGATCCCCAGGGGTCGGGTCATGACATACGGCCAGATCGGCCATCTCATCCCACCACCGATGCGGGTGCCGTTGGATCAGTATCTGCGGGCGTCCGCGATCTGGGTCGGAGGGGCCATGGCCAACGCGCCCGATGACGTCCCATGGCAGCGCGTGATCAACAGCCAGGGAAAGGTCAGCCCGCGCCCAGGGCTCGGCCCAGCCGTCCAGCGTCAACTGCTCGAGCGTGAAGGGGTGACGTTCGATGAGCGCGACCGTGTCGACCTCAAACGCTTCGGCTGGGCCGGGCCAGAAGCGCCAGATCAACCCAGCCTGCTCTAGCAGCCCCACGGAGCCGCACCCGTGTCCCACGAGTACGTCGCCAATCTACACATGCACACGCCCTATTCCGATGGGACGTGGTATCACGACGAGATCGCGGCGGCCGCCTTGCGCGCCGGGCTTGACATCATTTGCGTCACGGACCACAACGTCTGGGTCGACGGGCCTGAGCGCTACTATTCGGCCGGCGACAAGCGACTGCTCGTCCTCGTGGGCGAAGAGGTTCACGATGCAAGCCGGCAGCCGCAGCGCAACCACCTGCTCGTCTACAACGCCCGCCGAGAACTTGCAGCCTTCGCCCCAAACCCGCAGAGTCTGATCGACGCAGTCAGTCAGGCAGGCGGCCTCGCTTTTCTGGCTCATCCCTTCGACAGCAACGTGCCGCTCTTCGACTACGAAGAGATCTCGTGGGTCGACTGGCAGGTCACGGGCTTCACCGGGCTCGAGATCTGGAACTACATGTCGAGCTGGGCCGGGCTTCTGACGTCGCGCCAGGCGGCCGTGCAGTATGCGTTCAAGCCCGAGCTCGGGCTCGTCAGCCCACGGCCCGAAGTCCTGGCGAAGTGGGATGAACTCCTTGTGGCAGGCCAACATGTCGTCGGGATCGGCAACGCCGACGCACATGGCCTCGAGTACGCGTATTGGGGGCTCCGTCGGGTCTTGTTCCCGTACGAGTTTCTCTTTCGGCAGATCAACACCCACATCCTGACGTCGCACGAACTCTCCGGCGAGTTCGGCCCCGATCGACTGGCCGTTACCGAGGCGCTGGGCGCGGGCAGTTGCTTTGTCGGATATGACGGCATTGGCACGACACGCGGCTTCCGCTTCACCTGCCACCACGAGCGCGCAAGCCAGGGCATGGGATCGGTCGTCGATAATCGCGCCGGCGTCACGCTGCAGGTTGTCGCACCTGCGCCGTGTCAGATCCGCATGATCCACAACGGCGTGGAGATCGGGTCATGGAAGGACGTCACAAGCGCCACCCAGATCTTGCCGGCCCGCACCACAGGCGCCATCCGCGTCGAAGCCTGGCGGAACCACCTCGGCCAGGCGCGCGGCTGGATCTTCAGCAATCCCATCTATCTGATCTGAGTCTCCGCTCAGTCAGCGGCACGGCTTGCGATAACGGGGCGCTCCGACCATCGGGGCGCCCCGTTGTCGCCGAGCTCTCTCGTTGACGCTGAGTTACCTCAATCGAAACCCACGTGCTGCTTAATGAACACGGCCTGGCAGTGACGCCAGGCCGTGTTCATCCGAGAGGAGAAGAGGAGAGAACGAGAGATCCTGGCCGCGTGGATGTAGGGCAATCCAGCGACCGGATCGAGGTCACTCAGTCAAGCGCCAGCCGATCCACAGCCACCCGGATCGGGTCAAGCGGTTGCGCCGCCACGAACGGCTTGTATTCGGGCTCAGAACCAAACGTCAGGGCCAATGTTTCGACAGCCGCGGCCGCCGAGGTCACGGGCACACCCTTGGCCACCGGACCGCGCACGTAAGCAGCGGCCGACATCACCTGGATCCCCGCCAGGTCCAACCCCAACGTCGCGGCGCGTTCCACAGCACCGACGAAGGCCATCGGGCGCCAGTTGCCGCCCGACGCGCCGACCGCCAGCCCCCAAATAAAGCTGAAGCTCAGCACGTAAACCACCATCAGGTTGCGCCAGTTCAGGGTCGAGCGGATCAGGGTGGCAGACATCGGTAGCTCCTCGGTTGATTGCTTGCGGCTGACGTTATGAGTATAGGGATCGCTCGCAGACATGCCATAAAGCAGGGCTAAACGGGCTGTTGAAACGCCGTAAAGGTCCTCAAGTGTCTCGGCCTCGTGGCGCGGGCTGGTTTTTCGCCTTTCGCCTGAGCCCGCTTCAGCGCCGCAAAGATGAGTGTTGAATGAACGGCGTAACTTTCGAGGGGCCTTGAACGACTATTGCTCATATCGGACAAGAAGGGGCGTAATTGCGCCATGAGCCGGAAGAAACCCAGATTGCTGCTCTACTCGCACGACACCTTTGGCCTCGGGCATCTACGCCGGACTCTGGCGATCAGTCACCAGCTCGCCGCCGATCTGCCCAATGCGCACCAGCTGCTGCTGACGGGCTCGATGGTCGCCGGCGCGTTCAGCCTCCCACGCCAGCTCGACCTTCTCAAGCTGCCGGCCCTCAGCAAGCGCTCATCAGGCAGATACACAGCGCGCGCGCTGCCGCTCTCGCTGGCTGAAACGCTCCGTTGGCGTGAGCGTCTGTTGCTCGACGCGTTGACCTCGTTTGCGCCGGATCTCGTCCTTGTCGACAAAGCTCCGGCCGGTGTCCAGGGCGAACTCCTGCCGCTCTTGCGCCATGTCAAGACCTGGCTGCCCGGCACGCAGCTCGTCCTCGGTATGCGCGATATCGAGGATGATCCGGCGACCACGGCGCGCGAATGGGCTGAGTGGGACGTGCCGCGTCTGCATACCGAGGTCTACGATCGGATCCTGTATTACGGCGATCCAGAGGTGTTCGACGCGGCGGCGGCTTACGGGTTGAGCCCGGTGGCGCGACGCAAGCTTGTGGCGTGCGGCTATCTCGGACGCGACACCGAAGAGATCGACCGCACAACGAGCGAGGTCCGTCGGGAGCTTGGCCTGCGCGATCAGCCCCTGGTCGTGGTGACGGCCGGCGGCGGCGGCGACGGCTTCGCGCTGCCTTTGAAGCGGTCTTGATCCTTGACCCAGATGGGACGTGGGGGGCGCAGGCCGCCCGGCAATTGACCGCTGACCAACCCTAGAATCGGAGACGAACCCATGTCGAAGCAACTGAAACCGCTGCTCCACCCACGGCTTGTGCTGCTCGCCCTCCCGGCCGCTGCCGTGACGGCGGCCAGCCTTTGGGCGTTGGCCTCGGTGACCCTTGATGCCGCCGCCGGAAGCCGGCCTGGCGACCTGCTCCATCCACTGCGTGAACAGGCGCTCGAGTTCCAGCTCGGCCTGGCCGACGATGCTGCCGAACGTGCGCGGATCGAGCTCGAGATGGGCCGCTTCAGCTTCATGGAGCCCGGTCTGGTCGATCAAATCACGGCGCTCACCCCGACAACGACCATCGAGT
This sequence comes from Anaerolineales bacterium UBA6663, assembly GCA_002455335.1. Classification (GTDB taxonomy): domain Bacteria; phylum Chloroflexota; class Anaerolineae; order Anaerolineales; family UBA6663; genus UBA6663. Next base: position 751 of record DKKP01000157.1, on the reverse strand, counting down.
CGACGGCAACGGAACAGACTTCGGCGACGCCTCAGCCCATGACAGTCGCGCCGCCGGCAGCCGCCACTGCCAGCACGGCCCCAACGCTTGCTCCGACAGTCCCACTGCCTTCGGCGGACCCGACCGTGCCGGCGCCGGTCATCCAGGCCACGCCCGATGATCATGGCGGCCAGCGCGACTCGGGTGACGACGACAACTCCGGCTCCGGGAGCAGCTCCGACGACGACGGCGACAACTCTGGGCCGGGTGGCGGATCCGACGGTGAACCCGACGACGACGACACAGACTCGGTCGACGATGACGATGTCGACGATGACGACGATAACGATTGAGGTCGGCGCCGACGACTGACGACTGACGCGTGTGCCCAAGTGTGTGGGGCTGCGTGGACGCCTCCATGATAAAATAAATGTTCTATTGGCGTCATCACCCGTGAATGGCTATGCGCAGCCGCGGGCTGCATCGGAGGCCCCATGGACTTCAGACTCCACGCGCCGTATCAGCCGACCGGCGATCAGCCCGTCGCCATCGACCAGCTCACCACGGGCGTCCAGCAGGGGCTCAAGAGCCAGGTGCTCCTCGGCGCCACAGGCACCGGCAAGACCTTCACGGTCGCCAATGTCGTCCAGCGCATCCAGCGCCCGGCCCTGGTCATCGCCCACAACAAGACCCTGGCCGCCCAGCTCTACAGCGAGTTCAAGGAGTTCTTCCCCGAGAACGCGGTCGAGTACTTCGTCTCCTACTACGACTA
>DKKP01000103.1:6868-9122 GCA_002455335.1 Anaerolineales bacterium UBA6663 | reverse complement strand
GCTGTTCGCGCGGCGCACGCCGGGCGCCGTGGTCGTGCCGACGCTTGTGCGCGGCACGGTCGCGGCCGGCGCGCAGAACCATCTACTCACCCGGATGCGACGGACCCCGCGCGGCCGCGAACGAATGGCCGCCACGATCCAGATCATGTGGCCCGGCTACCGCGGCGTCCACATCCGCGTCGCGCTTGGCAAACCGATCGTCGCGGCCGAGACGCCCGATCTGCACGCCGCTGTGCGCGCCGAGATGACGCGCCTGATCACGGAGCCGCCGACCGACTACGCGCTCGTGATGCGTGGGGTGGTGTAGATCGACGCCGTCAGGCCGCCAGCCCAAGCAGATAGGCGCGGATCGTGGCGGCGGTTTCGTGCCAGGTCGGGAAGGCCAGGGCGCGGCGGCGGGCGGCGCGGCTGAGCTCGGCCAGATGCGCGCGATCACGAGCCCAGCGCGTGAGTACGGCCGCGATCGACTCGGCATCGTTCGGCGGCACAAGCGCGCCTTCGCGATCGTGCGTGATCAACTCCGGGGCGGCGCCGGCCGTGGTGGCCAACACCGGCAGTCCGAAGCGCAACGCCTCGAGGTACGCGATCCCAAACCCTTCATACGACGACGGCACCACAAGCGCCTGATGCGCTTCGAGCGCGGCGCGCACCGCGTCGTCTGGCGCCGGNNGAGCAACGTGTGCAGGCCCTTGCGCGCGATCAGGTTGCCGAGGAAGAGCAGCCGCAACGGACCCGGCTCGCCGGCCCGCGCCAGCACCCGGGCCTCGCCTGGCCCGGGGCCGAAACGATCGCCGGCCGGGTAGGCCACGACGCCCGGGAGCTCACGCCCCGCGACGGCGGCAGCCACAGCGCGCGTGGTCCGGCTGTTGTAGACGGCGGCCTGCACGCCGCGCAGATAGCGCCGCTCGACGAGGCGATAGAGCGCGTTCTGCCAGGGTGGCCGATCCTCGCTGCAACGCAAGTGATGGATGATGGCGACGCGCGGCGGTCGTGCGGGCAGCGCACGGTTCAGGGCGAAGAGCGAAGGGTGATTGAGCTCGTCCTGGAGGATCAGGTCCCAGGCCTCACTCGACAGCCGGTTGCGCAGATCGATCGAGAGGTTGTCGAACAGATGGCGCCCGTAATTGCGCCAGGGTAGCGAGATCACGTCGACGTGGTCGCCCTGTGCGCGCAAGTGCGCGACGAGACGTCTGTCGTATAGATAGCCGCCGGAGAGCGTCTCCAGCGAGCCGTAGATGACGAGCGCGAGACGCACGGCGCGCCCGATCAGGCCGGCTTGCGCAGCAGCAGGCGATACGCGGCCCAGGCGATCTCGTTCTCCCAGATCTTGACGACCAGGGCCGTCAGCGTTCCGGCGCTGATCCGCGAAGCGAGTTGCTCGGCCGTGAGGCGGCTGAAGTGCTCGATGCTCGGGTTGAGCCCGATGAACTCGGGCAGGTCGTTGAGCACGTGATCGCGATAGCCGGCCACAAGCGCGTCGAGCGCCTGCTCGATCTCGACGATATCGACGAGATAGCCATGCCGATCGAGCCGATCGCCTTCGAGCTGCACCTCAAGGACGTAGTGGTGCGAATGCAGGGTGTTCTCGGCCCCCCAGTCTCCGCCGATGAGGTAGTGCTGGGCGACGAAATCGCGTTTGACGGCAACGGTGTACATCAGTGGGCTCCCCCATACGTCAGGATCACCTGCAGACAGGTGTCCGGATCGGTATCGATCAAGTTGTAAGCGGCGGCGGCCTGTTCCAGCGGCAGGCGCTGCGTGATGAGCTGCGCGGGCCGCAGCGTCGCGATCTGGCGCCAGGCGACGTCGAGCCGGCGTTTCTTGTTCCAGCGCCCGGCCAGCGCCGGCGTGAGCGTGCTGACCTGGCTGCTGATCAAACGGACCCTGGCGCGATGGAAACGGCGTCCGAGATCGAGCGTGGCTGGCTTGGCGCCGTACCAGGACCCGACCACGATCCGGCCATCGAAGGCGGCGGCGGCGATCGCCTGGTCGAGCGCGACCGGCGCGCCTGAGAGCTCGTAGAGCAGGTCAAATCCAGACGGGTCCTCGCCGTCTTCGGCCCCGCACAGCGCGCGCAGCCGGGCCGGCGTCTCAGCCTCGATCGGGTCGAGCGTCTCCGTGGCGCCGAGGGTGAGTGCGCGGGCGCGCCGGGCCGGCCAGCGATCGAGCGCCACAAGCGTCGTCAGCGGCAGACGCGCGAGCAGCGCCAGCGTCAGCAGCCCGACCACGCCCTGGCCAAAGACGGCCACGCGCG
>DKKP01000103.1:6661-6838 GCA_002455335.1 Anaerolineales bacterium UBA6663 | reverse complement strand
CAGCCGTAGCGCACCGGATAGCGGAACCCGCCGCCCAACGCGGTCAACGTGGCGTCGAGCGCGAGCTCGGCCGGGAACTCGCCGCGATAGACCAGCATCTCGGTGCCCGGGCTGATCGCCGAAGCGCGGACATCGACGCGCACCGTGCCCGGGCCAGGCTCGGTCAGCGGCTCCTCG
>DKKP01000103.1:0-6650 GCA_002455335.1 Anaerolineales bacterium UBA6663 | reverse complement strand
TCTCGGCCAGGAAGGCCGTGATCACGCGCGCGCCGCCCTCGACCATCAGGCTCTCGATCCCAAGGCTGCGGAGCAGGCCGAGCGCGGTCTTGAGCTGGATCCGGCCGTTCGCGTCAAGCGGTGCGCGCACCACGCGCGCGCCGGCCTCCTCGAGCGCGCGGCGGCGCGGCTCTGAGGATTGCGGCCCGGTGACGATCAACGGACGATGGGGCGGGTGCTTGAGCAATCGGGCAGCGAGCGGGAGGCGCAGCTGGCTGTCGAGCACGACCGGCTGCGGGTGGACGCCGTCGACCAGGCGCACGGTCAGCTGGGGGTCATCGGCCAACACGGTGCCGATGCCGACCAGGATCGCGGCGTGCGTGGCGCGGAGTTGGTGCGTGAAGCGTAACGCCTCGGGGCCGCTCAGCGCCAATGGCGCTTCGACGGCCGCCGCGAGGCAATNNGTTGGGCAGCCGTCGAGGCTCTGGGCATACGAAACCGTGACACGCGGGCGAGTCATCGTAAGCGCCAGGGGGCGCGGTCGGGTGAGTGCCTCAGACCGGGAGCTGCAGCAGGTGGCGCATACGCTCGACCTTGGTCCGCAGATAGCCGGTGTTGTTGGGCGTGAACGTCGGCGCCAGCGGGACGCGCCCGGTGACGTTCACGCCGAGCGCGCGCAGGCTGTCGATCTTCAGCGGGTTGTTGGTTAGCAGCCGGATCGAGCGGACGCCCCAATCGCGCAGGATCAATGCGGCGACCGTGTAATCGCGCTCGTCGGCTTGATGGCCCAACGCCAAGTTGGCCTCGACCGTGTCGTACCCCTGATCCTGCAGATTATACGCGCGGAGCTTGTCGAGCAGGCCGATGCCGCGCCCTTCTTGGCGCAGGTAGAGCAGGATGCCCTGGCCCTCGTGCGCCATCAGGTGCATCGAGCGCTGCAGCTGCTCGCCGCAGTCGCAGCGTTGTGAGCCAAGCACGTCGCCGGTGAAGCACTCGGAGTGCACGCGCACGAGCACATCGGAGCGACCGCGCGGCTCGCCGAGCACAAGCGCCAGGTGCTCCTTGTCGTCGAGCGTGTTGTGGTAGAGCGCGAGCCGAAAGTCGCCGGCGTCGGTGGGCAGACGCGTCAGGACCATGCGCTCGATCTGAACGCCGGTGGTTGTCTTGGGTGCGGGCATATCACCTCCGTCGAGGCTAAGGATAGAAAAGAGGGGTAACGACAGATCAAGCCGTCGTTCGGCGACCCTCAAGGAACAACAACACAAGCAGCGCCACTTCGATCAGCTTGGTAACCCAACCAAGCACGTCGGCCATGTCACCGAGGATGAACCAGGCCACGATCGTGACCACCGTGAAGCCGATGAAGCCCCAACGGATCAAGGCCTCACGGCCGGCCAGAAAACCGGGGCGCCAGACTGTCACGGCGCTCAGCGCCAGGAACCCCAAACCATTGAGCGTAAAAGGGATGTCGAAGCCAAAGCCGGCGCTCATCAGGCGCAGGTTCAGAACCACCAGATGGATAATCCCGGTGGCTGCCCCAAGCAGCGCAATCCCCAATCGAAGGCTCGAAGCTGACATAACCCCATCCTTACTCGAGTGCCTGGCAATGTGGAGGTTAATATAGCAGCGACCTGATCTTAATAGGCGCCTTTGTACTATAACATTCGATAAGAAGGCTTAACAACTCAGGCAGACCGCGCCGTGGGCCCACTGGAAGTTCAGGACCGGCAGCAACGGATGAAACGGCGCCAGAGGGGGCGCAGCAGCGCAGGCCTGGCCTGAAGGCTCAGTTCGTCTCGAGTGGCCCGGCCGGGTTGACCGAGACGCCCTCGGGGCCGCCGCGATCGATCTCCCAGGGGAAGATGATATAGGCGTCGGTGAAGGCCGCGTAGTAGGTCGGCAGGGCCTTTGTGAAGAGCGAGCGTTGCGGGTTGTAGTGAAGGACGCACAACTCGGGCGTGCCTCCGGCGGCTTCGACCCGGTTCTTGACGGCCGTGATCGTACGCCCGCTGCCCCAGACGTCGTCGACGACGAGCACGCGGCGACCTGTGAGCAGCGAATCATCGGGGAACTGAAGGAAGGTCGGCCAGACCATGAGTTTGGCCGTACCCAGGTCGGCCGGGAAGTCGACGGCCGCCGTGAGCACGTTGCGGATGTCGAGCGCCTCGCAGATCATGCCGCCGGGCACGAGGCCGCCGCGCGTGATCATGATCATGGCGTCGAAGTTGCCGCGGAACTGCGGCAACAGCGCGTCAATCAGGCGGTCGACCTGGGTCCAGGTGAGGATCTCTTGGCGCATCAGCGTCCCTTTCGCTCGGTGTGCGCGGCTATGATAGCACCCTTTTCGGGTATATCCGAAACCGGCGGGAGCGACGAGATCCGGATGACCTGCCCATCGGGGTGGAAGAACCGCCACGCGAACCAGAACTCATCCGACAAGACGATCGGCTCGAGGTCCGAAGCCCGCGGCCCGCTCGAGTATTTGCCACGCGGATCCCACGTGGTGCCGCTCAGCGCGTCGTGCAGGGCGCCGGCCGGGTCAATCTGCAAGGCCTGGCCGACAGACCGGCGGTGAAAGCCGTTGACGCTCTGACCGTGCGCGACGAGCACGACGTCGTATGCAGGCAGTTCGACCACCCCTGCGTCGAGGACCTCGGTTTTCGGGATCGCGACAACCTGCCCGCCCCGGCCGGCGAGCGCGATGACCCGGGTTCGCGGTGAGAAACGCGGGTCGTGGCGTCGGCGCGCCAGACCGGGCGTGACATCGCCCGCCATGATCCGACGCCACAGCCCTGGGATCGGCAGCTCGAAGTCGCGCAGGTCGGCCGACGTCACGTGTACCACCTGCGGCATAGGCCGGAGCTGGCGCACGGCGCTCCACGGCAAGACCTGGTAGTGCGTCAGCGTCAGTCGAGCCGGATGAAGCGGGCCGATCAGCGACTCGAAAGTCGCCTGCTGGAAGAAGGTCCCGGTCTGGCGATCGGCCACGATCATGTTCGCGTCCTTGAACGATCCGACGTAGAGCGGGCCGATCTCGGTGACGTCGAAGGCGATGATCGTCCGACACATCGCACAGTATGTGAGCGCGATCAGGCGCCGGCCGATGTGGTCGTTGATCACATGATGATGGATGACGTACTCGAGCGGATAGGCGCGGGTCACGCCGTCGACCTCGATCAACGCCAGCTGGTGTTCCGGGTCGAGCGGGAGCGTCAGCGGATCTTGCGCCATGGCCGGATCGGTCAGGGCCTGAAAGACGGCATCCTGATGCAGACGATGCGCCAGCAAGACTCCGAGCCCGAGCACCCCGATCGCGCCAAGGCTGACGGGATCCGGCAGCGCGCCGCCCTGAGCGACAACGACGATCCATGCGATCGCGCCCACCATCAGGCCCCAGTTCACGAGCTTACGCGTCTTCGCATGCACGTACAGCCAGGACACGGGAAAGCCCGGCACCAGGGCGAGATAGATCCCGCCGAAGCCCATCAACAGCGATAGCAGGGCAAAAAAAGAGAGACCGAGAGGCAACATGCTGCAGGCTCCTTACGCCCGGGCGCTTGTCTGAATTCCGCCCAGGACCATGCGCACGATCTGCGCGATCTGGCGCTTCGACAACCGGCGCGGTTTGGCGCTGGGCTTGAGCAGCCCCTCGATCAGCGTTGTGACGACGAATGGGCCGATGAACAGCCGCGCCGCCAGGGTCGGGTCAGCGACAGCCACCAGGCCGCGGGCGGCTGCGTCCTTGAACAGCCCTGCAGTGAGCGTCAACACCCGATAGGGCACGGCCTGGCTGAACAACTCGCCCAATTGCGGCATGCGCGGCATCTCGGCGATCGCCATGCGCACCGTGGCCAGATAGCCTGGATCCATCAACGCGGTGGACAACCTGGCGCCCAGCGCGCAAAGCTGCCGTTCGAGCCCGGCCGGCGTGGCGTCCTTGGCGATCGACGGCCAGGGTCCGGCCAGGCCGTCCTCTAGAAAGGCGCGCAGCACCTCGACAAACAACGTGTCTTTGCTCGAGAAATGGGCGTACACAGTCTGCTTCGACACCCCGGCCTCCGCGGTCACCAGGTCCATCGAGGTCTGGGCGAAGCCTCTGTCGCGAAACAGGCGCTGTGCCGTCTGCAGGATGAGCGTCCGCTTGCGTGAGGGTCGTTGGGTGAGGGGCATCGGTGCGTCCTTATCAAACTGTACGGTACAGTTTGATAATAGCATAGCAAGCATGTGTCCACCATCCCGGGATAACAGGTAACGACCATCGAGTATGATCACCGGATACCTTTGACGGAGGCTTTGCGATGAAGCTCCACGGTCATCTGGGATCATCGCTGCTGGCTCTGCTCCTCGGCGCATGCAGCGCGAACCGCCCGGCCGCACTACCGCCCGAGCCCACGCCCAGCCTGCGCCCACAGCCGAGCAGCGCAGCAACCCCCGGCGCGCCGACCTCAGACACACGGTCCACGGCCGTGGCCCTGACAGAGACGAAAGCGTATCTTGAGCCGCCCACCCTGACACCCGAGCCAACCCGGCCTATCGGCTGGGAGGTGCCGGTGCTGGATCTCACGGCCAGGCCACAGGGCTTTGATTTGGGTTGGCTCAATGAGTCGCAGTTGCGCCTGGGGCAGTCGAGTGACGATTTGGGGGTATTCGAGATCATCGCCACGTTTTCAGGCGGCGAGCGCCCGTCGTATGTGATCGACACGATCCGCCTCGATCGCCGGGTCCTTTCACCGCGGCGAACATACGCCTACGACTGCATCGACGAACATCCCGCGCTGCACAGGGCTGAGACCGGCGAACTGATCCATCAGCCCCTTGACGAGTCCAACGAGGTGAGGCCCGGCCCGGGTTGCCCGGTTCAGGCGGAGTGGGCGCCCGACGAGTCGGCCGTGGCGCTCATCGGCGCCGATCAGACCGCCTATCTCTGGTCGATCGACGATGCGACGCCCAGGAACCTGGGCTACAAAGCGGCGCCGTTCACGGCTCCGGCCTGGTCACCCGACGCGAGCCGTCTGGCCATCGTGCTGCGGCTGGTGGAGAACCGAACCGCCGTGGTCGGATTGCTTGACCTTAACGGGCAACTGCTCACAACGTTCACGGTCAATCAGGGCGCCTCCGGCACCATCCTCAAGTGGCTCTCTCCCGACCTCCTCCTGAGTTGGTCGCGCTATTCGCAATGGCACTACGACGTCTAAGATGGGCAGTACCTGTTCGAGTGGTTTAGCGCGCCCAATGGCGATGGCGTGTACCACCAGGCCGTTACGCTGTCCCAGGATCAGCGGTGGGCGTTCCTCGATCAGACATCCACCGCGTATGTGAACAACCTGCCGGATCGAGGGAACAAGACCTATCGGCTGTACGACCTGCGGACACGGCAGGATATCGCCCTGAGCACGCAGCCGCAGCTCTTTCTCAAGATGACGGGTTGGAGCGCGAACAGCCGAACGGTGTACCTGGTTGCCCGACAGGGCACGACGGTGAGCCACACGGTGGACGGTCTGCCGGTCGGGCTCCTGGCACTCGATCCGCTGACGCTACAGGTCGACTCGCTCATCGGCGATGCCCTCGACGTGAACTGGAGCGCCGACATGGACTGGGCCTTTGTGATCGCGGCTGATCCGGAGCGCTCCACGCCCTTCGCTTTCGTCGGACGGTTCTGGCAGCGGTCGACCGGGAGGCAGGTCGGTGCCTGGGCGCTGACCGACCCAAGTTACGCTGCGGACCCTGCATACGCCAGTTGGCCTTCAGAGCATGTGCTGCGCCATGTCTGGTCTCACGACGGGACGCGTCTGGCCCTTGCGGATGGGCTTGGGAACCTGTGGCTGACCTCGCCGGCCGGCGAGGCCGTGCTCCTGACGAGCCAGATGCCGAGGGAAAACATCAGCCTCCTGTGGTCGCCCGACGATAGCTATCTGGTTATGCATTCCGGCATCGGCGATTGGGCCGTGCCGCTGGCGGTCGAGTGAGCAAACTCAGAGGTCAGGGTGCGGCCGGCCGACGAGGGCCACCGGCTCACCGGCCTGGCGGGTGAGGAAGACGATGGCCTCGGGGCCCTCGCCGCTCAGCTTGAGCTGGCGTTGCAGTTCTTCAGGCGTGATCGCCGACCCGCGTTTCTTGACGACGACCCGGCCGATGCCGTGCTCGACCAGATATCGCCGCAGGCGTTTGAGCTGGAACGGGAAGACGGCGTCGATCGCGAAGGCTCGCGCCAACGGCGTAGACACGCGCACATCGGCGGTGAGGTACGCGATCGTCGGGTCGATCAGGCGCGCGCCGAGCTGCTCGGCCAGGGCGCGCACCTTGCCGGCGCGGATCACGGCCGGGTCGGGCTCATACAACACCGTGCCGACCTGGCCCAACGGCGCGGCAGCCCCCATCACGTCGCGATCATGCCCCGACCCGACCAGGGTGACGACTTCGTCGCCGGGCCCGAGCAGCGTGGCGCGCCAACCCGTCGTCGCCAGCGGCCCGAACCACAACACGCACTCCTTGAGCTCGCCCCCGACCGAGATGAACTCGCGTTCGGCTTGCAGCGCCTCAAGCTCGGCGAGGTCGACGCCGGGCGAGAGCTTGACCCCGAGCGCCGGCGTGCGCGCCAACCAGCCGACCACGACCGACAACGGCGGTTGATAGGCCTCGATGGTGAAGGCCCTGCGCCCGCCGCTGCGTCG
>DKKP01000165.1:242-16332 GCA_002455335.1 Anaerolineales bacterium UBA6663 | reverse complement strand
TTGGCCACGACAGTGTCGTGGCCAACCCCGCCTGTAGATCGTCTGCGAAAGGGGCGTCAGTTGAGCGAGGCTTCGAACTCGCCGCGCAGCCGGGTCATGTTCGGCTCGTCGAGCACGCCCAGCAGCTTCTGCATGACCTGCGCTTCGGGCATCGCGCCTTCGATGTGGATCACATCGGCGATCACGGTGCGCGGCACGCCGTGGACGTGATAGCGGTTCGCCAGATGCGGGAACTCGGTCGCCTCGACCATGTCGGCCGTGACCCACTCACTGGCCATCGCCAGCTTGTGCGCCAGCAGGACGGCGCGTGGGCAATACGGACAGGTCGGCGTGACATACACCTGGATGTGAACCGGGCTGGTCAGCCTGGCCAGCTCCTTGCGGGTCTGCTCCGAGAGATCGACCTCGCCCTGGCTGACCATCTTGATATCTTCGATCAGGGTGGCGAACTCATAGCCCGAGGGGATTCCATATAGCCGGATGCCGTAATCCTTCGGCTCCGCGCCGCCGCGCATGATCACCACGGCCGGGATCTTGTCGACGTTGTGGCCGCGCGCCAGCTCGGCGTCAGCGACGAGGTCGTTGACGCGCAGGTTGAGCTTGTCGGAGAGCGCCGTGAGCTCCTCGAGCAACTGGCGGGTCTCGGTGCAGTAGTCGCACTCGAGCGCGCCGGCGGCGCCCTGGGTGTACATCACAAGCTCCACCGGGTGCTTGAGGTCGGCGAAGACTGTCTTGATCTGGGCCTGGACTTCTTCGTTCAGCAGAGCCATGGTCGTTGCTCCTTGTGCCCCGCGGCGTGTGCTGCGGGCGTGATCGATGACGGACGGCCGGTGTCCTTTTTGTGGAGCTCCGATCCTGGCCTCATCGTGTGTGTCGGTTATCAGATTAGATGCCCTCACCCGGGAAAGGTGACAGACCCGCGATCTGGGCCCTGCAGGCGTTGGCGGCGTGTGGACGATCGATGGCGGCAACCGGTCGTCAGGCATCCTGCCGGCGCAGCGCGGCGGCCATCCGTCGCATGGGGCCGTCGGTGTGGTTGAAGAAGGCCCGGTAGCCCGCGCACAGGACGTTCAGCCCGGGCTCGCCCGTCGGGGTCAGCGCAAACCGATCCTTTGGGCACCCGCCGTTGCACATGAACCGGACCTCGCATTCGCGGCAGTAGCGCGGCAGGGCGTCGCGCTTGGCCTGGCCAAAGGCCGTCTGACGCGGGTCGGCCACGAGCTCGATGAGGTCGCGCTCATCGATCCGGCCGAGCCGATGGGCCGGATCGACGAAATGATCGCAGCTATAAAGGTCGCCGGTGTGCTCGAGCGCCAGCGCGCGCCCGCAGGTCTCTTCGAAGATACACAGCCCGGCCGGCTGGCCGTACCACACCGCCAGAGCGACATCGAAGATCTGGACGAAGACGCGGCCGAGGTCGTGTCTGAGCCACTCGTCGAACACCGCGATCAGGAAGGCGCCGTATTGCCCGGCCGTGATCGAGCGCGCGCTGACGCCCTCGGCCCCGACACGCTCGACGATCGGGATGAACTGCAGATAGCGGGCGCCGAGCGTGTCGCGCAGGAAGCGATAGACCTCGAGCGGGTAGAGCACGTTGGCAGCGTGCAGGGTCGTCAGGATATTGGCCTCGACGCCATGGCGCCCGAGCCGCTCAAGCCCGGCCAGCACCCGTTTGAACGTCGGTCGGCCTGCCTTATCGACGCGGTAGGCATCGTGAAGGTGCTCTGGCCCATCGAGGCTGACGCCGACCAGGAAGTCGTGCTCTCTGATGAATCGACACCAATCGTCATCGAGCGACACGGCATTGGTTTGCAACGTGTTCGCCACGGCTACCCCGGCCGGCCGATGCCGCTCCTGCAACGCCACAGCCCGCTCAAAGAACGCCAGACCGGCCAGCGTCGGCTCCCCACCCTGCCAGGCGAACGTGACGACTGGCGTGTGCGACGCGGCAAAGGTCTGGACGATGTAGCGCTCGAGCAAGGCGTCAGTCATCCGGAAGAGGCTTCCGGGGTACAGCGCCTCCTTGTCGAGGTAGTAGCAATAGGCGCAAGCCAGGTCGCAGATCGCGCCGCGCGGCTTAGCCAGGACGTGAAAGGGGGGCGGTTCGGTCATGATGACCGGGGTCAGCCGCTGCGCCAGGCCTCGGTGCTGTTGTGGCGCGGCAGGTCACGCACCCGCAGACCGCTCTTCACGGGGTCTGCGTGGCGGGCGAAGTACGCGGTTACCTGCTCCGTCAGCCGGGCAACCAGCGCCGCGTTGGCGGGGTCGGCATGGACGTTGCTTGTCTCGCGCGGATCCTGGACGAGGTCATACAGCTCATGCGGGCCGTCCGGGTGGCGCATGATGAGCTTGTGGCGCGCAGTGCGCACCATCCGCACATCGCCATACTCGCCGAACTGGACATCGCGCCAGCCCGGCGCCGGCGCTGTGTTATCCAGCAGGCTCAGGAAGCTCCGGCCCGGGTAGCGCTCAGCAGCGCCGGGGAGATCGATGCCCGCGACCTCGGCCAGCGTGCGAAAGATGTCGAGATGATCGACGAACTCGCCGCGGTGCTGATGCCCGAACAGGCGCCCGGGCTGGTTGAAGATCAAGGGGATGCGGATCGACTCTTCGACCATGTTGAGCGGCAGCGTCCCGTTGCCCTTGCCCCAGATCCCGTGTTGGCCGCAATTCAGGCCGTGATCCGACAGATAGACGACAAGCGTCGTCTCACGCAGGCCGAGGGCCTCGAGTTCATCCAGCAGGCGACCGACGCCTTCATCCATCTCGGTGACCGCGGCATAGTACTGGGCCAGCGCCTCGTGCGGCTGTTCGCGCGTGGCGTTGGTCGACTCGAGGTTCTGCACAGCGCCCGGTGGGCTCGGGTCTTGCGGTGCAGCGCTGAAGTCGCAGCCCCGATACGCCTGAACCAGACGTTCGGGATGCCCTGACCAGGGGCTATGCGTGGCCGTGTGGCTCACGAACAGAAAAAAGGGTCGCTCGGTATCGCGCTCCCTGAGGAAGTCGACGGCGAAGTCGGTCAGGATCTGGGTCTTGTAGCCGTCGAGCGTGTGGATCTCGCCCTGGATGCTGTAACGATGCGGCCCACCGTGCTCGAAGGGATAGTCGAACGAGTGGCACACCCAGTGTTCGAAACCGCCTTGCGGTTGCGCATCGCGGCCCAGATGCCATTTGCCGATCAGAGCGGTCTGGTAGCCGTTGCCGCGAAGCAACTGGGGCAAGGTGTTCTCTGCGCCGAGCCAGTCGATCGCGTCGATGTCGGGGCCTGAGCCGAGGTAGTCATGGATGCCGTGCTGCGACGCCAGCCGGCCAGTCAGCAGACAGGCTCGCGAAGGCGAGCACACAGGGGTCGGCGTGAAGGCGTTGTCCATCTGCACGCCGGTCTCGGCCAGGTAATCGAGCGTCGGCGTGCGGATCTCGCGGTTGCCCGCTGCGCCGAGGGCCCACGCGCCGTGGTCCTCGCCCATGATCAACAGGATGTTGGGTCGATCTGCCATCGTCAGGGCTTGAGCAAGGCCTCAAGGTTCAGCGTGCGATACAGACGCTGACGAGCGCCGTCGGAGAGATCGGGCTGCGGCAGCGTGTGATAGAGCTGGATGGTCTTGTTGAGGGTATCGACCACGGCCCTGCAGTTCTCACAGCCGGCGAGATGTTCACGGATCTCGGCGCAGAGCGCCTCCGAGGCCTCGCCCTCGACATACGCGGAGAGCTCGCCGAGCAGGTGCTGACAGTGATGCTCCTCCATGTCACCCCTCCTCGTGCGAGCGGGCTAGCTCAGTGAAGTACCCCGAGAGCCGCTCGCGCAGCCAAAGCCGGGCGCGATGCAGCCGGGTCTTGACGTTTTCGATCGAGACGCCCAGCGTCTGGGCCGTCTCTTCACCCGACAGCCCCTCGAGCTCGCGCAGCACAAAGACCGCGCGCAGCTTCTCGGGCAGTTCGCGGATCGCGGCCTCGAGCTCGGTCTTGGCCTCCGAGGTCGCGAAGTCGTTCTCGGGCAGACAGCACCAGTCGAACAGCTGGGTCGGCACAGTTTCGGCGCCGTCCTCCTCGGGCAACTCGACCGACACGGCCAGCGGCGTCTTCCGTCGCAGCCGCATCAGGGCCGCGTTTGTGGCGATGCGGTAGAGCCAGGTCTTCAGGCCTGAGCGCCACTCGAAGCTGTCGATCGCCTTGAACGCGCTCAGAAAAGTCTCCTGGACCACGTCCTCGGCCTCGGCTTCGTCACCCAGCATCCGCAGCGCGAGCCGATAGACGCCCGACGCATGTTGCTCGACGCACTGCGCGCAGGCCGACTTATCGCCAGCGCGCAGGCGCTCGATCATCTCCCGTTCCGTCTCGACTTCCGACATGGACAGCGTGCGCCTCTCTCCTAGGGGTCCTGGGATTATATCCACACCCGCGGAGGGGGAGCGCAGCAGACGGAGAGCCAGAGCTGCTGATCCAGACGGACCGATCCTCAATCGTTCACGGTTCGCCCATTTGCGACCTCCACCAGCGCATCGCACCCGCCCTGCCGGTACGCCAGCCAGGTCAGCGAGGGGCGGTCGTGAGCCCGAAGGCGCTCAAGGTCGGCCGCCCAACGCGCAAGCTCGTCCTGCACGGCCGCAAGCGGCTCGCCGTCGTCATCGTGCAAGCGGCGCTGCAGATCGACAAGCGCCACAAGCCGGCCCTCGGCGTACTTTGCGCCACCCGTCACGCGTCCGTCGCTGCGGATCTGGCACAACGTGGCCCCGCCGAGCTGCGATGTGAGTTCGCGTTCGGCGGCGGCCCGGGCCTCGCTCAGCCGCGCCGTCCAGTCGCTCACTTCGACCAGTCGACCACAAGCTGCTTGCGGCCGTTGAGATGCTTCTCGACCGACATCCCGGCCACAGCGCCCTCGGCCGCGGCCACTACAGCCTGCTTGATGTGGTTACAGAGCACGTCGCCGATCGCGTACACACCCGGGACTGCCGTGGCGAACTCGCGATCAACCATCAGACAGCCGGTCTCGCTCGTCGCGAGCTGGCCCTGGAGGAAGTCGGTCACCGGCTTGCCACCCTGCAGGTAGACGAACGCGCCTGTCACAGCCAGGGTCTCTTCGCCCTGCCCGCGCAACGCCACCCGCACGCCCTCGACCTTGTCCTCGCCCAGGATCTCGCGCAGCGACGCCCCAAGACGCAGATCCAGCTTCGGGTTTGCGTTGACCTCGGCCACCCTATGCGCCGGGGCCTTGAGTTCGGGCGTCGGCGACAACAGGTAGACCTTGCGCGCGAACCGCGTCAGGAAGAGCGCCTCCTCGACGGCCTCATCGCTGTTCCCGGCGACGGCAACGTCCTGATCACGGAAGAACGCGGCGTCGCAGGTCGCGCAGTACGACACGCCGCGCCCGAGCAGCCGATCCTCGCCGGCCACGCGCTGACCGCGCCCCATCGAGCCCGTGGCGATGATCACGGCGCGCGCCGTGACCGTGCCCTGGTTGGTATACAGCGTCTTGACCTCGCCCTCGAGGTCGACGCCCTGCACTTTGTCGGTCGAGAGCTTGGCCCCGAACGACACGGCCTGCTCGCGCATCCGCTCGAGCAGCTCGGCGCCGCCGATCTCGCCGACGATGCCGGGATAGTTGGCGATCTTGGCGGTCAGGCCAAGCGCGCCGGCGGTCAGGCCCTTGTCGAGGATCAGGGTCTTGAGATCCGCACGCGCTGTGTAGATCGCGGCGGTGGCGCCGGCCGGCCCGCCGCCGATGATGATCACGTCGTAGTGGTTGTCGTCGGCCCCGGCCGACAGCGCGAAATCGAAGGACATGGTTACTCCTAAGAGCGAATTGCAGGGAACGGGCGACGACGCCGGGCGCCGCCCGGTGTCGCTGGGCGCCAGTTCAGGGCGCCTCTTCCGTTCAACAGCTCGACTCTTTAGATGCGACAGACCGGGGAAAGTAACGCAACTACGCCGGATCGGAGAAGCCGGCCGGTGGGACGCCAAGCGCCTGGATCAGACGCGTCCAGTAGTTGACCTGGGCAGCGGTCGTGGCGAGGACCACGATCTCGTGTTCGGTGAAGTGGGGCTTGAGGACGTCGACGTCGGCCGGCGCGAACCTGAGCGGCGTGTCGGTGAGCTTGCGGGCGTAGCCAATGGCCAGCCGCTCGCGCGGGGTGAGCGACGCCACGGCCTCAGCCGGCCGAATGCCGCGGAGCACCTCGATCTCGTCGTCGGTGATGCCCTGATTGGCGTGGCCGGCGCCGTTCATGTCGACGCAGAAGGGGCAGGCCGCGGCGTACGAGACCTGCATGCGCACAAGCTGCAGGAGTCGCGCATCCAGCGCGCCGTGGCCGTGCTCGACAAGCGCCTCCATCAGGCCGGAGCTCAGCGCCGCTTTCGGCGCCCAGGCCAGCAGCCGGCCGATAAGCAGGTCGCGCCCTGTCGCGCGCTTCGCGGCCCACAGGCCGATGCGCAGCCACCAGGGGATCCGCCGCGGAGGTTCGATGAAGCCCATGATCGAGAGAACGTTTGCCGCGGATTACGCGGATGACGTAGATGATGACTTCATCTACGTCATCCGCGCAATCCGCGGCAAAGAATCCTTCAGTTGGTCCGGTCGCTCAGGTAGTGCCGGATCTTGAGCGCCACGGCGGCGCCCTCGCCGGCCGCCGACGCGGCCTGCTTGGTCGAGTCGGCGCGGACATCGCCCGCCGCGAACAGGCCGGGCAGCGACGTCATGTACTCCTTGTTCGTCACGACGAAGCCGAAGCGATCGAGCTCGACCTTGTCCTTGACGAGGTCGATGTTGGGCGCCAGGCCGACGAAGATGAAGACCCCGTCGTACGTCCACTCCTTGACCTCGCCTGTCGCTCGGTCCTCGACGACCACGGCGCCGAGCTTGTGGCCATTGGCCTTGAACTCCTTGACCGCGTGGTTGACCGTGACCGACATGTCGCCGCGCGACGCGACTTTGTCTTGAAGGACCTGGCTGGCCTTGACCTGCGGCAGGAACTCGACGATGTCGACACGCGACGCGAACTTGGTCAGGAACAGGCCCTCATCGAAGCCGCTGTTGCCGCCTCCGACCACGAGCACCTTCTTGCCCTTGTAGAACGCGCCGTCGCAGGTCGCGCAGAAGTGGATGCTCGAACCGACCAGATCAGATTCGCCGGGAACTTCGAGACGACGATAGCGTGCGCCAGTCGTGACCAGCACGGCTTTGGCGCCATACGTATGCCCGTCGCCGGTGGTCAGCTTCCAATCGGCGCCGTCCGGCGTCATTTCAGAGACCGACTGCGCGGTCAAGATCTCGACCCCGAAGCGGCGCGCCTGGCGGCCGAGCCGGTCGGCGAACTCGGCGCCCGGGATGCCCTCATCGAAGCCCGGAAAGTTCTCGAGCACCTGGGTGATCCCGGCCTGCCCGCCCAGCCCCGACTTCTCGATCACCAGCGTGTCGACGCCCTCGCGTGCGAGGTACAGGGCGGCCGTCAGACCGGCCGGGCCGCCGCCGATGATGATCACGTCGTAGGCGTCTTTCTTGGCCTGGGTCTGCAGGCCAAGCTTCTCGGCCAGGGCGGCGTTCGAGGGCTCGACAAGCACCGACCCATCCGGGAAGACCATGGTCGGCACGCTTCGAGATCCGTTGTTCACCTTCTCCACGTACGCCATGGCCTCGGCATCCTCTTCGATGTCGATCAGGGTGTACGGGATCCGTTGTTCGGCCAAAAAAGCCTTGGAGCGCTTGCAGTCCTTGCACCACTGGGTGCCGTAGAGCGTCAGGCGCGGCTGGAGGGCGGTGTCAGTCATGGTGGCGGCGATTCCCTTTGATCCGTTAATGAGCCGTTCAGGCGACGATCCGGGCGAGGATGTCGTTGCTCTCCATCAGCAGATACGACACGCCGTCGTACTTGACCTCGGTGCCCGTGTACTTGGCGAACAGCACCTTGTCGTCGACCTTGACCTTGATGGTCTCGTCGTCGCCGATGGCCACGACCAGCGCGGTCTGCGGCTTCTCTTTGGCGGTCTCGGGCAGCAGCAGGCCCGAAGCCGTCTTGGCCTCGTCCTCGACGGGCCGCAGCAGGACGCGGGTGCCGAGCGGCTGGATGGCGGGTGCAGTGATTTTCTTGCTCATACGATGATCTCCTTGGGAGTAGATGATATCAGTCGGCCCAATGCTACTTGAGGCCAAGCAACTGGTCGATCTTCGGACGGTTGAAACCGAGGACAAGCGTGCCACCGATGTCGATCACGGGCACGCCCTGCTGACCGGAGCGGCGCACCATGTCGCGGGCGGCGGATTGATCGCGACTGACGTCGACGTCGGTATAGCGGACGTTTTTCTGCCGGAAATAGGCCTTGGCCTGGTTGCAAAAGCCGCAAGTCGGCGTCGAGAACACGATCACGCGGGGTTGGGGTTTGGCGGGTTGTGAAGACATTGGGTCATCCTTACCGTGTTTAGGTCCACGAACTTAGATGCGGTTCGTGGCCAAAGGTTACGCCGGCCTGATCGATGTCACTTTTCACCCCCCGGGGCATCTAAGGTAATATGGGCAAAACCATGGAACTCGGAAAACAAACCACTCGCCGGGCGCAATTGCGAGAAGTTCGCAAACGCGATGCGCAACGAAACAAGTTTGCCTTGATCGTCGGGGCCGTGGCCCTGCTCGGCATCGCGCTTGTCGCGATCTGGGCCTCCGGCGGCTCGAGCGAGACTCAGACGATCAGCCGCGCCGTCATCGGCACACCGCTTTCCGATTTCGCCCTGACCGATCTCAACGGCGCAACCCATCAGGTGTCGGCACTCAAGGGCAAGGTCGTCTTGATCAACGCCTGGGCCACCTGGTGTCCGCCCTGTCGGGCCGAGATGCCGGCGCTTCATGATTTCTACATCGCGCATCAGGCCGAAGGCTTCGCGCTCCTGGCCGTGAACGCCGGCGAAGACGCGGGGACGGCCCAGGCCTTTATCGACCAGATGGGCTTCACGTTCCCGGTGCTGCTCGACCCAGGCACCAATGTGCTCGCCGGCCTGGGCATCGACGCCTTCCCGACATCGGTGCTCGTCGATCGCAACGGCAACGTGGCCAAGATCCACGTCGGCTACTACTCCGAGCAAGACGTCGCGGCCGACATCCTGCCGCTGTTGGCGCAGTAGCACGTTCGACGCTCTCCACACGTCCTCCATACCTCCTGGCTAGACTCGAAACGGACCGATTATTGGCCCGTTTAGTCAGCGGTCAGGAGGTTTCATGTCGGCTTCGCCAAGACCCGCAGCGGGTCAGTCTCCCGCCCAGCGCTATCGGGCGCGTCAGACCCGCACGCAGTGGCTCAGACGCCTGAGCCACTGCGTGTCAATCCCTTTATCATGCCCGCCCTGACCCTCAGCCTGATGTTGGGCACGGTGTTCGGCTCGCAAACCCTGGGGCTCTGGTCGACCAGCGGTCGAGACACCTCCGTGCTCTCCGCCTTGACGCCCCGCGACGTCAAGGGTTGGATGACCCTCGAACAAATCAGCGCCGGGATCCCGATCCCGTTGCCCGACCTTTACGCGCTCATGGATATCCCGGCCGATATCCCACCCGACACAGCACTCAAAGAGCTCGAGGCGATGGTTCAAGACTTCGCTGTGTCGACCCTGCGAACCCGTCTGGCGGCCTGGCTGGAGGGAACGGGGACCGATAACCCTGACCCCGTCGCGCCTGCCGAGGATCATTCGGCGACCGCAACAACACAATCGCCGCCGCCGGCCAGCACAATCGGACCCACGCAGGCGCTGCCCTGAGATGCTGTTGGTGAACCGGAGTAAAGTACAGGCTTGAGGGCTCAAGAGACTATGGCTCAACGTATCCTTGTCGTCGATGACGATCGCCAGATCCTGCGTCTGATCAGCTCCTACCTGACCCAGTCGGGCTTCACGGTGTTGACCGCCGACAGCGGCGATACCGCCATGCACGCGCTTCGCCGCGAGAAGCCCGACCTCGTCGTGCTCGACGTCATGTTGCCGGGTCGTGACGGATGGGAGATCGTGCGCTGGCTGCGCAGCGACCCGACCCTATCGGCCACGCCCGTGTTGATGCTCACCGCCAGGGTCGAGGACGAGGACAAGATCCTGGGCCTCGAGCTTGGCGCCGACGACTATCTGACCAAGCCATTCAACCCGCGGGAGGTCGTCGCTCGGGTACGCGCCCTGCTCCGGCGCTCGGGCGGGCCGTCTGTGGCCGCGCGGGTGCTGCAGTGCGGGGGGCTTCGTCTGGATGTCGATGGGCACAGCCTTCAGGCGGAGGGCGCGCCTGTCGACCTGACCCCAACCGAATTCGCGTTGCTCAAAACCCTGCTCGAGAACCCCAATCACGCCTTCACGCGCGCCGAGTTGATCGAACGCGCGCTGGGCTACTCGTACGAGGGATTCGAACGCACGCTCGATAGTCACATCAAGAACCTGCGCCGCAAGATCGAGCCGGATCCCGCCCGGCCGCGTTATATCGAGACCGTGTTCGGCGTCGGCTATCGCTTGCGTGAGGAGGCCTGATGAACCGGCTTTGGGTTCGGCTCGCGCTGGCCTTCGTGTTGGTCACAATCAGCGGCGTCGGTGCGTTCGGTCTGCTCGCCAACTGGAGCGCGGCCCAGGCCTTCAGCACATACATTGCCCGCCAGGAGGCCTTCCTCTCGAGTGGCGAGCTTGATGTGCTGGCCGCCTACTACGAAGATCACGCCACCTGGGATGGCGTCGCCGCCGTGATCCCGGGACCTAACGGCGGCCGCGGCGCCGGTCGCAATCGACCGACGATGCTGATCGCCGATAGCGCCGGGACAGTGGTTTTCGACGAAGCCGGCTTACGCGTCGGCACGCCACTCACGGCCGAGGAGAGCGCGCGGACTTTGGATGTGTCGGTCGACGGCGCGGTCGTCGGTTTTGTGATCTTCGAGGTGCCCGACGGCGCGGCTGCGGGCTCGGCCTTCACGCCGACGCAACAGGCCTTCCTCAACCAGCTCCAGCTGGCGCTGGCGATTGCGGGCGGCATCTCCGTGGCGATCGGCATCGGGCTCGGCGTGGTCATCAGCCGTTCGCTGGCCGCGCCATTGGCGCGCACCGCAGCCGCCGCGCACGCCTTCGCCGACCGCGACTGGGCGCAGCGGGCCCCGGTTTCGGGCGCCGACGAGATCGCGGACGTAGCCCGCGCCTTCAATACGATGGCCGATTCGCTTCAGGCGTCGGAGGCCGCCAGACGCAGCCTGATGGCCGACATCGCGCATGAGTTGCGAACGCCCTTGACCGTGATGCAGGGCAACCTGCGCGCGATCCTCGACGGCGTGTATCCGCTCGAGACGGCCGAGATCGCTAACCTGTATGACGAGACCCGGTTGCTCAGCCGGCTGGTGGATGACCTGCGCGAACTGGCCCTGGCCGACGCCGGACGGCTGTCGCTCCGCCTTCAAGCGCTGGATCTCGGCGCTGCTGTGGCGCAGGTCGGCGTGCAGTTCGCGGCGGCCGCCGATTCGCAGGAGATCCGGCTGATCGCGTTGCCGGGCGCGGCAACCGTACACGGTGACCCCGATCGGGTCGGCCAGGCTTTGCGCAACCTCGTTGGCAATGCCTTGCGGCACACCCCGACCGGCGGCACGATCACGGTTGAGCTCACTGAAGGGCCTGGGGTCGCGCGGGTTACTGTGGCCGACACGGGCGAGGGCGTCGCGGCGGACGATCTCGGCCATGTCTTTGAGCGCTTCTATCGCGCAGACAGGTCGCGGGCGCGCGCCAGCGGCGGTACCGGTCTTGGCCTTGCGATCACCAAGGCCTGGATCGAGGCTATGGGTGGGCGTGTGGGCGCCGAGAGCGAGCTCGGGCGCGGCAGCCGTTTCTGGTTCGAGCTGCCGCTCGCGCAAGGTTGATCCTCGATCAATCGTCTCGAGCGCGAGCCGGAAGGGCCTTCGTCAGGTCAGTTGGTGACGCACAGGCGCCCGGCGACCTCGCAGCACACCGGGTGGGCCTGCAACAGCGTTTCCTCGAACTGCTGACTGAGCGTCTGCGCACGTTGTGCGGCCGCCGCCAAGGCCGCCTGGCGTTCGACCCTCCCCGCCTCGGCCTTGGCGGCGCCCGATCGGTCGCCAAGCGCTGTCAGGGCCGCGTTGAGCACGGAGAGCACCTCGATCGCATCGAGCGGTGGCGTTGCCGGAGTCAACGCACGCTCGCCCGAAAGCGCGCAGGCCAGCGCTTTCTCCGGCTCACCGGATGCCAATCGCAGCCGTGCGCGGATCCAGGCGCGTGCCACACCGCATCCATCGTCCTTGGGCCAGGCCGCCAAAGCCGTCTCGACTTCGGCACCCCGCCCGTCCAGCAGGCACGCCTGCGCCAACGCCACGGCCTGTCGCGCGGAACGCGGCGCTCCGGGCAGATGGCGTCGGGCCAGTTCTGTTGCGCGTTCGATATTTCCACGTGCGGAGCACGCGCGGACCAGATCGGCGGCAGCCGCCCGCCCCAGGTGGGATGATCCGATCCGCCTGGCTCCTTCAAGGCTCTGTTCGAGCGCCAGACAGGCGCCCTCGAGGTTGCATAGATCAAGCTGCACACGGCCAAGCACACCCATCGCGTGGATCCGGAGCCCCATGCTTCGTGTCCGGCGGGCGATCGAGAGGGCCCGATAGGCCGCGCCGAGGGCTTCTTCGGCATGACCCAGCGCCGCATGAGCGTTGGTCAGCGTCGAGGCTGTGATGTAGCAATCGCGCGCCGGTCGGGTGTCGGGGGTCCCGATCATCAGACGCATCAATTCGATCAAGGCGTCATCCGGGCGATCCTGGCGCAGCATCTGCAAGGCACGAGCATCGGCGGCGAGCCAGGCTGCCCGTGGATCCTCAAGTTGCATGATCAGCGCCTCGGCCCGTGTCAACCACGCCGAGCCCGTAGCGAGTACGCCGGCGTGGAGGTAAGCCAGGGCCAGGCTCAACGCCGACCAGGC
Source organism: Anaerolineales bacterium UBA6663 (assembly GCA_002455335.1). Taxonomy (GTDB): domain Bacteria; phylum Chloroflexota; class Anaerolineae; order Anaerolineales; family UBA6663; genus UBA6663. The sequence goes on along the minus strand of DKKP01000165.1, from coordinate 3,427 downwards.
TTCGGAGGCCGGGAACCGCCCGACGCGAGCCAGGTCGAGCGCGGCGCGGGCCGAGCGGCGTGCGCCCTTCGGGTCGGTGTAGAGCGAGACATAGGCCCAGGCCTGAAGCTCCTCGGCCCGCAGGCGCGCCTGGTGTTCGTCTACCGCAGGATGGGTAGCGACGCTCGCACCCGGCCTAGGGCCTGGCACCGATAGGTTCGGCTTGAGTGGCGCGAGACGTTCAGCATTCATGCGAGAGTCGGTCTCCTCCGACTCCCTAGGTATCGGCGCACGGAGCGTTCTGCGCACCCAACGGGCACGGCAAGGCGCGGAGCCCTGCAGAAACGCCGCGGATTCTGCGCGAAAAACGGGATAAATACTGGGTCGAGGAGGCATCCGGTTGGCCCGGACGTGCCTTAAGGGGCGTTGCGCAGGGTGTCGGGCGGCTCATCGCCCCACACCCTGCGCGGGGGTGACGTCGTCTCAGACTCCCCCGCCGAGGACGACGAGGATGATCTGGGCCAGCACGATCTTGAGCACCATGGCAACCGGGTAGACCGAGGCGTAGCCCATGTTGGGCACTTCATTGCCCGTTTGCTGCGCCGAGAAGGTCAACAAAGCCGGTTGGGTCTGCATGCCCGAGACCATGCCGATCAGCAAGCTGAACGGGATCTTGAGTACCTTGTGCCCGACGATCAGCGCCACGGTCGCCGTGCCGCACGTGATGAGCAAGCCACCGAGGAAGAGCGGCAAGCCGTTGGCGCCGGCGAGCGTTTGAAAGAAGGCATAGCCTGAGCGCGTCCCGACGCCGGCCAGGAACATGACGATGCCGATCTGACGCAGAGTCAGGTTGGCGCTGTATGGGATGGTCCACACCAGTGGTCCGGTGCGCTCGCGCCAGCCGAGGATGATCGCCACAACGAGCGGCCCGCCGGCGTTGCCCAGGCGAAAGACGCCGCCACCCGGCAGCGGCACGGGGACCTGCCCGAGCAGTACGCCGATCACAAGGCCGAGGCTGAACGACAGGATGTCGATCTCGCTCAGCGCCTTATACGAGTCGCCGAAGAACTTGCCGACCTCGCGCATCCGATCGCGCGGGGCGACGACGCGGACGCGGTCGCCGGGCTCGAGCACGGTATTGCCCGTCGCGAGCAGATCGAGGTCGCCACGGCGCACGCGCGTGACAAGCGCGCCAAGTCGTTCGGTAATGCTCAGCTCGCTCAAGCGGCGGCCAAAGAGTTGATGGTTCGAGACGAAGACGCGGCGGTAGTCGTAGACGCCGCGATCCTCATTGAGCGCCACATCCGGCGCGCGCTCACCGAGGAAGTCGACCACGGGCAGCACATCGGCCTCGGTGCCGATCACGCTGACGAGATCGCCGGCCACGAGGGTCGTATCGGCTTTGACGAGATGCTCCTCACCGGCGTGCTGCAACCGGCTGAAAAGCGCATGCCATTCCTTGCCCCTGACCAACTCACCGACCGAGACCCCGGCGATATCGGCGCGCGTGACGCGCACCGTGATGTTGACGATATCTTCGGCGCTGCCCCCCATCTCTTTCAGCTGGCGGGCCTCCTGACGATAGTCGACCTTGAATACCCGGGTGAGGATCTGGATGACCAGGATCACGCCCAGCACGCCCATCGGGTAGGCGATCGAATAGCCGACCACAGGCTGCGCCTGAACGGCCTCTGAAGCGCCGTTGAGCTTGAGCGCTTCGACCACGCCCGCCAGCGCCGGGGTGTTGGTCAGACCGCCGGCGAACAGGCCGGCCACCTCGGCCGGCGGAAGCTGAAAGCCGAGGCTGAGCGACACCGCCAGGGCTGAAGCGAAGAGCAGCATTCCACCGACGAGCAGGTTGTTGCGCAGGCCCCCGCTTCGAAAGGCCCGGAAGAAGCCGGGCCCGCTGCTCAGCCCGATGTTGTAGACGAACAACATCAATCCAAGTTCGTAGATCACGGGTGGGACGCGCAGTTCGGGGTCGAGCGCGCCGAAGGCCAACCCGACGAACAGCACAGCCGATACGCCAAGGCTGCTGCCCGCGACTCGGATCAGCCCAAGCGGGTAGCCGATGGCGGCGACTAGAAACAAGAGGAGCAGAGGCTGCTCCTTGAGTAATGCGACGATCGTGTCCATGGGTTTGAGGCCTCAGGTATCCGGCGTCAGGCCTCAGGCGCCAGGCCAACCGAGCGGAGTTGCCGCCCGTCAGCTTCTGACGCCTGAGGCCTGATCCCTGACGCCTACTCCTGTGCCAGCGCCCAGTGCTCGGGCGACCGCCACAGCGAAGAGAGGATCAACTCACGCAGGAAGATCATCTCCTTGGGGAGCTTGTCGTACAGCTTGGCGAACAACTCGTCGTGCGACGCAATCTCCTGGTGCCACAGATTGCGATCGACTTCCATGAGCTGGCGGAACTTGCTCTCGTCAAAGCCATCCATGCCGCGCCAGTCGAGGTCCTGGTAGCGGGGCATGCGGCCAAGCGGGCTTTCGGTCGAGCGAGCCCGGCCGTTGACGCGGTCGACGATCCACTTGAGCACGCGCATGTTGTCGCCAAAGCCCGGCCAAAGGAAGTTGCCGTCCTTGTCTTTGCGGAACCAGTTGACGTTGAAGATGCGGGGCGGGTTCGGGATGTTCCGCCCGAACTGCAGCCAGTGGTTGAAGTAGTCGGCCATGTGATAGCCGCAGAACGGCAGCATGGCGAACGGATCGCGGCGCACCTGCCCGATCGTGCCGGCGGCGGCGGCTGTCATCTCGGAGCCCATCGTCGCGGCCAGATACACGCCGTAGGTCCAGTTGTAGGCCTGGTAGACAAGCGGCACGACGTCGCTGCGGCGGCCGCCGAAGATGAAGGCCGAGATCGGCACGCCCTTCGGGTTGTCGTATTCGGAGTCCACGACCGGGCACTGATCGACGGGCGCTGTGAAGCGCGCATTCGGGTGCGCGGCCTTGCGCCCACAATCCGGCGTCCACTCCTGGCCCGTCCAATCGACCAGATGCGCCGGCGCCTGCTTGGTCATGCCCTCCCACCACACATCGCCGTCGTCGGTGAGCGCGACGTTTGTGAAGATCGTGTTCTTGGTGATCGACGCCATCGCGTTCGGGTTCGACTTTTCGCTTGTGCCCGGCGCGACTCCGAAGAACCCGGCCTCGGGGTTGATCGCATAGAGCTTGCCATCTGGCCCGGGCTTGATCCAGGCGATGTCATC
>DKKP01000165.1:0-151 GCA_002455335.1 Anaerolineales bacterium UBA6663 | reverse complement strand
TCGGGGAAGTGCACGATGTACTTGGTGTCCTTGTTGCACGGCCAGACCACATCCGCCTGCCCCGCTGCCAACGGCGCGCCGACCGAGTGCAGACAATGCACGAAGTCGCCGTCGTTCAGCTGATCGAGCACGGCCTTGCCCATGCGGGTCA
>DKKP01000166.1 GCA_002455335.1 Anaerolineales bacterium UBA6663 | reverse complement strand
GAGCGCCGCGCTGGTGATGACAGCGGCCCGGCAGGTCGATCAAGCGCCGCCGCGCCCGACCGAGCCGGCGGGCCAGCTGGGTGAGTGGCAGTTGTTGTCGGATCTCCCGCGCAAGGTCAACGTCTTCCTCTACGATCCAAACGATCCGACCATCGTCTTCGCCGGAACCGGTGTCTATGCCGAAGGCGGCAGTGGACTGTATCGCAGCGACGACGGCGGAGCGAGCTGGGCGCTGGCCCAGGACGGTCTGCCCGACGAACCCGTGGTCGCGCTCGGGATCAGCGCGGACTCCTCCGTCTTGTATGCCAACCTGGCCGTCGATGCCATGATCTACGCCAGCACCGACGGCGCGCAGACGTGGCACGCGGTCGGTGAGAACCCCGCGCTTTGCTGCAACGTCCCACGCGAGCTGGTCGTTGATCACGACGACCCGACCCGGCTCTACCTGGTGCAGCCGGCTGCGGACCTGAACCTCTCGCTCAGCACCGATGGCGGCGCAACGTGGACGCGAGTCGAGGATCCGCAGGATCGCCTCAGGCCCCGCACCCTGGCGCAGGATCCTCAAGATCCGGCGCGGCTCTACCTCGGCTCGAACGGCCATGGCGTGTACGTCTCGAACGATCGCGGCCAGACCTGGGAACTCGCCAATGCCGGTATGCTCGATGCCATCATCGTTTCGCTGGCCGTCTCTCCCCTCGATGGCGCGCACGTCTATGCCGGGAGCGCCGACGGCCGCATCTACGAGACCGTGGATGGCGGCGGCCTATGGCGCGACCTGAGCGACGGCCTCGCGCTCGAATCCTACGAACGCCAGGCCGTCACCGATCTCACGCTCAACCCGGCGCACCCGGAGACCCTGATCGCCACGGTCGATCTCGCCGGCGTCTTGCGCACCGATGATGGCGGCGCCACATGGGAGCGGATGGCCGTTCCGCAGCCGCATCCCACACGTGTCTTCCCGCAGGAGGCCGCAGTGGCATGGACCTTCACTCCCGAACTCCACGGACTGCTCGACCTGTATTTCGTCGACGGTGAGGCCTCCGGCGCCTGGTTGGTCACGCCCTGAGCCCCGGCCCTTTGGCCGCCGGCTCTTGTGCCGCCGGCCCTTTAGCCGCCGGCACTTTTGCCGCCGGCACTCAGCGTCTGAGCAGGGGCAGATACACGCGCTCGGAGAGCCCGAGGATCGGGCCCGCCGGGCCGCCGCCCGACCAGACGACTGTCTCGGCGGAGACGTCGAAGTTGCGCACACTGTCGCCGTCGGCGCGGACGACATGGATCCGCAGGGCTTCGCCCGGCCCGCCGTCGACGTCGCGCAAGAAGGCCACCCAGTTGCCGTCGGTCGAGATGCGTGGCCGGGTTGCCGGCTGGCCGGCCGGGCCGCGCGTGATCTGCATCAGGTTCGCCAGGCTGCCATCGCCGAGCACGCTTGCGCGCCAGATCTCGTTTTGTCCGCTGTAGTCGGCCGAGAAAACCAACAGGTTTCCGGTGTTGCCGAAATCGCTGCCCTGGACGTTTGCGGGCTCCTGACAGGTCTCTTTGAAGCTGACGGCTGTGGTATCGATCAGACACAGCCGATTGGTGTCGTAGAGCACGGTGCCCGCGAGCGTGCAGTACAGTCGATTGGTGTACGCAACCCAGCGCCGGTCGGGCGAGATGGCAATCGAGTCGACGTTGGTATTGGCCGTCGTCACCACTGCGGCTCGTGGCGCATTCTGGATCAGCCGGGCCTCAAAGGGGACGCAGGCGCCGTTGAAGTTGTCCTGAAAGACCCCGGCGATGAAGTTGGCGTCAGCCGGAAGGTCGAATTCGGCGATCGCCTGCGCATCGGTGAAGACCGTTTGCGGGTTGACGCCATTGCGGTCGCCGGCAACGACGACGCCGCCACTCAGAAAGTGCAGCTTCTGTCCATCGACCGAGTAGGCGGGCAGGGCGCCGCCCGCGATCGTGGTCGGCGCGCCGAGGACGCCGGCATTCAACGCGCGGATGCCGAGCGCGCCGCCGCCCGTGTCATAGGCGACGACGCCTGAAAGACCGCTCACGACGCCGCCGACTGTGGCCGCAGCGCTGACCGCCGCGCTTTGAGGTCCCGCATTCGCTGTGGCGTCGACCGCCTGGATCCGAAAGTAATACGTGCCGGCCGCCAAACCGACGTCGCGGAACGCGGTCTGCGTGACGGGTAGGGCGTTGACGCGCGTGTACGGCCCGCCGGAGGTCGCGCTCCGCCAGACATCGTAGTAGGCGATCCCGTTGGCGTCGGAAGCGGCATCCCACTCGAGCCCGATGCTGGTATCGCCTGTTGTGGCGCGCGGGTTGCCGGGCGCTGTCGGGGGCGTCGCATCGAGGGCGCCATTGGCCGCCCAGATCAGGTCCGACACAACAAGTGGGTCGCCGCGGTCGTCGGCGAAAAGGATATGCGCGCGCGCGTCACCGGCCGTGCCTGTGGCGGCGACCGAAACCCGGTACTGGGTCGAGATGTCGAGGCTGGCCTCGCCCCCGGATTCGATGGGTCCGCGGAGGCCGAAGGTCTGGCCGCCGTCGATCGAGGTGACGATGTTCAGATCGCTCTGACTGGCCGTCGAGGTCGAGCTCATCACGACGGGCATCACGATCTGGTTGTCCGGGCCGACCGTGAGGTCGTAGTGGAAGGTGTAGTTGCTCCCGATCGTGGTCGCGGCCCGGGGCGTGCCCCAGGTCACGCCGTTGTCCGTCGACGTGCGCACCAGGATGTCCTTCTTCTCCTGGTCTTTGTAGCTCAGCACCAGGCGCCCGTCGGCCGCGAAGGCCAGGCGTGGCTCGGTATCGGCGCCGTTCGTCGACCAGCGGGTCGCGGCCGGGAACGAGACGGCGCGGTTGGTCGAGCACGTGCCATAGATCGAAGCCGAGTCGCGCTGATCTTCCCAGGCCGCGCAAACCGTGTCGCCACGTACGGCGAGTGCGGCCAGCGGTCCGCCTTGCGGGCTCTGCCGGCCCGTGCTTCCGCCCGGTGTGAGCAGCACATAGCCGGCCGTCAGGCCTGTCGTGCGCGTGATGACGTGCACGACGACGTGAAAGCCATTCACGTCGCCGCCGCTGAAGGTCGGGTCGTGAACCAGCGTGAAGATCCGGTCGTCCTGGGCCTGGATCTCGGGATGCTGATCGACGTCATCGCCGATCCCGGCTTCGGTCCCGTTCCAGAGCGTGCCCTCCGTCCAGGTCGTTCCGCCGTCGGTCGACCAGGCGGCGCGCACGTCGTTGTTGAGCTCGCTTCCGCCGCACGTGATCCCGACATCGTAGCAAGCGTCGAGGCCCCAGGCGATCCAGATCGTGCCGTCGGGCGAGACGCTGATCGAGGGATTGTTTGTGAAGCCGACAAACTGGCTGTTCGATACGATCCGGTTGGGGCTCCAGGTCGCGCCTCCATCGGTCGACTTCGCGAACACGATGTCGGCCTCGATCTGGCTATCGGTGCGTCGCCCGTCGCGCCATGTCGCGTAGAGGGTGCCGCCCAGCTGAGCGACGTCGGGCTCGCCGACCCAGGCATCGAGTTGTGCGCTATCGGTGACCCGCACGTTGCCGTTCCCGAGAACGATGCCGGCGTGCGCACTCTGGAACGGGGACAGCAGGAGCGAAACGACCGACAGCATGACCATCCAACGTCGTTGGCGCATCTGAGACCTCCATGTCGGATTGTGCGATTCTGGGTTGCGGCTGGCCAACGGCCGCTTTTGGCTTCCCGCCACATCTATCCGGGTCAGCCACGGCCAAGTGGGCGACGAGCTCCTGGCCTGTGGCTCACAGACAGCGCTCCGCCTGTGCCGGGGCGTTATTGTAAACGACAGTGTCCGGCGCAAGAGCGCTGTAAATGCTTGAGCCTGCCTGCCATTCACAGGATGCGTTCACCCCGGCCGGTTATCGTAGCCCCCATTCAGCCCGATCAAGGACGAGCTTCCCGATGACCTCAATGCCCGCTCACCCCGCCAGCGCGATCGCCAAAGACACACGCATGGGCCGGGTGCACTACACGACTGCTGACCTCGAGCGCCAGATCGCGTTCTACCGCGATCGGCTTGGATTCACGCTGTTGGAGCGCGAGGGTCAAACAGCCGCGCTCGGCACGCCGACGCGCGAACTGCTGCGCCTGACCGAGGTCCCTGGCGCGCGCCCGGCCCGCCGAACGACCGGCCTGTACCATACCGCCTTCCTCGTGCCGACTCGCTGGGAGTTGGCGCAGCTCATCCGCCACATCGCGGAGACGCGCACGCCGATCCAGGGGCATTCCAACCACCATACGCATCTGGCGCTCTATCTCCCGGATGCCGACGGGAACGGCATCGAGCTGGCGTGGGATTTCGCACGCGAGGTCTGGCCGATGCGCGACGGCCAACTCTACCCAGACGGCATGGAGCGCGCCGGCATCGACCTCGACGAGCTGTTCGCCGAACTTGAGCGGGATCCGCGTCCATGGGCGGGGCTGCACCCCGACACGGTCGTCGGGCACGTCCACCTGCATACCGCCAGCCTCGATTCCGCGCAGGCCTTCTACCACGGCGTGCTCGGCTTCGACGTCACCCTCCGCAGTGAGGATTTCCAGGCCGTGTTTGTCAGCGCCGGGGGGTACCATCACCACATTGGCCTGAACGTCTGGAACGGCGTCGGCGCGCCAGCCGCGCCGCCCAATTCGATCGGCCTGCGCGACTACACGATCGCGTTGCCCGGCGAGGCGGCGCTGCAAGCTGTGGTTGGCCGCGCCCAGCGCGCCGGCTACACGGTCGCTGCCGCCGTAGACGGACACCGCCTGGTCGACCCGGCCGGGGTCGGGGTGCGGCTGGCCCTGGCGTGAGTCGGCCTTGACAGACGGAGTTCTCAGGGTATCCTTTGTGAAAATTGTTTTCACTAAGGAACCGTTGTGCCATCTGTCGTCTTTTGGGGCTTGCTGGACCGGCCAGCCGCTGCGTTGTTCATCGCGCTCCGGTCGGCGGGCCGTGACGTCCTTGTCTTGGCTGATCTTCAGATATTAAGTGGTCGGTGGCCAGCGACCGACGTGATCGTGCTCCTTGACCTTGGCCAAGACATGTGGGTCGCACAGGCCCAGCGTTGCCAGCTCGCAGGGTTTCGCTGGCTTGGCTGGGACCGCTCCGGCCGGCCCCAGATAGGTCTGCACGCCTATCAACTCGGCGCGGCGGCCGTGTTCCCGGGCGAGATGACGCCGGACGCCTTACTGGCGGCCTTGGAACGCCAACCTCTGCCGGTGCGGGCGGGCGAACGCAATACCACCGAGCGCCGCTATCCTCGTGGGGCGCTTGTGCTGCCGGATGAGGGCACCGTGGTCGATGTCCTCGAAGGTGTTTTGGCGTCGCGCGTGACCCATCCGGATGGCGCCCAGGTGTTGCTGGGACTCTCGGGCCCCGGTCAGTTGGTGGTCAGCCATCCGCATGACTCCTGCAGCCTTCAAATGGAAGCCCATACCGACGTTCGGCTCTTGATCCGACCCTGGGAACAGGCCGAACGGATGCCGCGTTTTGGCGAGCGGCTGCGCGACCGATTGCAGCAGCTCGAGGCCTGGGCCTCGATGCAGGCCAGACCTCATCTGGATCAGCGCCTGTTGGGCCTGCTCTCCCTCCTGGCTGAGTCGTTTGGGCGCGAACACCCGCATGGGATGTTGATCGATCTGCGCCTGACCCAGGGCCAGCTGGCCTCGGCCGCCAACGCCACGCGCAGCACGGTCACACGCGCGATCGGGCAACTGCGCCGGCGTGGCCTTCTGACGACGGTCGGGCGCGGCGATGGCGAGCGCTTCTGTCTGACGCGCCTCGAGCCACATCGTCACCATCACACCGGCACTGGGCCGGACTGTGTCGATTCGCACAGCGCGTAAGGCGCAAAGCGCACGGCATATGCTGTGCGATCCGGCACGACGTTGGCTCCCCACCTGAAATAGACTTTCACCTCGCCATCAGGGAAGCATGGCGCCTCGGCGTTGAGGTCGCGGCCTTGGCGCGAGCGCGCAACCCTTGACGACCACCAGGTGTCGACATAAATGAACATCGATTCGCAGATTAGGCCCGTGCCGATCACGCTGATCACCGGTTTTCTGGGCGCCGGCAAGACGACTCTGCTCAACCGGATCCTGCACGCCGACCATGGGCTGCGGGCGGCTGTGCTGGTCAACGACTTCGGCGCGATCAACATCGACTCGCAACTGGTGGCCGGCGTTGAGGGTGAGACCATCAGCCTCGCCAATGGTTGCATCTGTTGCACGATCCGCGACGATCTGCTCGACGCGCTGTTGGATTTGCTCGAGCGACCGGAAAAGCCCGAGTACATCCTGGTCGAGACCAGCGGCGTGTCGGACCCCGAGTCGGTCGCGCTGACATTCCTGCTCCCCGAGTTGCGCCCGTATTTGCGGCTCGACGGCATCCTGACCGTCGTCGACAGCGACCAGCTGCTCGACCTGCGTGAGGCCGACCAGATTTTGGCCGAGGCCCAGATCACGGTGGCCGATATCGTGATCCTCAACAAGTGGGATCTGTGCTCGGATGAGCAGCGCGCGGAGGTGACCCGCCAGATCAAGGAGTTGTCGCCAAAGGCACGGCTGCTGCCAGCCGCTCATGGCGATGTGCCGCTCGAATTGCTGCTCGGTGTGGGTGCGTTCGAGCCCGAGCGCCTCGGCCGCCGGCCGAGTCATGATGTCCACGTTCACGAGCAGCATAGCGCCCATGATGACGGCGCGAATCATGGTCAGGATGCGGCGCATGATCACGAGCACCACCACGCACATCATGATCACAGCCTGGTCTTCGACTCGTGGAACTACGTGACGGACGCGCCGTTCGACTTCAAGGCCCTGCGCGCGATGATCCGGGCGTTGCCCCACACGATCTTCCGGGCCAAAGGCGTGTTGTATTTCGCCGATGCACCGTTGCGTCGCGGGCTGCTGCACGTGGTCGGCAAGCGTGTGCGGCTGAGCGTCGGCGACGAATGGGGCGCGACGAAGCCGTCGACTCAGGTGGTGGTGATCGGTAGCGCCGGAGGCATCGATGCCGCCGCGTTGAGGGCCGCTTTCGAAGACTGCCTGGCGCGACAGGCCATCCGACCCGACCCCGCCTGGTTCGTGCAGCCGCAGGAACTCGATCGCCCGGGCTACGCGACGGCCGACGCCAATCCGTGAGACATCTCTGCCTGATCCCGGCTTGGGGCTGTGGTTCGGCTACTGGAGGACTCTGAGTGACACATGACGCGCGCATCCCCGTGACCCTGCTGGTCGGCTTTCTCGGCGCAGGCAAGACTACGCTGCTCAATCGCCTGCTGACCGCGCCGCACGGTCAGCGCGTGGCCGTGATCGTCAATGACTACGCCACCCTGAACATCGATGCGCGATTGGTGCGGCAGACCACCGATCGGCTCGTGGAGATGTCAAATGGCTGCATCTGTTGCACGCTGCGCGAAGACCTGGTCGATGAGCTCGACGCCCTGGCACAGGTGCCCGGCCTCGACTACATCCTGATCGAGTCGACCGGGATCGGTGAGCCGATGCCGATCGCCCAGGCCTTCTACATGGGCGATCTGCAGGCGCGTGTTCGACTCGACACGATCGTGACCGTGGTCGACGCCGGCTCGTTCTGGTCCAACTATCGTAGCCACGAACTGATCGAGGACGCCGAAGGCAATCGGGTCGAATCCTCACTGGCGCCGCTCCTGGTGGATCAGATCGAATTCAGCAACGTGATCGTGCTGAACAAGTGCGACCTGGCCGAGCCCGCGGCGCTGGCCGATCTCGAGGCCTATGTGCGCCAGCTCAACCCGCTGGCTCGCATCGAGCGGACGGTGCAGGGCGACCTTGATCCGCTCAGCCTGTTCAACACGGGCGCCTACGACTACGCCACTGGGCCCGAGGCCGAGGCCTGGGAGGCCGAGTGGCTCAAGGCGAGCTCCGAGGTCGAGGAATACGGGTTCGCGTCCTTCATCTATCGTCAGCCGCGCCCGCTGCAGCGTGAGGCCTTCATGGATCTCTTCGAGGATTGGCCCGCGAACGTCTTGCGCGCCAAGGGCTTCGTGGTGTTCGCCGACGACGCGCCGGCCCTGCTCTCGCTCGCTGGCGACGAGATCGAGCTCGAGACGCTGGCTCCGGCTGAAGGCGACGCCGCCCCAGACGCAGAGGCCGGGCCCGAGGGCACCGAGATCGTGTTCATCGGGCGCAACCTGCCAGTTGCCGATCTAGGCCGGCGGCTGGACGCCTGTGCGAGCCGACGATGAGCGCCCCCGATCTCGCGCGCCTGCTCGCGGGCGTGTTTGCCACCGATGCGTTTTACCGCGCCCTCACGCCAACGGAGACTGTGCCGGGTCGAGCTGGCAGGCTCAGGACGTACTTCGAACGCGCCCTGGTGAAGTACAGCCAGTTGGGTGAGGTGCAGAGCGATGGTGAGGGACAGGGTGTGGCGATCTGGGAGAAGTCCGGAGCCGAGGCCTATGCAGGTCCAGAGCCGCTGGCCGCCCTGACCGACGTCGGCAGGGCGAACGCCGCCGCGATCGCGGCCTTCAGCCGGCGCATGACGGTCGGCGCCGTCCCTGAGGCGGCCTGGTACCTGTCGATCCTGGGCGTGGCCGAGGCCAGCCAGGGCCGGGGCATCGGCGCGCGTCTGCTGCATGTGACCCTGGATCGGCTCGATGCGCTTGGGGTGCCGAGCTATCTCGAGACGCTTAACCCGCGCAGCGTGCCCTTCTACGAGCGCCTCGGTTATCGGATCTGGCGCTCCGAGATCGAGCCGATCTCGGGAGCCCAGTACTGGTTGATGGGACGACTGGCAGCGCAGACGTCAGGATAACGCGGTGCGGTTGCGCACCAGATGCCGGTGTCGGATTGGACGGGTGCGGCTGTGTGGTAGCGCACGCCGTTCGGGCGCTTCGTGAAATAAGCTTTCACCTGTATGCCACCGCAGGAGCACGAGTCAGGCTGGATCGATCGGCTGCGTCGCCACGGCGACCGCATCACGCCTTCCCGGCGCGCTGTGGTGATGGCGTTGACCTCCAGCGACCGGGCGCTCAGCGCGCTTGAGATCCTGGAGTGGGCCCGCCCCTGGTGCCCGGGGCTGGGGATCGTCACGGTCTACCGCACGATCGAACGCCTGCAACACCTCGGGTTAGTGCAGAGGGTTCACGGGGTGAACAGCTGTCACAGCTATATCGCCGTGAGCGATGCCAGGCGCTTCATGTTCCTCTGCGAACGTTGCGGCAGTGCCGACGCTCTCTCCATGCCTGATATGGAGACCATGGTCGGGCAGGCCGCGACGGCCCTGGGTTTTCAAGTCCAGGCGCTGACGTTTCAGGTCAACGGGCTGTGTCGGCGCTGTCAATCCGAGCCGGCTGCCCCAATGGCGGAAGCCACCGCGGTGGCAGACGTTACCGTGTGCTGATGTCGCATCTTCCCGGCCGAAGGGCCGGTCTCTACTCAAGAGATGATCGCTGGATGAAAGGGATTCCATGTTGCCAACCACAGTAAACGGCGCGGGTTTGCCAGACGCGTCAGATCACGGGACGCCCGCCGCGCGGGTTGGGGTGCACTTCGCCGTGTCGCGTGTGCGCGGCCGGGCCATCGCCTGGGCTCTGGCTGCCACGGTTTTCGGTCTGGGCAGTCGGGCAGCCTTCGCTGCGCCCGAGCCCATGCACATCATGGAGGGCTTCCTACCACCGTTGTGGGTCGCCCTCTGGTTCGCCGTGGCCATCCCGTTCTGGGTGATCGGTTTCGTGCAGATCCGCCGCCTCGTCGCCGACCGCCCGGAGGCCCGGCTGCTGCTCGGCCTGGCCGGGGCCTATGCCTTTGTGCTCAGCGCGCTCAAGATGCCGAGCGTCACGGGTTCGTGCAGTCATCCCACCGGCACCGGCCTGGGCGCCATCCTCTTTGGCCCGTTCGTCATGTCGGTGCTGGGCGCGATCGTGCTGCTGTTTCAGGCGCTCCTGCTCGCGCATGGCGGGTTGACCACGCTCGGCGCCAACACAGTGAGCATGGCGATCGTCGGACCGCTGGTGGCCTGGGCGATCTGGAGGGGCCTGCGGGGCCGGTTGCCCGAGGATTGGGTGGTCTTCCTGGCGGCCGCGCTGGCCGACCTGCTCACCTACGTGACCACTTCGGCCCAACTGGCCCTGGCGTACCCCGACCCGGTCGGCGGCTTCACGGCCTCGTTCATCAAGTTCGGCACGATCTTCGCGGTGACCCAGATCCCGCTGGCGTTGAGCGAGGGCCTGTTGACCGTCCTGATCTTCCGCGGGCTGCGCTCGAACGCGGCGGCCGAGCTCAAGACCCTGGGCGTGCAAGGAGCCTGAGATGAAAAGCAACAACTGGCTGCTGATCGTGCTTATCGCCATCCTGATGATCGTGCCGCTCTTTGTGGCGCAGGGCGCGGAGTTCGGCGGCGCCGATGGCGAGGCCGAGGTCGCGATCACCGAGATCCAGCCCGACTACACCCCGTGGTTCGCGCCCGTGTTCGAGCCCCCCAGCGGCGAGATCGAGAGCGCGTTGTTCGCGGCCCAGGCCGCGGCGGGCGCCGCCTTCATCGCCTACTACTTCGGCTACAAGCAGGGGCAGCGCAGGAGCCCGCAGTCGTAGATGCAGCACATCGACCGCTTTGCGTACGCCAATCGCCTCACGCGTCTGCACCCGGCCTATAAGGTCGGGTGCAGCGCGCTGGCGCTCGTGCTCTGTCTGGGCGTGCCGCATCCGGCGGCTGGGCTGAGTGTGCTCGCGGCCATGTTGATGCTGGCGATCGCGTGGGCGGGGCTGCCGTCGGCATTCGTCCTGAAGCTGGCGCTGGGCGAGGCCAGCTTCCTGGCGCTGGGCGTGTTGGGCGTGGCGGTCAGCGTTTCCACGTCGGCGTCTGCCATGCCAAACGTGAGGATGGGCCCGCTGTGGTTCTCGGTCAGCCCGGACACGCTCTGGACGGCGTCCGTGCTCTTCGCACGCGCGCTGGGCGGGGCGGCGGCCATGAACTTCCTGGCCCTGACCACACCGGTCGTGGCGATCGTGGATCTGCTGCGTGCGCTGCGCGTGCCCGCTCTGTTGATCGACCTGATGACCCTGATCTACCGCTTCACGTTCACGCTGTTCGACTCGTTCGGACGGATGACGCTGGCGCACGAGGTCCGGCTGGGTTTTCGAGACGGTCGCAGAAGCCTGCGAAGCGCGGCCGACATCGGGGCCAACCTGTTCGTCGAGGCATTTCGTCGCAGCCGGCGGCTCGATCTGGCGCTCCAGGGCCGCGGCTGGGACGGCGCCTTGCGCGTCCTGCCGCATGCCTACGACCATCCGCGCTGGCTGAACCGGGGAGCGCGGTGATGACCCTGGGCTTCAGCGACGTCCACTTCAGCTACCCGGCGCTTTCCGTCCCGGCGCTGACCGGAGCCACGCTGCGCTTCGCGGCGGGCGAGGCGGTGGCGCTGGTCGGGCGCAACGGCAGCGGCAAGTCGACGCTGATGTTGCTGGCCAACGGCATCCTGCGCCCTGGCCAGGGCGCCGTGACGCTCGACGGCCAGGCGGTGCGCTACGACCGGCGCGGTCTGCTCGATCTGCGCAGCCAGGTCGGCGTGGTCTTCCAGAACCCCGAGGAACAGCTGTTCAGCGCCAGCGTCTATCAAGACCTCAGCCTCGGCCCGCTCAACCTGGGGTTCTCGTCGGTTGAGGCCCGTGAGCGGGTGCTGCACGCGGCCGGGCGCTGCGACCTGCTGAACCTGCTTGATCGGCCGACGCATGCGCTCAGCGGCGGCGAGAAAGCCCGGGCCGCGCTGGCCGGCGTGCTGGCCATGGGCCCGCGCTTCCTGTTCGCCGATGAGCTAACCAACAGCCTCGACCCCTGGATGCGCGCGAACGTGCTCGAGATCTTTGCGGATCTCCTGGCCGACGGCTGCACCGTGGTGTTGGCCACCCATGACCATGCGCTCGCCGCGTCCTGGGCGCAGCGCGCCGTCTGGCTCGATGCCGGACGCGTTCGCGCCGACGGCCCGGCGGATGTTGTGCTCACCGCCCTTCGCCAGCAGTTGCCGCCTGCCTTCAGTCATCGGCGGCAGACGGCTGACGCCAGACCGCCCGCTGCCGTTTCGGCCGGGCTCAACGAGGTACCCCTATGACGACCCATCCTGCTGTAGATCGCGTTCCTGTCACCGTGCTGACCGGCTTTCTGGGCTCCGGCAAGACCACGCTGNNATCGCCGTGATCGAGAACGAGTTTGGCGAGGTCGGGGTCGATCAGGAACTGGTCATCGGCGCCGAAGAAGAGATCTTCGAAATGAACAACGGTTGCATCTGCTGCACCGTGCGGGGCGACCTGATCCGCATCCTGAGCAATCTGCTCAAGCGCAAAGACCGGTTCGACTACATCCTGATCGAGACCACGGGGCTGGCCGACCCGGGCCCGGTTGCCCAGACGTTCTACATGGATGCCGAGCTGGCTGCCCGCACCCGGCTCGACGCCATCGTCACCCTGGTCGACGCCAAACACATCAGCCAGCACCTCGGCGAGAGCCCCGAGGCCCAGGAGCAGATCGCGTTCGCGGACGTCGTGCTGCTGAACAAGGTCGACCTGGTCGGCGATCCCGAGCTCGCCGCCCTCGAGACCCGCATCCGGGCCATGAACGCCAACGCCCGGGTGCACCGGACGCAGGACGCAGCGCTGCCGCTCGATCACATCCTGAACGTCGGCGGGTTCAGCCTCGATCGTGCGCTCGACGTCGATCCTCGCTTCATGGAGCCCGAGTATCCGTTCGAGTGGGCCGGCGTCTATGCGCTTGGCGCAGGCGATTACGAGCTGGTGCTGCAGCCCGGGCCCGACGACCCGACCATGGATGTGGCTCTGGTGACCTGCGAGGCGCCGACAGTCGAAGGCCTCGAGCGCAGCCTGAAGCGCGCCGAGGCGATCTTCGCCGAGCGCAACCGGGTGCCGCCCTACGACGGCCAGGGCATCGCACACGAACGACTGACCCGGCTCCCGATCGAGGCGGCCGAGATGCGTTACCGGTTNNTCGGTGCCGGCCGGAGGTGTGGTTGCCCTGTTCACCGAACATCACCCTTCCGAGTTCGCGCTGAGCGTGCGGGGCACTGGCGGTGAGTCCATCACACCGGACGCGGTGCGCGAGTTCAAACCCCCGCACGAACACGATGATGCCGTCACCTCGGTCGGGATCACGACCCCGGGCGACCTGGACGTCAAGCGCTTCAACGCCTGGCTGGGCGATCTGTTGCGCACGCAGGGCCCGGACATCTTTCGGATGAAGGGTGTGTTGAGCATCAAGGATCACCCCGAGCGTTTCGTGTTTCAGGGCGTTCACATGTTGTTCGACGGACGCCCGGATCGGCCGTGGGGTCGGGAGCCACGCAAGAACACCCTGATCTTTATCGGCCGCAATCTCGATCGCGCCGCGCTCAACGACGGGTTCCGGGCATGCCTCGCGTGAGCCGGAGATCTGGCCCGGCCGGCGCCCAGACAACAGCCGCAGCGGCGCGGTGGAGCGCCGAGCTGGGCGAGCATGTCATCGCGCTCGCCTGGTCTCCGGATGGGGACCGGCTGGCGGCCGCATCGATCGGCGGCCCGATCGCGGTCTTCGCCGCCGGCGCTGGCGAGCGGGTCTACGAACTGGCCGGTCACGAGTTCGGCACCATGGCGCTCGCCTGGAGCCCGGATGGCCAGATGCTGGCCTCGAGCGGCCAGGATGGGCGCATCCGATTGTGGTCAACGGCCAGTGGTGAGGCGTTGATGGCGCTCGAGGGCGGCGCGCCGTGGGTCGCCCGGGTGGCCTGGAGCCCGGCCGGGGACTGTCTGGCCTCGGCGGCCGGCAAGATCGTCCGGTTTTGGGAACCTACGGGGCTTATGGTCGGCGAACGGCNNCCAGCACCGTCTCGGACATCGCCTGGCACCCGACCCGATCCGATCGCAGCCAGGCCGTGCTCGCAGCGGCCGCGTATGGCGCGCTGACCCTGTGGAACCCCATCCGGCCTGAGCCCGTGGACCTCTACCCGTGGAAGGGATCGAGCCTGGCCCTGGCCTGGAGCCCCGATGCGACCTATCTGGCCACGGGCGACCAGGATTCGACCGTGCACTTCTGGATCACGCGGACGGGCGATGATCTGCAGATGTGGGGATATGCGCGAAAGGTCCGCGAACTCAGCTGGGATCGCGGCAGTCGCTTCCTAGCAACCGGGGGCGGGCACGATGTGGTCGTGTGGGATTGTGCGGGCAAAGGCCCGGAGGGCACCACACCACTGATGCTGCGCGGGCACAAGGCTTTTGTCAGCGCGCTGGCCTATCAACCGAACGGCGATCTGCTGGCCTCCGGTGGCGACGATGGCCTGGTGGCCCTGTGGCGACCCACGCGTCAGGCGCGCCCGCTGCAACGGCTCGAACGCGCCGCCGGGATCGCGGCCCTGGCGTGGTCGCCGGATGGCCGGGCGCTGGCTGTGGGTACCGAATCGGGCGAAGTCATGCTCATGCCGGTGGTGGCCTGAGAGAGCGGGGGTGTATGCCGACCTATCTCTATGAGTGTTCGGCGTGCGAGATCGAGTTCGAGGAGAAGCGTTCGTTCGCCGATGCCGATGCGCCGGCAGGCTGCCCGATCTGCCAGGGCTTCGACACGCGGAAGTTGATCGCCCCGACCGCGTTTCTGCGACGCGGCCAGCCGGCGTCCGTGGGGTCGACTGAGCCGGCGCCGGCTCGCCATACGGTGGGCTGCCCCTGTTGCCTGCCGCGACGGTCGGCGCGAACCCGGGCCGGCTGAGCCAGGCGATGGAGGGAAGTGGAGATGATGCCGATCGACTGGAGCAATCGCTGGCTTGGCGGGATGTGTCCGGCTGGCGCGTTGAACGGGTTGCCGATCCGGGCGCTGACCTTTCCGAGCCATCCCTCGCTCGAGCATCAGCTGCGGTTGCCGCGTGGCGGCGCGCCAACCGATCCTGAGGTCAACGCCGCACCGGTGCTGTGGGGTGCGGCTCTGGGTGAAGTGCCGGTCTTGCTCGTCAACAATCTGTCTCTGGCGCGTCGACTGGTACTGGGCGCGCTGGGCGTCGGCAACGGAGGGGCCGTTGGCCTGCCGGCGACTGCCACTCGGCCCTTGGTGGAAGACGTCAAACGCTGCGGCGCGCGACCGCAGTTCTGTGACCTGGACGATGCGCTCACCCTGGAACGACCCGGCGCCAACGTCGCCGTGATCTGGTCGCAGAGCCTGGCGGGTCTACCCATCGGGGTCGCGCTGACCACGGGCGATGACGGCCCGCGAGTCTGGCGCGTGCTCGAGAACCCAGACACGGTGCCGGGGCCGATCCGGGCTCCGGTCGACATCGAGTTGCATGCCCTGCACCTGAACGCGAACCCGGAGACCTCGGGTGCAATCCTCATCGTGCATGACAGCGAGCTTGCGTGTCGGCTGCGGGCCGCGCTGTCCGAAGTCGAGGCTCAGCCGGATCCCTTGGCCTGCCAGGCACAACTGTGGCGATTGGCCGATCTGGCGCGGCGGCAGTCCGAGCGGGTTGCTGAATTGCGTCGCGGGTTGACGGGCGCAGCCGGCTTGGCCCTGCTGGCGGACTCGCCCTCGATGTTGCCGGGCGGCGTCGCCGTGCAGATCCCGCCCGAAGCCGATCCGGCGACCTTCTTCGCGTACGTCAAGGCCGAGAACACTCCGGTCGCCTGGCTGCCGGAGCTGCGTCCGCTGCACTACGCGGCCGTGCGGCAGGGTGCCGGGCTTCTCGAAACCGGCCGTCGCCTGGCGCGCTGGCTGATGATCCCGGTCGGCCCGGACGATACGCCCGAGGAGATCGGGCATGCGGTGCTGGGCGTGGTTAAGGCCGCGGACTACCTTGGCGTCCGCTGGCGTCTTGACCCGGAGCGCGCTGCCGCCTACGCGCGCCTGATGGACGAGTGGTATGGGCTGGATCACGACGCCTATCGCCCGGTCTTTGTCACGCCTGAGCCGGGCGCATCGCAGGTCTTGCGTGATCCGGAGTTGCCATGACGCCGAGCATCCGGCGGGCCAGCCCGGGCGACATCACCGCCATCACGGCTCTTGGCGATCGGGTCGTCACCGACACGTATGCGGCGCTCACGCCACCCGGCTATGTCGACGCACTGCTGGCGACGTACTGGACCGCTGCTGCGTTCGCCGCGACCCTGGCTTCGCCAGGCGATCACCTGCTCGTCGCGCTCGACGGGGATGGCGTGTGCGGGATGGCTGAGGCGCATCAGGCCGACGCTGAGAGCGCGACCCTCTGGAAGCTGTATGTGGCTGCACACCAGCAGGGGCGCGGACTGGGGCGACGGTTGATCGACGCGATCAGGGCCGAACTGATTCCGACGACCCTCTGGTTGCGCACAGAGTACCTGAGCGCAAACGCCCGGGCGGCCGGCTTCTACACCGCCCAGGGCTTCAAGTTCGAGCGCAACGAGGTTGAATGGATCGGCCAGACTCCTGTGAAGTACACCTACGTGCGGCGCCGCCTGTGACGCTATAGCTCGCTCGGGATCGTCAGTGGCTGGCCTGGCCCCCTCCACGCCCGACACATCCGCATGACCTTCACCTATCTCTGGCGTGATCATATGGATAGCTTTGCGCGCTGCGCCCACGACCTGACCCGTGCGGTTTGCGATTGGTCGACAGGCTTTCGCGGTGCCGCGAGCGGCGTGGTTCGGCTCAATGGGCGGCCAGCACGGGGTTGTGGCGCTGTTTCAAGAAGGCGATGGTCTCGTGGTAATTCAAAACGGAGCCGCCGAAGCCACGTTGGAAGTCGGCGGCACTGGCGGCGTCGTGGAAGCACAGGACGCTGGGCGCACAACAGGTGGCGATCCGGCTTTCGACGACATAGAAAGCTTCGAGAGCGTTCACGATGCGCCCATAAAGGAAATCGCGCGCCAGGGCTGACTGGACTCCGGTCCTGTGGCTGAGCATCATCAGGCCACAATGCGGGCAGCAGGCCTGGAGACGTTCACCGTTCTCGAGTTGCAAGGTGAATTGGGTGCGTTCGGGGATTTCGCTCTGGCACATCATGCACCTGGCGCTTCCGGCCGTGGCCGGCGCCGGGGTTGCCGCGAGCTCAACCCAGCCGTGACGCTTCTGGGCAAGGCCCTGCTGCACCAACACGTCGAGGTCGCGATGGATCGTCATGCGCGACACGCCGAACCGTTTGGTCAGGTCCGAAACGGCAATCGAACCGCGTTTCTGAAGAAGTTGAAGGATCGTGCGGCGGCGCACGTCACATTCCTCATACAGTGATCGAATCTGCGGAGAATCCGTCATGGTCGATTGTACTGCATCACCGAGTCGGTACGAGGGGATGGTGCGTGATGGCCACATGATTTCGATACGGGTGTGGGGCAGGTGAATGCCCCACACCCATGCCAGACAGATCCGCTAACGTAGAAACAGGCTCGAATACAGGCCAATCAGCACGAAGAACCCGAACCAGGCGCCCAACATGGCCGTGGCGACTCGTCCGAACCCTTCAGCCTTGGCCGAGACCGTCCCATCGGCCGATAGCCCGGACTGGTAGATCACCATGATCAGATAGGTCACGACCGAAACGCCGACGACCGAAGTGACGCCGAACATGATGACCGAGCCCCAGTCGATGATGTACGGGTAGTTCGCGACCGAGTAGTTGAACCGGCCCAGCGACACCGCGCGGATCACCTCACGCGTCACGGCGACGACCACGAGCGCCAGGGCCCAGACACCCAGCGCTTTTGCTCCCGCTCGTACGGGCTGCTTGTTTTGCAGCCAGAAGAATGCGAAAAGCCCGATGCCGAGCACGATTGCTACGACGGCGATGAACGCCGTCAGGCCGAATTCCGGGCCCTCGGTGAAGGCCCAGAGCAAGCCGAACACCCCGTAGAGCGGCGCCACCCATAACCCGATACGACGCCCGACCCCGGCGGTCCAATCGAGGAACGTCGGATCGGCATCCACCCGCTGGCGCAGATACCAGGAGACGAACATCAGGGTTGCGGCGAAGCTGAGGCCCGCCTGGAGCGGCAGCAAAAACAGCAACCGTGGCACGTCATAGGCGTGGAACTGGACGCCACGCGTGTCGATTACGCCGCCGGGCGCGTACCAGCTCATCCATTGATCGGGTCGGATCGACACCTGGTGCAGCACGTGCATGACCCAGCCCGCGAAGGACAGCAAGACGAGTGAAGCAACGGCGGACCAGAGCAGCCGACCGTCCTTGCTGCCCTTGAGATAGAACAGGAGGTATGCCAGGCTGTACCCGCCCATTACGATGAAGATGAACGTCACCGACCAGAAGCCGGTCAAGGTGTTGGCGGCGTACCAGAGCGGATCATAGATCGTCTGGACGAACAGGAGCGGTGCGATCCCGGTGACGATCCCCAGGCCCACCATGTTGGGCGTCAGACGGGCCGTGATCCGGCCCAGGCGCAGGAGGTTGGGATCCTTGCGCCAGAACGCATAGATCGAAAACGTGCTCGACCCGATCGCGCCGGTCACGAAGTGGATGTGCAGCACCCAGGTCACGACCAGCAGCGCCTGAAACACCACCGGGAAGAACGGCGCGCCCAGCGGATCGCGCATCATCTCAAGCATGTCTTTGATGTCCATGGGTCACTTCTGTCCGATGACGGCCGGCTGGTTGGTGTAGGTCTGCTTGATGAAGTCCTCGAGGTAGGCGGCCATGGCGGCGCGCTCGGCGTCGGTGCCGACCATCTCGTGCATGTACGGAAAGCCCTGGATGCCCTTGATGTAAGCGTCGATATCGGCGGCGGTGGTCCGCTGGCG
The DNA here is from genome assembly GCA_002455335.1 of Anaerolineales bacterium UBA6663. Classification (GTDB taxonomy): domain Bacteria; phylum Chloroflexota; class Anaerolineae; order Anaerolineales; family UBA6663; genus UBA6663. The sequence continues at coordinate 10,114 of DKKP01000166.1, read as the reverse complement.
CAGCACAAACAAATCCGCGAGCGAGCGCAACACCAGATGCTGGTCGGCGAAGCGGATTTGGGTTTGCAGGCTCACGTTGTGACAGGAGCCGCACTCCTGCACGACAAGGACATGCCCGACCGCGATCTGGCGTTGTGCGTCAGTCGTGCTGATGTTCGCGACGTCGATCTGATCGGCGGGCAGGAGGAACGGCAGGTTCCCGAGCATGCCGATCTCCTTGAGACGTTGTTCCTCGCGCTCGACGCCGCGAGCGGGCAGATCAGCGAATAGCAACTGATTGGATGAGATATAGCCGCTGATGATGTCGGGCTTGCGGATGACCTCGCGCACGCGTTCGGCGCCGAAGATCGCGGCCTGAAGCAGGACCATGAACGTCAGCGCGATCCAACGACGTTGCAACTGAGGTCTGAAATACGAGAACGTCAAGGTCGCGGCCGCGGCGACGACGCCGGTGATGATGAGTGGGTACGTGATCGGCACAATGGCGCGGCTTGACATGATCGAGCGCGCATGGGCTGGAAGGGTGGGTTGGTACCACAGGAACCAGATGCCCACGCCGACGACCAGGCCGATCAAGCCGATCGCGCCGGCGTAGCGGATGATCTTCTCGCGTTCGAAGAAGCCGCGCGGCAGACCGGTGGCGATGATCAGCGACCAGCCGCTGGTGATCACGAACATGAAGGCGAAGCGCATCAGCACCTGGGGCCAGAAGGTCGGGTTGAAGAACCCGGCCAGGCTCAGGCCGTTCTCGAGCCAGGCACCCGGGGTGAGCTTGAATGACAGGATTCCCACGATGATCGCCAGCGTGCCCGAGCCGCCCAGCGCCAGGAGCCAGGCCAGGCGCAGATGCGTCTGTTTGCCGACGCGACCGAGCGTGTAGTAGTAGGCAATGATCCCGATCACGTCGATCAGGAACATGTACCATTCCGAGCCCCAATACAACACGAAGTTGTGGATCAGGGTCGAGATGCCGCGCGGGTTGGCGGCCGTGGTGCTCTGCCAGATGCCGACGCCGGCCATCGCGCCGAAAACGTACGCGAAGACCATCAGGCCCAGGGCGCTACGCTTGAGGTATTCGTAGAGTTCTTCGCGATTCTCGCGAACCGCCCGTCGTTCGATGTACAGATTGAACCACGCGGCCGCCACTGTGAGGTGCGAGGCCAGCACGTGGAACGTGGCGATAATGGCGACGTACATCGCCGAGTGTATGAACATCCCCTCCCAAACCGGATACATAACTCCTCCCCTGAGAGTCCGACGGATCTGTCGGGCCGAGAAATGCGCCGGCGAAGCGCCCCGAGCCGCGCTCCGCCGGTTTGTGGCTGTGTTTACTTCTGCGTCATCAGGAAAGCCACGAGATCGGCGACCTCCTGGTCGCTCAACTCCTTCCCGAAGTTCTGATACATGACACCTGCAGTGAAGCCCTGCTCCACAAACGCATCCGGGGTCACGATCGACTCTTTGAGGTACTCCTCCACGGTTTTGGCGATGCCCTTGTAGTCAGCCGAGCTGATTGCAGCCTCGGCGCGACCGACCACGCCAGTCTGAGTCGGCCCGACCAGCGTACTGCCGTCGAGGGAATGACAGGTGCTGCAGCCCGGAGCGCTCGCCGTGCCGATCGTGCTTTGCTTAAAAAGGGCCTCACCGCGCGCGGCGTCGCCTGTCGCGTCGCCTCCAGTGCCTCCGGCCGATGTACATCCGACAAGAACGAGTGCCAGCAGAAGGACTGCCAGCGAAACGGGTCTCGACATGTTATCTCCTTGTTATAAACTGGGATATATAACAGACTCTATAGGTTAATTAATATCGTAATAGTCCAAATGATCACAATTGCGCAGTGATTTGTGTCATTTCGTGCCGGGTTAGGGCGGAAGGCGCACTGTGATGTGTTAATTTTGTAACATATTGGCGCCGAGATTTTGGGTTCATAGCCTTGGTGTTCGGCATGAGCGACGTTCATGACCTGGGGCGAGTCGATTGAGGAGCCGGCCGGTTCAGGCTGTCGCGGCGCGCACACCCGGGTTGTCGCAAATGACACTGGCTTGGATGTGCGCAATCGCACGGCTTGCGCTAAGTCGTTTGCCTACACTGATCGTTCAGCTAACCGTGGCGATCGAATCGATGACCGCCGCACAACGAACATTCTCTTCAACGTGAGGACTTCATGAAAGTGCATCGTGTTCTGGCTGTTCTTCTGACTGCAGCTCTGCTGCTGACTGCATGCGGTGCAAACCCGTCTGCTCAACCCGCCCCGACTGCTGCGGGGGCTGTGCCTTCAGCCGCGACGGGCACCGAAACCGTGACCCTCACCGATCACTGGGGTCGCTCGGTCAGCGTGCCGGTGGATCCGAAGCGCGTTGTTGTGATGGAGTGGGAAGGTTTGGTGACCAAATCGATTCGGATCTTCGGCGTCGACGGCACGCTTGTGGGCGTCGATACGGCGACCAAGAAAATGGGTTATCGCGAGATGCTGGTGCCATCGATCGCCAGCGCCGTGGATATCGGCTCAGCCTGGAGCGGCGTGAACTATGAAAAACTCGCCAGTCTGCGCCCGGATGTCGTCTTCCTCGAGGCCTGGGTGGCCAGCGACGAGAACCGCGCCATGCATCAGCAGGTGATCGATACGATCGAGTCGCTCGGGATCCCGGTGATCGTCCTGATCTCGCCATCGAATTTTGATCAACCCAACATCTCGACCGCCTGGGAGCACATCACGATCACCGGCCAGGTATTCGGGAAACAGGCCGAGGCCGCGCAGTTGGTAGCACGCCTCGAGCAGGGCCTGGACGTGGTGCGCGAACGTACGCAAGACATCCCAGAGGCGGAGCGGGCGCAGATGGTCTTCTTCTCCACGGTCAACTATGTGATGGGGCACAAGAGCATTCAATCCTTCTTCCTGACCGACATCGTCCACGCGGCGAACATCGTCGATGAAGGGACGTTCGTAACGATCTCGGAGGAGCAGCTATTGGCGCTGGACCCCGAGGCGATGGTCATCGCGGGCCATGAGGGCTATCTCGACTTGTCCCTGATCTATGAAGGCCGCCACGCCGGTCTGAACTGGGCCAACCTCGCCGAGATGCGCGCGGTGCAATCGAACCGTTTGGTTGCGCTGGGCTACGACGAATGGCGAGCCACGGTCGAGACGCCGATCGCGTTGCTCAAGGTGGCGGCGCTGGCCTACCCCGAGCGGTTTGCCGACCTCGATATCGCCGCGGAAGAGGTCGCATTCTATCGCGAGGTGTACGGGATGGATGAGGCCGAGGCGTTGGCCGCGATTGAGGCACAGAAGTACATCGGCGAGCTTGAGGTCAAGTGAGCCGACCACTTCAGCTCTCCCCGAGCGCGCGTGCCGAACAACCGGCCCGTGATCCGACCACCGTCGTCGCCGGGGTCATTGCTGGCGAGGGCCGTCGACGACTGGTGGTGGGGGTGAGCTCGCTGGCCGTGATCGTCATCGCTGTGGTGTCGATCACGGTGGGCGCTTATCTGATCCCCATGGGTGACGTGCTTGCCGTGTTTGGTGCGCGATTGGGGTTGATGCCGGCCGACAACCTGCACAGCGCCGTGGTGTGGGACATCCGTCTCTCGCGCGTGTTGTTGGCCGGGGCAGTGGGCGCCGCTCTCGCCACCAGTGGCGCCGCCTATCAAGGGACGTTTCGCAACCCCCTGATCGAGCCCTACATCCTGGGTGTTTCGGCTGGCGCGGCCTTTGGGGCCGGTTTAGCCGTGATGGTCGATCTGCCGTTGTCGATGCAGGTGCTCGCCTTCCTTTTTGGGTTGGCGGCCGTTGGCTTGACCTACTCGCTGGCCCGCGTACGCGGCGAACGTCCGACCTTGACTCTGCTGCTCGCGGGGATCGTGATCGGCTCGTTTTTTTCGGCGATCTTTGCCCTGTTCCAGTACGTTGGCACTGATGAACAGTTACGACGGCTGGTATTCTGGATTCTGGGTGGGTTCTATCGCGCCACCTGGGGCGAGGTCGTGATCGTCGTGCCGGCGACGGTGGCTGGCGTGATCTGGCTCTGGCGCCTCGGTTGGCCGCTCAACCTTCTGAGCCTCGGCGATGACGAAGCACGCTCGCTTGGGGTCGATCCCAAGCCGCTCAGACGTGTAGTGATCGTGGTCTCTACGGCATTGACGGCCCTGGCGGTGTCTGTATCCGGGATCATCGCCTGGGTCGGCCTGCTTGTTCCCCACGCCGCACGGTTGATCGTCGGGCCCGATCAGCGTTACGTCATCCCCTTGTCGGCTACTCTGGGGGCCGCCTTCGTCATGATCTGCGATGACCTGGCCCGCACCATCAGCACGGGCGAGGTGCCGATCGGCGTGATTACCTCGATCCTTGGCGCGCCGTACTTAATCTATTTGTTGCGGACCCGGGTGTCCCAGATGGGCTCAGTCTGATGCTGTCCGTCGAGCGGTTGGCGTTTGCGTACGAAGACCGGCAGGTGTTGGACGAGATCGGCTTCACCACCGGCCCCGGTGAGCTGTGCGCGCTTTTTGGCCCGAATGGGAGCGGAAAGTCGACGCTGTATCGTTGCATCTTGGGCCACCTGCGCTACCAGGGCTATGTGCGCCTCGACGGTGTTGATGCGCGTACGCTGACGCCGCTGCAGATCGCGCAGCGGATCGCGTACGTGCCGCAACAGCATACCAATCCCTTTCCCTATACGGTATTCGATATGGTGGCTATGGGCCGTAACCCGCACCTGGGTGGGGTGTTTGGCCCGCGCCGGGCAGATCTGGAGATCTGTGAGCGTGTGATCGACTCGGTGGGGCTTCTGGACGACAGCCAACGCCCGTACCACACCTTGAGCGGTGGCCAGCGCCAGCTGGTCTTGATCGCCCGTGCGTTGGCGCAGCAGGCCGCGTTGCTGCTGCTTGACGAGCCGACCGCCAGTCTGGATTACGGGAACCAGATACTGGTCTGGTCCATTATCCAGTCTCTGGCCCGACAAGGCGCCGAGGTCTTGGTCTGTACGCATGACCCGCACCACGTATTGCAGTTCTGCGATCGGGTGCTGGCGCTCGGCCGCGCCGGCCGGTTCATCGCCGACGGGCCGCCCGAGGCGACGGTCACACCTGAACTGGTCGCGACGCTTTATCCGCAGCTCCGTGATGGGCAGGCGTTTTCACCGGTTCGCAGGGGGGCGACAGTGCGTGCGAGCGACATCGAGTAGTTGTTGCGAGAATGGGGCGGAAGTGCATCGGCGCTCGTGATTAATCTTCTGACACTTTCGGCTGCAGGAAGCCGGGCCAATGCCTCACCGCTGGTGTACTTCTCGCCCAGGCGCAAGATCGCCGCGGAAGTCTTCATCCAGTTGCTGGCTGCGCTCGCGCTAATGGCGGCTGAGACGAGAGTATTCTTCGCGGTCCTATCTTGCTCTTTGGCTGGTCCACCTGACGATCAAGGTACACCGCCGGGCGCAATGACACGTCGCGACTTCAGCCGCCCGCCTGCCCGCCGGCCCCAAACTGCAACGCAAACAGGTTCGCATACACTCCCTTGCGCTCCACCAGCTCGCCATGCCGACCGGCCTCGGCCACGCGGCCGTCCGCGATCACGATGATCTGATCGGCGCCGACGATGGTCGAGAGCCGGTGCGCGATCACCAGAGTCGTCCGGCCACGCATCAAGACGGCCAGCGCCTGCTGCACGGCCTCCTCCGACTCCGAGTCAAGGGCCGATGTGGCCTCATCGAGCAGCAGGATCGGCGCATCCTTGAGCAGCGCGCGCGCGATGGCGATGCGCTGCCGCTGGCCGCCCGAGAGCCGGGCCCCGCGTTCGCCCACCACGGTCGCATAGCCGTCCTGGAAGTCGCGGATGAAGTCGTCGGCAAACGCGGCCCGGGCGGCGGCCTCGATCTGCTCCTGCGTTGCATCCGGTCGGCCATAGCGGATGTTCTCGGCGACCGTCCCGGCGAACAGGTAGGCGTCTTGCGGCACATACGCGATCTTGTCGCGCAGCTCGGCCAGCCGCAGTGTCCTCAGGTCCTGGCCATCGACCCGGATCGATCCAGAGCGCAGGGGGTAGCAGCCAAGGAGCAACTTGAAGAGCGTGCTCTTCCCGCCGCCGCTTGGCCCGACGACGGCCACCACCTCGCCCGGCGCGGCCCGGAACGACACCGTATGGAGCACCGGTTCGTCGCCCTCGTAGGCGAACGCCACGTCTTCGAACGCAACCCGCGCACTACCCTGCGACGCGGCTTCGCCTGTCGGCAACCCATAGCGCTCGGGCTCGACCGGCTCAGCCAGCACGGTCAACACCCGGTCGGCGGCGGCCAGCGCGGCCTGGATCCGGCTGACCGTTCCACCGATGCTGAAGACGAAGTAGCCGATCTGGTTGCTGAGCTGCACCAGGCCGATCAACACGCCGATCGTGGTCTGTCCGATGAGCACCAGATACGCGCCGATCACCATGGCCAGAAGGTTGAAGATGCCGCCCAGGTCGTTGGCCCCCGCCAGCGCGGCTTCGGTGCGCACCCGCCGCAGGGCGTGCCCGCGTACGCGGTCGTTGGCGCTTTCGAACCGCTCAAGGATCCAGTCACCCAGATTGAAGCTGCGCACGACCGCGAACCCGGCCAGAAGATCGGTCATGCGCTCGGTGAGGATCCCGAGATCCGTCTGCAAGGCATCGCCGATCTTGCGCAGCGGCCGGGCAAAGAGCGTGTTGATGATCAGCGGCATCAGGCTGGCCAGCACGATCAGCAGCGTCAACGGCCAACTCAACCAAAGCATGAAGATCGCGGCGGCCAGGCCCTGGACCGTGGCCTCGACCAGCACAAGCAGGTCGTCCTGATAAGCGCGCTCTGCGGTCGCCACGTCGTTGGTCAGTACCGAGAGCGCATCGCCCGAGTGCCGGCGCTCGTGGTAACCGAGCGGCAGGCGTTGAAGATGATGGAAGACCCTGCCCCGGATCTCGGCTGTCGCGGCGTAGATGGCTGAGCGCCAGGCGTAGAGGATGAACGGCGCCACGAACAGGTAGCCGACGTAGAACAGCGCCCACTGGATCAGCAGACTCTGGAACGTCGGTAGATCGCCGTTCACGGTGCTGTCCACCGAGAGCTTGACCACATATGCGATGTACATGCGCTCGGTCGTCGACAGCGCCACCCGGCCGAGCAGCCCGAACAGGTAGTGGGCGCGCACCGGCCCGAGCAGCGCGATCAGGCGCAACAGGCTGGGTCGGCGTCCGCGTGTGGCTTCACTCATGGCTGGCCTCCCCGGACGCGCCGTTGAACTGCCGTCGGTATAGTTCCAGATACAACCCGCCGCGCACCAACAGCGCGTCATGCGTTCCCTGCTCGACCACGGACCCGTCCTCGAGCACCACCACGTGATCGGCGTTCTTGATCGTCGAGAGCCGATGCGCGATCACAAGCGTCGTGCGTCCGCGCGAATAGGTCTCGAGCGCCTGCTGCACCAGGGACTCCGACTCGGTGTCGAGCGCTGAGGTCGGCTCGTCGAGCAGCAGGATCGGCGCATCCTTGAGAATGGCGCGCGCGAGCGCGATCCGCTGCCGCTGCCCGCCAGAGAGTCGCGCGCCGCGTTCGCCAGCCAGCGTCGCGTAGCCGTCGGGTAACCCGGCAATGAAGTCGTGGATGTTGGCCAGCCGCGCCGCGCGCTCGACCTCGGCCGGCGTGGCCTCTGGCCGCCCCAGCCGAATGTTCTCGCCCAGGCTGACAGGGAACAGATACGTGTCTTGAGCGACGAGCGCCAGCTGATCGCGCGCTGCCGACAGTTGCCAGTCGTTGAGGTCGTGGCCAAGCAGGTGGATGCTGCCTGGCGGCGTCGGGTAGTGGCCGAGGATGAGCTTGAGTAGCGTCGATTTGCCGCTGCCGCTTGGCCCGACAAGCGCCACGGTCTGCCCACGGGGTACGGTAAAGCTGACGTCCTTCACGACGGGCAGATCGGCCTCCGGGAACGCGAACGTCAACCGCTCGATCGCCAGCGCTGGCCCGGCCTCGCGGGCCGGTGTGGAGACGATCCCGGTCGCCCGCTCAGCCGGCTGATCGAGCAGGTCGAAGACCCTGCGCGCCGCACCCGCCGATTCCTGGATGCCGGCCAGGATGTTCGGGATCGCGCCGAGCGGGTTGACGACGAAGTTCAGCAGGTTGATGAACGCGAACAACGCGCCGAACGTGATCGTGCCCTCGATCACGAAGTACCCGCCAAGCCCGATCGCAAGGATGAACGGCGTGATCGCCATCGGCAGCGTCACGCCCTCGATCAGCGCTCGCAGCCGCGCGATGCCCAGGCCCTTGCGGAGCGCGCTGGCGTTTGCCTCGTCGAAGCGCGCGCCAAGCGGGCCATTGAGGTTGAAGGCCTTGACGACCATGATCCCCGACAGCCCATCCTGCGCCACGCCGACGACGCGTCCGATATCGGTCTGCAGCTCCTCGCTCCGTTTGCCGATCGGCGCCGACAGCACCGAGATCGCGATGAAGATCAGCGGGGTCAGGATGGTGGCCGCCAGCGCCAGCACCCAGTTGACCGATACGATGTACGCGAACGCGGCCAACGCCCGGACCGATTGCCCGATCAACTCGAGCAGATGACTCGCCAGCAGCGTCTTTAGCTTCTCGAGATCCGCATTGAGCACGGAGACCAGGTCGCCTGTATGACGCTGCTCGAGCGCGCTGAACGGCAGCGCCGCGCTGCGGCTGGCGATCGCGCTGCGGAGACGCGCCAACGTGCCCTCGGCGAACTGGCCGATCCCGCGGACGCGCAGATACGAGAGCGGGGCGGTCGCGGCCGAGGAGGCGATCGCCAAACCGACGTAAACCCAAAAGGCCTGCGCATCGCCTGCCGTGACGGCTTCGAAGAAACCGCGGTTGAAGTGGTTGCCGACGATGAGCAGCGCGGCGCCCAACAGGTCGAGCGCCAATGCGGCGAAGAGCCAGCGGCGGCCCGGGCCGGCCAGCGCCAGCAGGCGCCGGATCATTGGCCAGGCCGGTGGCGGTGGGGTGGGGGATGATGTCATGGGAACGTTCCCGCGGTTTCAGGGCAGTGGGCGACGCGCCAGGATGCGCGAGAAGGCGAAGTGCTCGCCGGCATCGGCCTCGAGCAGGGCCAGGTCGCTCGGGCTGTAGTGATATCCCGCGTCACGGCAGACCTCGAGCCAGAGCGCCCACTCGCGCCAACCATCCGGGACGACATCGGCATGTTCGACTGTCACTTGCCCGGTGCGGGCCCAATGGCGACTCCACCACTCAGGGCTGTGGAACGTGGCGAACTCCCAGTCCCAGTGCGGCGCCAGATGCGCCGGCACATCGCCCAAGAACTCGGCTCGCAGACCGGGGACCACGATCCCCAGCTGGCCGCCGGGCTTCACGAGTTGCGCGTAGGTCGCGATGTAGAGATCTGCCGTGCCGAAGTAGTGATAAGCATCGAGGCTGACCGCGGCATCAAAGAAGCCCTTGGCGAAGGGCAGGTTGTGCGCTTCAGCATGGATCGGGAAGACCCGATCGGCGACCCCGGCGGCCTGGATCCGACCCCAGTTCTCGTTGGCCGAGATCCACAGGTCGGTGGCCCAGACCTGCACATCGAACTCGCGCGCGAGGAAGATCGAGCTGAGCGCTTTGCCGCAGCCCAGATCGAGCACGCGCATCCCCGGCCGCAGATCCATGACCGACGCGAGGGCCTCGGTCAGCCAGAGCGCGTTGGGGCCCATCAGGTTGGCGAGCGCCCAATCCGGGTCGTAGGCGGCGGATCGCGGGTACTGCGGCAGGCGAAGCCGTTCGGCCAATTCGGCGGTGAGTGGCATGGTGACGTTCCTCCAGCAGACTGTACGTGTCTGGAGCCGGAGTGTAGCAGGTGAGGGGTTCCGGCAAAGCGCGTTGACCTATCAATTGGCTAACAACGGGGCGCCGGCGCCCAAGTCCTTTGTCACCGAATTCGTCGAATCGGGTAAGATACGGGCCGGATTCCGCTCAGAAAACCGTAAGCTTCGGGCGGTAAACTCTCACCATGGTTTCTCGTCGTCGATTTCTACATACCGCGGGCGCAGCCGTGCTCGGCGCGGGCCTGGCCCGCTATGCGCGCCCGGGCACGCCCGCGGCGCTCGCCCAGGGCCAGTTCCCGACCGGCCCCGACGTGCGGCTCGGGCGGG
>DKKP01000109.1 GCA_002455335.1 Anaerolineales bacterium UBA6663 | reverse complement strand
AAGCGGAGCTCGACATGGTCGATGCCCTCGCGAAGCGCATCCTCGACGTTCTCGTACGCGATGCGCCGACAGGCCTCCGCATCGACCAGCACGGCCGTCAGCCATTTGAAGTACTTGAGGAAGGCCACAAGCCCGGGCTGTGGCTCGGTCACCTGCACATGCGGGCGCAGGCCCTCGAGATCGCGCGCAGGCAGCGGCACATTGTGCTTGAGGCCAAGATCCAGGATCGTGCTCAGCCGGATCGCGCCATCCAGATGACGATGTAGTTCAACGAGGGGCAAGGTCTTGTCGATCACGCCCCCAATGGTACCCGATGCGCCAGCGCCTGATCGAGATCGGCGANNTAGTAGCTCATCAGCGCGGGCTGCTCGATCAGGGTCTCGGCCCCGCCAAGCGACGGCGCGATGATCGGCAACCGTGTGGCATCGATGAAGCGGCTGGCGTCCTCGAGCGTCGCGCCGACCTCGAAGCTCACGACGCCGCCATAGCCGAGCATCTGGGCGTGCGCCACGGCATGATCGGGGTGCGAGGTCAGCCCCGGGTACCAGACGCGAGACACCGCCGGGTGCGACTCGAGGAACTCGGAGATACGCAGCGCGTTTGCGTTGTGACGTTCGACGCGCAGCCCGAGCGTTGTCAGCCCACGTGCGAGGAGCGCCGCGGCGGACGGATCGATTACGCCGCCCAGGACGCCGGCAGATTGCCTGAGCGAGTCGATCAACCCGGCCTCGCCGACGACCACGCCGGCGAGCAGGTCGTTGTGGCCGCTGAGGTACTTGGTGGCCGAGTGCACGACAAGGTCGATCCCAAAGTCGAGCGGCCGCTGGTTGATCGGGCTGGCGAAGGTCGCGTCGATCACGGACTTGACATGATGCCGGCGGGCGATGTCGGCGACGCGCGGCAGATCGACGACGCGCAGGTACGGGTTCGTCGGCGACTCGGTGACGATCAGGCGCGTGTTGGGCTGGAGCGCCGCCTCGAGCGCAATGTAATCGCCCATCGGCACAACCGTGTGGCTGATGCCGAAGCGCTTGAGATAGGTCTTGCAGAACTGGCGTGTCCGGCGATAGCAGTCGGCGCCGATGACCACATGGCTGCCCGCCGACAGCATCGCGAGCAGCACTGTCGTGATCGCATTCATGCCCGAGGCCAACAGCAGCGCGTCCTCGCCATGATCGAGCGCCGCGAGGCGCGCCTCGCAGGCCGCGACAGTCGGGTTGCCGTAACGCCCGTACTCGACGCGCCGCCCTTCGGCCCCCTGATCGGCCGGTCCGCCCCAAAGACGCGCCTCCTGATAGGCGCACAAGTCAGCCGTGTCGCGGAAGGTATACGTGGCCGATTGCACAACGGGCGTGTGCAGCGCGTGATAAGGGTTCTCGCGCCGCCGCCCGGCGTGCACACTGGCCGTGCCTGCGCCGCGGATGACGGGCGCGTGGCTCGCCTCTCCGGTCGTCGGGCTCTCCTCGCCGACGACGAAGTTCAGCGTGGGCGCCGCCTGTTGGACGCGGGATGCGGCGGTCTGGTTGCGGGGATGTCGATTGGTCATGATGGCCTCTCCACTCAATACACTTATCCGAGAGGCCAGAGGGGGAAACAAAAACCCCTTCTGGATGCGAGAAGGGGCGCGATGCGGTCTCCCTCACTCTCATCTTCCAGAAACCGACGACTTTCGTCGTCGCTACTGCCGGATTTGGCACCTGACTCTTGCGAGTTGGTTGCCGAGGCTTCAACGGGCCGGTCCCTCAGCCTCTCTGGATAAGAGCAGCAGATCTATGTGATTGCGCACAAGCATATTTAAAAGCAGGGGAGTTGTCAAGAGCGGGCGTGGCACGAACGCCGACCTGGTGGCCGACCGGCAACGATGCACCAGAGAGCTGCCTTCCGCCGTCGCTTTATCGTCGCGCGGCAGGAGCCGCGGGCACGCGCTCGTAGGGCAACTCGAAGCCGAAGGTGCTGCCCTTGCCGAGCCGGCTTTCGCTGAACACCCTGCCGCCGTGGCGCTCGATGATCGAACGCACCATGGCCAGCCCAAGACCCGAACCCTTGACGCTGCTTGGCCCGCGTTGCTTGACCCTGAAGAACTTCTCGAAGAGGTGTTGTTGATCGGCGGGCGCGATGCCCACGCCCGAGTCGCTGACCGCAGCGCGATAGCTGTCGCCCTGGAACTCGAGCAAGACGCGGATGTCGCCGCCCTGCGGCGTGTACTTGATGGCGTTCTCGACGTAGTTGTTGATCGCCATCCGCAGCAGGGTGGCGTCGCCAAAGAGCGGCGGCAGGCTTTCGGAAGCCTCAAGCTGCAGGTGCAGGCCCTTGGCCGCGGCAGCCGATTGATGCGTATCGACCACGTCGCGGGCCAGGTCCTGAAGGCGACACGGCTCTTTTTCGACCCCGACGCCGGCCTCGATCCGCCCGAGGTCGAGCAGCGTGTCGATCAGGTGGGTCATGCTCTCGATCCCACCGATGATCTTGTCCGAGAACTCGCGCTGCTTGTCGTTGAGCGGCCCGACCATCGGGATCATGGTCGCGTAACCGCGCATGTAGGTCAGCGGCGCCCGCAGGTCGTGGCTGACGTTTGCCACGAACTCGGACTTCATCTCATCGAGCTCCTTGAAGTGCGTGACGTCGCGCAACACGCACACCCGCCCGATCGCCGTGCCGTCGGCATTGATGATCGGCGAGACCGAAGCGTACAGCACGCGGCCCGCCACGCCCGGGAACTCGCCCGAAGCGCCGTCCTTCGAGACGCCGTCGTTGATCAGCCGCACCAACTCGCGGTTCGGCAGCACCTCGGCCAACGGGCGATCGATCACACTCTGCGCACTGAACCGGAAGGCCTGCTCGGCGGCCGGGTTGACGAGAACCACGCGATTGGCGCGGTCTGTGACGATCACGGGGTCAGGGGTCGAGGCCAGCGTCGCGGCCAATTGCCTGCGGCCCTGCTCCGCCGCATCGAACAAGCGACCGTTGGCCACGGCGACCGAGGCCTGGGCCGCAAGCGTCTGAAGAAAGTTGAGCTCGGCCTCGGAGAACACATGCGGCCTGTCGTAGCCCAGCCAGATCACGCCGTAGTAGGTCGCATCCTGCAGGAGCGGCAACGCCACAAGCGACCCGACGCGTCCCAGCACCGGACCGGCGTCGATTACGGCGCGCGGTCGGCTCAGGTTATCAACGATCAAGCGGCCCTGCGACCTTACAAGCTCGAAAAGTTGAGGATCGAGCGGGGTCATCAACTCGGCCGCCGGGCCGGATGCGAAAGCCTGCAGACTCGGGCCGGCGCCGTTTTGGGCGCGGCGTTCGCCTGGGCCCTCATGGGCCGTGAGCACGATCCGCACACCCGCGGCCGACGTCGCCTTGAGCGCGCCCTGGAGGATCGGCGGCAGCGCCTCGCCCAGGTTCAGGTTGCTCGAGACGCTCTGGCTCACCCGAAGCAGCAGGCTGAGCTCCTTGAGCCGCGCGTCGAGCTTCTGGCGCATGTGCTCGAATGCCTGGCCGGCGCGCCCGATCTCGTCGTCACCGCTCACGCGCACCGGCTGATCGAGCTGGCCCTCGGAGATGATCTGCGCCGCATGCGCCAGCTCTTCGGCCGGGCGAGTCACCCGCAAAGCGATCAGCGAAACCAACAACAGGCCCAGCAGACCCGTCAGCGCCAGGATCCCCACGATCGGCACCGCGATCTGCGAAGCAAGCTGCAAGACCACGACGTTTGGCACAGTCAACACGATCGTCCACGGATGACCGGGCGCGGGGTATTCCAGCACCATCTCGCGCGTGCCGTCGGGCCCGCGATCGCGATAGGCCACGCCCTCAACCAGCGGACTCTCGAGCAACGAGCTTTCTGGCGCCACCGCAGAATACAGCGTCCCGATCACCGCCGAATCGGGGTGAAAGATCACCTGACCGCGTTCGTCGACGATCATGCCCTGGCCCACACCGCCCGAGATGTTGCTGAGCGTCGCTGACACCGACTGCATCAACGGGTTGCTGGCCAGGTCGGTCTCGCCGACCAGTGCGCCGATGACGGCCCCGGTGTCGGGGTCGGTGATCGGCGCGACGAACACGACCTGCGCCAGCGGCCGGCCTGCGTCACCTGAGACCACGCGGACATCGTTGGCCGGCAACCCACCGAGCGCGCTCTGAATCAACGACAGGTCGGCGTCGGTCAGCGCGGGCAACGCCGAGGGATCGGCCGTCTGGCCGGCGGCGGCCACGCGTTGCCCTGAAGCGTCGTACAGGGTCAGCTGCTTGAAAAAGGCCAGCTGCCGCATCGACTGCAACAGCCCGGCCGTTTGATCCAGTTGATCCAGGCGGAACCAGGGCCGGCTGAGCGAGATCTCACGGAGCATGCTCGCCCCGGTCTGGACGAAAAACGGGATCTCACGGCCTGCGTTCTCCGCGGCGCGCGCCATCTGATCGAGCGCCAGCCGAGTCGAGACGTCGTTGGCGATGCGCAGGTCGGCCCAAAACAGCGTGGCAATGCCGACCATGAACAGTGGGATGAGCGCGAATAACAGTTTCCGGTTGAGGCTGCGCACATAGGGCGCCGGCTCAGTCGCCGGCTCATGCGGCCAGGCGCGGGGCAGCGCCAGCCGGGCCGCCTCGGCCACCACGCCCGCGATCACGGCCTGCCCGACGAAAATCGGCGCCGCCGCATACGCCATCGACACGACGTAATCGATCGCGACCAGACCCGCGGTCTCCGAATAGGCGAAGTAGGAGAGGAACAAAAAGAGCGCCAATCCGAGGCCGAAGACCAGCCCCGAGAGGGCCGGCCGACGGAGGAGCGCCATCAGCCAACCCGAGAAGTTCTGACGCACGGCGCCCGCCACGATCGCGGCCAAAAACGCGTACTCGAAGGCCGTATAGGCCACATAGGTTTCATACCCGGCGCGGGTCAGCCCGGCCACGAACCCGACCACCAGCGCCGGGCCGATCCCCAGCCAACCGCCTGCCAAGAACGCCGGCACGAGCGCGAAGAGCGCGAGCCCGGGGCGTTGCGGCTCGACCGGAACCCCCGGGGGCGGCAAGATGTCGGCCGGAAATCGCACGATCAGGGCTTCCGCCGCGATCACGCTCAGCGCGATCAAGCCCAGTACGCCCAACCATTGCGTGAAGCGAAGCTTGAGCCAATCGCCTCGGGTTCCGGCAAGGATCGCGACGGCAATCAGGCTGTAGAGAATCAGAAGGATATAGCCGACGAAACCGTTCGGCTGGCTGAGATGCCAACCCGCGTCGAATCCCCAAACATCGAACTGCATAGGGTCAGTATAGCATCGGGCCTATTCGCCGCAACAAACGGCGTGTGCGATCCTCTGCGGCGTGCAAGATTCGTGCCGGCCCACGCGGCAGGGTCAGCGATACAATCCGCAGTATCGGCCAACCGTGCACCACGTATCTGGGCACCTGGGCTGAGGCAGCAACCCCCATACCGACAAACGGCGGTGGACTGGTTCTCATCGCCCGCACATCCAGGAGGGACTTTTGCACGATATCGACCTGTTGATCAACATCGGTGTCGCGCTGGGCGTTGCGTTCATCGGCGGCTACCTCGCCCGCCTCATCAGGCTGCCGACCATCGTCGGCTATCTCCTGGCCGGGGTGGCGATCGGGCCGTTTACGCCCGGCTTTGTCGGCGACAGCGAATCGATCAGCCAGTTGGCTGAACTTGGCGTGATCTTCCTCATGTTTGGGGTCGGGTTGCATTTCTCGCTCAAAGACCTGTGGCGGGTCCGTGACATCGCCATCCCGGGCGCCATAATCCAGATGCTGGTCGCTACCGGGCTCGGCCTTGGTCTCAGCCAGCTCTGGGGCTGGACGCTGAGCGCCGGGCTGATCCTCGGCCTGGCGATCTCGATCGCCAGCACGGTCGTCCTCTTGCGCGGGTTGATGGATCAGGGGTTGCTCAATACCCGTCATGGCAAGGTGGCCGTCGGCTGGCTTGTGCTGGAGGATCTGGCGACCGTCTTGATCCTTGTCGCCCTACCCGCGCTCGGGACCACAGGTGAAAGCGATGGCGGCGCCGCACTGATCTTGACCCTTGTGAAGGCCGGCGCGTTCATCGCGCTGGTGCTGATCGTCGGCGGTCGTGCGGTGCCGTGGCTGCTCCAGCGGATCGCCTTCACGCAGTCGCGCGAGTTGTTCATCCTCGTTATCCTCACCGTTTCGCTGGGGACCGCCCTGGGCGCCGCGACGGTCTTCGGCGTGTCGCTGGCGCTGGGCGCGTTTCTGGCCGGCGTGGTCGTGAGCGAATCTCCGCTCAGCCACCAGGTCAGCGTCGACGTCTTGCCATTCCAGGAAGCGTTCGCCGTGATCTTCTTCGTCTCGGTCGGCATGCTTGTGAACCCGATTGACCTCGTGGCGAACGCCGGGCAGGTGTTGGCGTTGACGTCGCTGATCGTGTTCGGCAAAGCCGTGCTCGCCGCCGGCATCGGGTTCTTCTTCCCGCACCCCGCTCGCACTGCGCTTGTGGTCGCCGCCGGGTTGAGCCAGATCGGCGAGTTCTCGTTCATCGTCGGTCAGGCCGGTCTGGGCCTGGGTCTGATCGATGCCGATCAGTACGGCCTCATCCTGGCGGGCGCCCTGGTCTCGATCACGCTCAACCCGCTGATGTTTCGCTTGATCGGCCCTGTCGAGCGCGCGCTGCAAGGCATTCCGGCGCTTTGGCGGATCTTGAACCAGCACGGCCCCGCGCCTGCACCGGTCAGCGCGGGATTGGCCGGCCATGTGGTCGTTGTGGGCTGGGGGCGCGTCGGCCATCACATCGTCGACGTACTCGATCACGTCAGGGTGCAGCGTCTGGTGGTCGAGATGGATGCGGCGCGCGTGGAAGACTTGCAGAGTCAGCAGGTGCCGACGCTCTTCGGCGACGCCGCGAACTCCGAGATCCTGGCTCATGCCGGTCTCGAGCGCGCTCGCGCGCTTGTGGTGACGGTGCCCGACGAGGCCAGCGCCGAGTTGATCATCGCGGCGGCGCATCGATTGGCGCCCGAGGTGCCGATCATCGCCCGCGCGGCGACCCAAGCTGGTGTCACACAACTTGCCTCACTTGGAGCCGAAGACGTGATCCACCCCGAGCTCGAGGGAGGGCTGGCGATCGTGCGACATACGCTGATCCGGCTTGGGCTGCCGATCCGCGAGGTCCAGAAATACGGCGACATTGTTCGGCGCGATCACTACCATGTCGGCATCGACACGCCGGCCGAGCACCGCATCTTGCATCGATTGCTCGACGCCGCGCAGGGCATCGAGATCACCTGGGTGCAGATCCCGCCGGAGCATCCGCTTGTCGGCCAATCGCTGATCGAGGCCAACATCCGGTCGCGCACTGGCGTCTCGGTCGTGGCGATCTTCCGAGATGACCAACTCATCCCGAACCCGAAGTCGAGCACGGTCTTCCAGGCCGACGATCGCATCGGGCTGATTGGCGACCCCGAAGACGTCGGCGCCGCGGAAGCCTGGATCACCGATCAGTTGCCGACGTGAGGTTCGGTTGTGCATTGCCGCACGACCCGGCCCAAAGCCCGCATCCGACTTCGCCGGAGCCGTGCCGGAACCGGGTGACTACTCGCATGTACTCACGACGTCGACGTTTTGCGAAAAACAGGTTGAGCCGTGGTATACTTCGACGCGCTTGAGACGCCACCTTAGCTCAATGGCAGAGCAACCGCTTCGTAAGTGGTAGGTTTCGAGTTCAACTCTCGAAGGTGGCTCAACGACGCCGGCCGCAGGATAATCCTGCGGCCGGCGTGTTTGTTCGCCAAATCGGTTAAGATAGCCGTGATGAGCAGCCCCCTGATCCTCGGAGTCGCGGGCGGCACCGGCTCCGGAAAAACCACGGTCGCCCGTCGGATTCTGGAGCGAGTCGGCGCCGACCGGATCGCATACGTCCCCCACGACGCGTATTACAAGAACTTCAGCAGCTTCACAAAGGCCCAACTCGAAGCGCTCAACTGGGATCACCCTGACACGCTCGACACCGAACTGATGATCGACCACGTTCGCCAATTGCGTGAGGGTCGGGCCGCCGAGATCCCGGTCTACGACTTCACGCGCCATCATCGCGCCGCTGAGACCGTGCATGTCGAACCTCAGCCCGTGATCCTTGTCGAGGGCATCCTGATCTTCGCTGACGCCGAGTTGCGCAAGCTGTTCGATGTCAAGATCTTCGTCGACACCGACGCCGATATCCGCTTCATCAGAAGGCTGAAGCGCGATATCACCGAGCGCGGGCGGACCGTCGAGTCGGTCATCCACCAATACCTGACCACGGTCCGGCCCATGCACGTCGACTTCGTAGAGCCCTCCAAGCGCTACGCCGACGTCATCATCCCCGAAGGCGGGCTGAATGAGGTCGCGATGGATCTGGTCGTCGCCCGGCTGGCCGAGCTGTTGGCGGTCGGATGAGCGAGATCGGCGGCGCGCACGTTGGGGATCCGCCGGCCGGCCGGCCGGCGCGCGCCCTGGCCGCAAGCCTCGCCGGGACCGGCACCGCCACCCTGCTCCAGCTGGTCTTCATCCCGGTATTCTCCAACCTGCTCGGCATCGAGGCCTATGGTCTGCTGGGCTTCTACGTCGGCATCTTTGGCGCGGCTCAGGTGCTCGATATCGGGCTCAGCCCGGCGCTCAACCGCGACCTGGCGGGGCTCGCGAGCCGGCCGGGTGATGCCCAGGCGGCGCGGAACCTGGTGCGCTCGATCGAGACCGGATACCTCGCGCTTGGCGCGCTGTTGGGGCTCGCGATTTTTGCGCTTGCCCCATGGTTCGCCGACGGGTGGTTCCATGACGCCGCGTTGCCGCGCGACACGATCCTGGCCGCCTTTCGTTGGATGGGCCTCCTGCTGGCCGTTCAATGGCCGATCAGCCTCANNATGCCGGTGGCGCGCTGCTGCTCTGGTCCACCGGGCCAAGCCTGCCCAAACTGATCGCCTGGCTGGCCGCGATCAACTTCCTGCGTGCTGCGGCATTGGGGGTTTTGCTCTGGCGAGGCCTACCGACAACGCAGGCCCAACCGCGTTTCGAGTGGGCGCAATTGCGGCGGATCGCGCCCTACGCGACAGGGCTGGCCGTCGGCGGCGCCGCCGGCCTGCTGCTCGCGCAACTCGATCGCTTCGCCGTCGGGCGCGCGCTGCCGCTGGCCGACCTGGGCCGGTATAGCCTGGCCGCGAACGTCATCCTCGGCATGAACCAG
>DKKP01000263.1 GCA_002455335.1 Anaerolineales bacterium UBA6663 | reverse complement strand
CCCTCGTTTGACGCGCTGGCCGCCGATCGCTCGACCGACGCCTACGCGCGCAGCGTGCTGGCCGAGGCGCCGCCGGGCGCTGCCGTGCTCGCGCCCTGGCACTGGGCGACGCCGCTCTGGTACCTGCAGTCGGTCGAGGGTCAGCGCCCGGATGTCGAGGTGGTGTATGTGCTCAATCAGGGCGAATCGACTTACGGTGTAAGTTTAATGCGCGATGTCCGGCGCTTTCTACCCGAGCGCCCTGTGGTGCTCACGGCCTACGATAAAGCGGCGATGGACGACAGCGGGCTGCGTTTCGTGCCGCTGGCCACGCCCGGCCAGCCGGCCTGGCTGGTCAGCGAGGCGCCGATCGGCGACGCGCCGATGCTCACGGGTGAACAGGCTTTCGACGCGGTGATGTTCGTCGGAGCGCGGGCGCTCGAAAGCTTGCGCCCCGATCAGCGCGTGTTTCTGGCGGCCTGGCGCGTCGTCGGTGAGCCTTTGGATATCAGCTTCTACGTCCATGCGCTCGGGCCCGACGGGAGGCTTGTCGCGCAGGATGATCAGCGCCGGCTCGCGACAGGCTACGCGGTGGGCGAGGTCCTGCTTGGGCGTTTCACGGTCACGGCCCCGCCGACTCTGAGCGCCGGGCCCGTGACGCTGACGGCCGGGGCCTATCTGCCCGACGGCACGCGTCTGGCCGAGGTGGATCTCGGCGTCTGGGCGGATCCGATCGTACCGGCCGCGCTCCCCGGCCAGCCCGCCTTGACCTACGTCGAGGGCGCGCTGCCGTTGTCGTTCGACAGCCAGGTGATCGTCACCGGCGTCCATATGCCGGCGACGGCGCAACCGGGCGAGTTGATCGTCGTTGACCTCGACCTGCTCGCCGCGCGCGCCTTGAACAGCGATCTGACCCTTAGCCTGAGGCTGGCCGGTGCGGGCTGGTCGCGGCAGGTCGATCTGACGCCGATCGGCGGTGCGTTGCCGACGCTCAAGTGGGTGGCCGGCGCCGCGCTACACGATCGCGTCGCGATCGAGATCCCGACCGATGCAGCCCAGGGGCCGGCGACGCTCTCGCTCGGCTGGTACGACGCCTTCAGCCAGCGCGACCTCCCGCCGCTCGACCCGATCTTCGCCCAGCAGGGGCTGAGGGTGAACGTCGGGGAGATCGACATCAGGTGATTGGTGATTTGCGATTGGTGATTTGTGATAGTTGGTTTCGCCATAGCAAGCCAGGCTGGTAGAATCACGCGCAAATCGCAAATCGCCAATCGCCAATCACACATGCCCATCACTCAACACGAGCCCCGCGTCTTCAAGAACCGCGGCGTGATCATCACGTTGCCCGAGTCGTATGAGGATCTGCTGCGGCAGAGCCTGACGGCCGTCGAGCCGTTGTGGGTCAAGTTCCCCAAGGCCCGCGCGATGTGGGATCTGCTTGTGCAGGATCCTGAAGCGCGCGCCAACTGGGATATGGCCGATTACCTCACGGCCAACAAGCTCAACTTCAACGATCATGGCATGACCCACGCCCAGATCGCGGCCTCGAACGCGGTCCGGATCTTCGACCTGCTTGTCGAGAGCGACGTCAAGCCCGATGTGGTCGTCTCGGGCGCCGGCGATCTCGACGACGCCTGTCTGGTGATCGTCGCCGCGACGCTGCTGCACGACATCGGCAACCAGGTGCATCGCAAGCATCACGAGTTGATCGGCGTCGAGCTGGCGCGCGGTCTGCTCGATCGGTTGATGCCCGAGATCTATCCGCACATCGGCAACCGGATCGAGCTCCGCGCTTTCATCCTGCATGCCATCCTCTCGCACGATTTCGACCCGCCGCCGCTCACCTTCGAGGCCGGCGTGGTGGCCGTGGCCGACGGTACAGATGTCACAAAGGGGCGCGGGCGCAAGGCCTTCGACCTCGGCAAAGTCGACATCCACTCGGTCTCGGCGCTGGCCATCGACGATGTCACCATCACGCGCGGCCGCGACGTGCCGGTCGAGATCACTGTGGTGATGAACAACTCGGCCGGGGTCTTCCAGATCGAGGAGACGCTGACCAAGAAGGTCGTCAACGGCCCGCTCAAGCGCTGGGTGACCATCACGGCCTGCACCCGCCCCGCGGACTCCGCCGTCGATGCGCGCATCATCGAGCGGTTGACGCTGAAGAACGGCGTGTTTGTGGCGGAGTAGGGGCGGAGAGCGGAGAGCGTAAAAACGCACTCAGGGAACGCACCACGCGCCACGCACTACCGCTCTGCTACAATCCCGCGACATGTTTGAAATCGTCTTCCTCGGCACCTCGGCCTCGGCGCCATCGATCCATCGTGGGTTGTCGGCGCAGATGGTGATGCACAACGAGCATCGCTTTCTGATCGACTGCGGCGAGGGCACGCAGCGCCAGATCCTGCAATCGGGCATTGGCTTCAAGCGGCTCGAGCGCGTGCTGATCACGCACGGGCATCTCGACCACATCCTCGGCCTGGCGGGCCTGGTCTCGACCTTTACGCGTTGGGAGACGGCCGAGCGGCTCGAGATCTGGGCCGGGCGCTGGGCGCTGCAACGCATCCAGGCTCTGCTTGGCGAGGTCGTGCTCAAGGGCGCGCGGCTGCCCTTCCCGTTGACGTTTCACGAGATCAAGCCGGGCCCGATCTTCGCCGATAAGACGTTCTCGGTGACGGCCTTCCCGGTGTCGCACCGCGGTGCCGACTCGTTCGGCTTCCTCTTTGAGGAGCGCTCGCGCCGGCCGTTTCTGGTCGAGCGGGCCGAGGCGCTGGGCGTCCCGGCCGGGCCGGTGCGCCGCGAGCTCGCGACCGGTCAGTCGATCACGCTCGCCGATGGCCGGGTCGTGCAGCCCGACGATGTGCTCGGCCCTGTCGAGCGCGGGGTCAAATTCGTGCACGTCGGCGACTGCGGCGACACGCGCAACCTCGTCCAGATCGCGCAGGGCGCCGATGCGCTGGTGATCGAATCGACCTACCTGAGCGAAGAATCCGAGATGGCCCATGACTTTGGCCACCTGACCGCCGCTCAGGCCGCCGCCCTGGCCCGCGACGCCGGGGTCGGCCAGTTGCTGCTCACCCACATCTCCCGCCGCCATCGTGAGCGCGATGTGCTGGCCGAGGCCCAGCGGACCTTCCCCAAGACCTTTGTCGCCCGCGACTTCGACCACTTCCGCATCCTGCGCGGCGAGACGGTCAAGGTCGTCGAGGCCTGACATAAGCAACGCCTCTGAGCGGATGCTCCCTGGAGCGCCTGAAAACGCCAGGCGCCAGGGCAGCGGGCGCCCGTACCCACCCTAGCTGCCCCGGGTTCGCAAGATGAGAAAGGGCTCATCTTGGCGGCCGTAACTTTCGGGCCCTCACCCCGACCTCTCTGCAACAGACACTTGCGCGCAGCAATGAGCGATAAGCAGTGAGGTTCAACATGAACAGCAAATTCAAGACCAACACCATCACCTGGATTCTGCGCAGCTCGGTCGTCCTGGGCGGCCTGGCGTTGACGGCGTGTGCGCCCATGGCGCTCCCCGGCGAGGACGACGCTCAGCCCGCCAGCGCCGGTGTGGCCCAGCTCGCCACAGCGACGCCACTCGCGACCGACGACTCGACCACCGTGACGCCGGGCGCCACCCAGACGACGCCCGAGGCGACCCATACCGCGCAGCCCGGGATGACGGGCACGGCGGTCACCGGCCAGAGCGTCGAGTTCACGGGCACGATCGAGCTGGTCGATGCCAGCGCCCTGGTCGTCAGCGGACGACGTGTGGTGATCACGGCCGCGACCGAGATCAAGTTTCAGCCCCAGAAGGGCCTGACCGTCAAGGTGCAGGGCACGCTGCAGGCCGATGGCACGGTCCTGGCGCGGGAGATCAAGTCGGTGCCCGCCGCCCAGGCCACGCAACAGCCGGGCGTCACGCGAACCCCCGGGGCAGAGACGACCCGCACGCCGCAGAGCACGCGCCAGGCCGGCGAGAGCGAGTTCAGCGGCACGGTGTCGTCGATCAACGGCAATACCTTCGTGGTGAACGGCATCACCGTGGTCGTGAACGGCGAGATCAAGGGCCCGATCGCGGTCGGCGACCTGGTCAAGGTACACGGCGTCTTCCAGGCCGATGGCAGCGTGATCGCCCGCGAGATCGAGCGCGCCGACGGCGTCCGCACGCCGCAGAGCACGCGTCAGGCCGGCGAGAGCGAGTTCAGCGGCACGGTGTCGTCGATCAGCGGCAGCACCTTCGTGGTGAACGGCATCACCGTGGTCGTGAACGGCGAGATCAAAGGCCCGATCGCGGTCGGCGACCTGGTCAAGGTACACGGCGTCTTCCAGGCCGATGGCAGCGTGATCGCCCGCGAGATCGAGCGCGCCGACCTGGATGACAGCGGCCGCGGCGGCAGCGACGATGATGGCTCAGACGACCGGGGTGGTGACGATGACCGTAGCGGCCGCGGTGACGACGAGGACAACAGCGGCCACGGCGGCGACGACGACAAGGGCGACGACGACAACAGCGGCCACGGCGGTGATGACGATAACGACGATGACGACAACAGCGGCCATGGCGGCGACGATGACAAGGGCGACGACGATTGACGCTCGAGACGTGAACGGATGAAGACAACGCCGGCCCCGGGTCTGGGGCCGGCGTCCGCTCATGAAACGGAGAGAGACGCTATACTCGCGGGCATGTCGGTTCAAGACAATGAACAGATCCTGCTCGAGCGGATCCGCGATCTCGATGAGCGCACCCTCGGCCTGTTGCACGACCGGTACTACCCTGAGCTATTCCGGTTTGCGCTGTACCGGACAAGCGATCGACAGGTCGCGGAGGATGTCGCCAGCGAGGTCTTCGTGAAGTTGATCGATGCGCTGCGGGCCGGGCGTGGCCCACAGCAGACGGTGCGGGGCTGGCTGTTCGGGGTGGCGAGCAATCTCATCGCCGAGCACTTCCGCAAAGCGCCCCGCGAAGCGGCCGAGTTGCATGAAGGGCTGGCGATGGCGGGCACGGTGAGTGGCGAGGTCGAAGCCCGGATGCGCAATGCGCAGGTGACGCGGGCGCTCGCGGCGCTGACGCGCGAGCAGCAGGACGTGCTCAGTTACCGGTTTGGGGCCGGGTATTCGCTTGAGGAGACGGCGGCGGCGATGGGCAAGAACACCAACACCATCAAACAGCTGCAATTCAGGGCTGTCGCTGCGCTCAAGCGTCAGTTGGAGCTCGAGGGAGGTGCGGCATGAACGACAAGCTGCTCACGGCCTTCGAAGAATGCCTGCACGATCTCGAGATCGGCGTCGGGCTGGACGAGGCGCTGGCGC
>DKKP01000434.1 GCA_002455335.1 Anaerolineales bacterium UBA6663 | reverse complement strand
AGAGCGTCAACGCGGGCAGCGGCGAGTCGGCCCGGAGCGCGTCCGGTTGGCCGACCCCGTCGGAGCGGCCCGAAACCAGATCGATCTTGTCGGCCAGCGTGAGTCGCGCCAGCAGCGCCTCGACCCGGGCCTCGACGTCGGGCGATTCATCCCACCGGAGTTCGTGTGTCGCCATCGTGTCCCCCCATCGGTCGTGACCACCGGGCGTCGCCATGCGCGACGCCACAGCCGGACGATGTACCTTTATGCCGCGTCGCGCCTTGCCTGTAGCGGGCAGCGCGTCTGATTGGTTGGCTTCCGCGCCGCGGTACGGACAGGGTCGCCCAGCGACCGTTGTCTTTGCAGAGTCCCCGCCTAAACGCCGGCCAGCGCCTCGTCGACATAGCCGAGCACCACGTCATAGTTCGGGGCCATGCGCAGCGCCTGGCGGAGCGGCAGGTTCGGCTCACCCGAGATCACGCCTTTGACGAAATCGGGCGTGCCGGCGCGCTCGAGCCCGGCCATCACCGCCGCGCGCGCAGCGCCCTCGCTGAACACATCGCCCACCAGGTCGTCGACCGTGAACGGGCCGCGCGCCTCGGGGTCGACATACGGCGCCGACCACTGATAGACGCCTGAGCCGACAACGAGCGGCTCGGTCGCGCCCGGCAGCGTCACCTGCGCCGACGTGTTGGCGGGCACGGTCAGATCGAGCGTGAACGTCGCACCGTCGATCCGCCAGGCGCAGGCCAGGCGGCCATACGGCGTGATGTGCTCCGTGCGACAGGTCGTGATCCCACCACCCGGTCGCGGCCGGATCGTGATCCGCCGATAGGCTGGCTCGGCCGCCGCCACGCCGCCGATGGTGCGTTGCATCCAATCCGCCACAGCGCCGAGCGCGTAGTGGTTGAACGACGTCATCTCGCCCGGGTTGACCGAGCCATCCGGGAGCAGGCTGTCCCAGCGTTCCCAGATCGTGGTCGCGCCCATGGTGATCGGGTACAGCCACGACGGGCACTCGCGCTGCACCAGCAGGCGATAGGCCGCGGCGTACTGGCCGGCGCTGCACAACGCGTCGCAGATGATCGGCGTGCCGACGAAACCGGTGCGGATGCGATAGCCGCTCTCGCGCGCCAGCTCGGCCAGGCGTTGCCCGGCCCGATTGCGTTGCTCGGCCGTGGGCAGCAGGTCGAAGGCCAGTGCCAGCGCATAGGCCGTCTCGGCGTCGTTCATCAGGCGGCCAGCGGCCGTGACGTACTCACGCGCGAACGCGGCCCGCGCCTCTGCCGCCAGGGCGCGATACCGTGCGGCATCCTCATGTCGCCCGAGCACGTCGGCGGCCTGAGCGACCAGGTCGGCCGAGCGCACGAAGTAGGCTGAGGCGACGATGGCCTTGTCGGTGCGCGCCTGTGCAGGACGCTCGGGTGGCGCCGTCGGGTCGAGCCAGTCGCCGAACTGGAAGCCCGTATCCCACAGCCGGCCCTCACCCGCGATCACGGCGACGTGGTCGACCCAGGCGCGCATGCTCTCGAACTGCTCGGCCAGGATCTGGTCATCGCCATAGCGCTGATAGAGCACCCACGGCACGATCGTGGCGGCGTCCGCCCAGGCCGCGGCGCCGGCCGCGCTGGCGCCAAGCACGTTCGGCACCACATGCGGCACAGCCCCGCCCGAGCGAATTTGTTCGACAGCCAGATCCCTCAGCCAGGATCGGAGCAATCCGCTGACGTCGTACAGAAACGTGGCTGTCGGGGCGAAGACCTCGAGGTCGCCGGTCCAACCCAGGCGCTCGTCGCGCTGTGGGCAGTCGGTCGGCACATCGAGGAAGTTGCCGCGCATGCCCCAGACGATGTTCTTGTGAAGCTGGTTGAGCATCGGGTCGGAGGTCTCGAACCAGCCGGTCGGCTCCAGATCAGAGTGGATCACGACAGCGGTCAGGTCCTGCACACTCAGCTCGCCCGGCCAATCCTGCACCTCGGCGTAGCGGAACCCGTGGAAGGTGAAGCGCGGCTCCCAGACCTCGACGCCGTCGCCCTTGAGCGTATAGCGGTCGGTGGCCTTGGCGTAGCGCAGTGGCCGCGTGCCCAGCTCGCCGTCTTCGAGCACCTCGGCATGGCGCAGCGTCACCGTGTGTCCAGCCGGCCCCTGAACCTTGAGCGACAGTCGGCCGACCAGGTTCTGGCCAAAGTCGACCAGGGTTTTGCCTGCGGGCGAGGTCGTGATCGATACCGGCGCGACGGTCTCGATGCGGCGCATCGGCGGGCCGAGCGGCGCCTCGAGCGTCTTCAGATCCCAATCGACTCCGCGAACGCCTGACCAGGTGTTGTCATCGCAATCGGGCGTCGACCAGCCCGGTAGTTCGAGCCGGGCGTCATAGGTCTCGCCGTCGTACAGGCCGCTCGCGCGGATCGGGCCTGTCGCAGCGCGCCAGTTTTCATCTGTGATGATCTGTTCGCTGGAGCCGTCGGCGTAGGTCACTTCGAGCTGCGCCAGCAGCGCCAGGCGCTCGCCATAGATGTTGCTGTGGCCACCGCCAAAGCCGAGCCGGCCGCGGAACCAGCCATCGCCCAGGATCGCGCCGATCGCGTTCGAGCCTTCGTGAAGCAGCGCCGTCACGTCGAAGGTCTGATAGCGCAGCCGCGCATCGTAGACCGTCCAGCCTGGGGCGAGCACGTGGTCGCCCACGACCTGGCCGTTGATCTGGGCCTCGTACAAGCCGAGCGCCGTGATGTACAGCCGCGCCGAGTCGATGCCCGCGCGTAGCGTGAACGTACGGCGCAGGAACGGCGCGGGATGCACCTGCAACGGGTCCTCGTCCCAATCGGGCGTCACAAAGCGCGCGCGCCAATCATCCGGTGCGAGCAGCCCGGTCTCGATCGTCAGCGGCGTGCTCCAGTCGGATTCGCTCCCGTCGCTGCCCCACACGCGCACCCGCACGTTGGCGCGCTCGCGCGAGGCCAGCGGCGCGAAGGGCCAGTCGATCAGCACCGAGCGATCCGACTCGACTCGTCCCGTGCCGCCCCAGCCGGCCCCATCGGCCCCGAACGCCTGGATCTCATACGCCGTCTGGCGCCAGTCGCGCGTGCTGGTCTCGATGACCCACGACAGTCGCGGGCTGGCCGTGCCGATGCCAAAGGCCTGTGCGAGATGCTCGGCCCTTACTGTGACGTTCGGCGTCGAAGCCCCGACGGCCGCGCCCCCCTCTGCGTGTTGCGTCATGACGATCTGCTCCTTAACCTTTGACCGCGCCCGAGGTCATGCCCGAAACGATCTGGCGTTGGAAGAACATGAACAGGATCAGCGGCGGGATAGTGATGATGATGACATCGGCGAACAGGAGATTCCACTGCGAGTTGAACTGGCTCATGAAGCTGAACAGCGTCAACTGGGCCGTGACGTTGGCCTCGCCCGGCAGGAAGTACAACGGGTTCGAGAAGTCGTTGTAGATCGCGACCGACGAGGTGACGATCACGGTGACGACAGCCGGCCAGAGCAGCGGCAGGATGATCGAGAAGAACAGCTGCATCGGCGAGGCGCCATCCATGATCGCGGCCTCGTCGATCTCGCGCGGGATCGAGCCGATGAAGGCGCGCAGCACCACGATCGCGAACGGCAGCGCCAGCGCGACCTCGACGAAGATCAGGCCGAACAGCGTCTTGTAGAGCCCGATCCACTGCAACAAAAAGAGCGTCGGCACCACGGCGGGCGGCAATACAAGCCCGGCGAACAACACCGAGTTCACCAGGTTGGCCATCCGGTCGTTGCGCCGCTGGAGCACATAAGCCACCATCGCCGCGAACAACACGATCAGGGTCACCGATGCGACGGTCAACAGCGAACTGTTGAGCAAGGCCCGTCCCATCCGGAAGTCGCGGAAGGTCAGGACCTCGATCATGTTCTCAAAGAGCAAAAACTGGCTCGGCAGCGTGAACTCAAACAGACCGGCCTCCTGACGACCCTTGGAGGCGGTCAGCACGATAAACACAAACGGCACGATAAAGAAGATCCCGACCACCACCAGCGCAATGGCGTCGAGCCCATAGGCCTTAATGAGCTTCCAGATCTTCATAGCTCGAGCTCCATCCGATTGAAGAACCGCATCAGCGGGTAGGCGACGAGCGTCACCAGCAGGAACATCACCACGTTTCCGGCGGTCGAGAGCCCGTAGAAGCCGGCCTGATACTGCTTGAAGATCACGGAGGTCAGCACGTCGGAGGCGAAGCCCGGCCCGCCGTGGGTCATGGTCCAGATCAGGTCGAAGGTTCGCAGCCCGCCGATGAAGGAGAGCAGGATGACCGTGAAGCTGGCGTTGCGGCTGAGCGGCAGGATGACGTGCCGAAACTCCACCCACGACCCGCCCTCGAGCCGCGCCGCGTCGAAGTAATCCGTCGGGATCGACTGGATGCCGGCCATGAAGATCACCATCGCCAGCCCGACGCCCTTCCACACGTCCACGGCCACGACCGAGTAGAGCGCCAGCGCCGGGTCGCCGAGCCAGTCGATCCGGCCGGCGCCGAGCATCCCGAGCGTCTTGTTGATCAGGCCGGTCGATGGCTGCATCAGGGTCGAGAACGTGATCCCGACCGCCACGGTGCTCACCAGCACCGGGAAGTAGATCACGCTGCGGAAGAAGCCCTTGAGCTTGAGCACCGAGGTCAGCAGCACGGCCAGCGGCAGGCCGACGGCGACCTTGAGCCCGCTCGTCAACAAGGCGTAGATGACCGTGTTGCGAAACGCCAGCTTCAGCTGGGGATCGCTCAGGAAGAGCTCGTAGTTGTCGAGCCCGATGAAGGTGGCATCGAACAGCGTCCAGCGGGTCAGGCTGAAGTAGAACGCCATCGCCGTCGGCGCCAGGAAGAACACCCCGAATAACGCGACAGCCGGGATGTAGAACCAGTACGGATACGACAGCAGGACGCTTCGGGCCCGCGGCATGTTATCCATAAGACCTCACCGTCTCAATGCGTGGGCGCACTGCGATCGGGGGCCGGCGGTCAGGCCGGCCCCCGATCGGCAACCGTTCAAACGTCAGTCATCCCACCCGGGCAGGCCCAGTTGCTGCGCCTGCTTCTTGACGTCTTCGTCGTAGGCCTTGGCGCCGTCCTCGGCGGTCATCTGGCCCGAGCCGATCGCCACGCAGATCTGCTCGAGCGACGGGCCCTTGATCGGCGACACGAACTCGAGCGCCGGGCCCGATTTGCCGCTATCGATGTAGGCGGCCACGTCCTTGACGGCCGGGAGCGCCGTGTCGGGCAGCTCGACGCCCTTGATCATGTACGGGCCGGTCGGCGGCACGGCCGCCGTGATGGCATCCGAGCCCTCCACCGAGGCGATGAAGTTGACGAACAGCTTGGCCTCGGCCAGGTGTTGCGTGGTCTGCGGGATGTACACGCCGCCGGCCACCCAGATCGTCGCGCCGCTCGTCGCGGCATCGTCACCCGGGACGCCGAAGAAGCCAAGGTCGTTGACCTTATCCGGGTACTGCGCGGCCACGGCGCCCAGGACGAAGGTCAGCATCGGATAGTGCGCGCCCGTGCCCTCGGCCAGCATCTGCACGCCCTTGTCGAGTTTGTCGGTGGCGAAGTCGGCCTGGTACCAGCCCTTCTCGAAACCTTCCTGCAGGTACTGGAAGCCCTTGATCGCGGCCGGGATCGTGGCGTACTTGGCCTTGTTGTTGGTGTAGTCGTCGGCGAAGGTCGGGACGGACACCTCGACGTTGTAGTAGTCGGCCAGCACGAACAGCTGCGAGGTCCAGGTATCGCCGTAGGTGGCGATCACGGGCGTGATCCCGGCCTCCTTGATCTTCTCATTGTTGGCCGCGAACTCGGCCCAGGTCGTGGGCACGCTCAGCCCGAGCTGCTCGTAGACCTTCTTGTTGTAGAGGATGCCGCCGCCGGTCGCCGTGCCGTTGGGCGCGCCGTAGATCCGGCCGCCGGCCGACACGGTCGGGAAAAACGCCTCGGCCGTGTTGGCGACGAAGGGCTCGTCGGTCAGGTCGGCCAGGTTTTGGGCCGGGTTGAGCGCCTGGAACAGCGAGCCCGAGTTATAGGCAAACACGTCCGACATCTCGCCCGTGGCCAGACGGGTCTTGACGATGTTGTCGCCGTCGCTGCCCTGTCCGCGGGTCTCGATCTGGACTGTGATGTGCGGGTATTTGGCCTGGAAGGCCGCGGCCAGCGACTCCGCCGAGGCGATGCTCTCGGGCCGATCGTCGACGAGGTATGTGATGGTCACGGGCTCGGTCGATGGCGCCTCGGTGGCGTCCGGCGCCGAGGTGGCCGGGGCGGGCGTAGCCGCCGGGGCGCAGGCGGTGAGAGCCAGGATCGACGCGAGCAGCGCGCCGGCGGCCTTGGCAAACTGAGATCGAGCGTTCATGAGTTCTCCTCCGTAGCGTATGCGAGACGTTCGGAACGGGTGATGTGAACTAAAATGGAGGAAGCGGTATTCACCTTCGGTTCAATAGCAAGACCTCCTGTTTGTGATGAGTCTGTTCACCAGCGGCCAGCGGGTTCAGCACTCGGACGACATGTGGTTCGGTTGAGCTGGAAAACACGACAGGCAGGGCCCTCGGGCCCGCCGGTGGTGGGGGTGACTGCCGCACTTTTTGCGTGTCTGGCCCGAACCACCTCGATGCCTGCACATCCCTCCCAGCGACAAGCGTGCTCCAAGGGTTGGCTCAAGTCGGCGCGGGCCCCGTCGATTCACGAATGATCAGCTTTGCTGGGCCAACCACGCGCTGTCGCGGGAGCTCGGGCGTCTGGATGCGCGTGTGCAACAGTCGAAAGGCTTCCTGCCCGATCCACAACGCATCTTTCGAAACCGTCGTCAGACGTGGCGTGAGATACCGCGCCATCGGGATGTCATCAAAGGCAGCCAGCGAGAGGTCATCGGGCACACGGAGCCCGAGATCGTAAGCGGCGCGAAGCACGCTGATGGCCAACAGATCGTTGATCGCCAGCACGGCGGTAGGCCGATCTGCACGGCGCAGGAGTTCGAGCGCCGCCTGATAACCGTCTTCGATCGTCGGCCCGCAGTTCATGATCAACTTCGGATCGAGCAGCCCGGCGGCTCGCAACATGTCATGAAAGGGCTCGAACCGGTCGTCACCGGCCTCCGGCGCCCCGTCCACCCCGGAAATGAACCCGATGCGCTTGTGCCCCAACCCGAGCAGGTAGGCGATCATCTCGCGCGTGGCCTCGCGATAATCCGAGGCGATGCAGTCGACGTCGTATTGGTCGCTCAGCTCGACGATCGGCAGCGAGCGTTCGCGGAGCCGCGCCAACGTCTTCTGCGCGGCGGGCGCCTTGAGGATGAACGACGTCGCCAGGATCAGCCCGTCGATCCGCCGCCGGGCCAGATCCTCCAGGATGCCGACGCCGTAATCGGCGTTGAGCGCCGTGCTGGAGAGCAACATGTGGTACCCGGCGGCGCGCGCCGCCTGCTCGATGCCGGTGGCGTATTCGCAGAAGTGCGGGTTCCGCAGGTCGGGGATGATGACGCCAATGGTGTGCGTGTTGCCCGAGCGCAGCGCCTGGGCGCGGGCGTCGGGCTCATAGCCGAGCTCCGCGATCGCGCGGGTGACGCGTTCGTACGTGGCTTCTGAGATCGGGACCCGGCCATCCGTCTGGCGATTGAGCACGTACGAGACCGTCGCGCGCGAAACGCCGGCCAGCCGGGCGACATCGATTTGCGTTGGGCGTTTCGTCATGGAAGCCGGCCCCTCTTGCGCGGGTTTCACCGCGGTGTGCTGCGGTCCGCCGCAGCTTTCACGAGTCACCTTACACGTGTCAGTAATCCGAGATTAGCAGTCTCGAATTTACGAGTCAACAACCATTCGATAGCATATTCGCTTTGATTTTGTTTCGAATTGGCCGTATAGTGAAATAACGCCTTTTGGAGGGCGCCTATGACTATCGAAAGCCGCCAGGAGCAGATCCTCAGCCTGCTCTCCTCTCGAGAACGGGTCAGCGTCGTCGAGCTCAGCCAGCTCCTGACGGTGACCGAGGTGACCATCCGCAAGGATCTCGAGCGCCTGCAGGAGCAGGGCCTGGTGACGCGCGTCCATGGCGGCGCCGCGATCTCGAGCCGCGGCCGGCTGGAGCGCAATCAGATCGCGCGCGAGAACGAGCGGCGGGCCGAGAAACTGCGGATCGCGCGGGTCGCGGCTGAGTTGATCCAATCGGGCCAGCGGATCTTTCTCGACGCGAGCACCACGGCGCTGTTCATCGCCCGTCTGATCAAGGACCGGCGCGACCTGGTCGTGGTCACCAACGGCCTGTACACGGCCGTCGAGCTCAGCTATTGCGACAGCATCGCCACGATCGTGCTCGGCGGCACGGTCCGCCACCGCTCGAGCTCGCTGGTGGGCAGCCTGGCCGACTCGATGACCCAACGCCTGCGCGTCGACCTGGGTTTCTTCGGGGCGCGAGGTCTGACGCCCCGCGACGGCCTGATGGAGGTCGACCTCGACGAGGCTCAGCTCAAGCACAACATGGTCAGGGCCTCAGACGTCGTGATCGGGGTCGCCGACTCGAGCAAGTTCGGGGCGCGCTACCTGAACGCCTTCGCCCTGCCCGACG
>DKKP01000047.1 GCA_002455335.1 Anaerolineales bacterium UBA6663 | reverse complement strand
GGCCGAGGCGGAGCCTCGGCCGCGCGAAACACCCGTAACGCCCGGCTTCCTCCTGGAGGACTTATGGCGCTTGTCCTTTCTGCCATTGCGGCCGGCGGTCTCGTCGGCGCGGCCAATCAGTATGCCTGTTTGCTTGTGGTGGCCATCGCGGCGCGAGCGGGGTTGGTGACGCTCTCTGGTCCGATGGCTTTCATGGGCGACTGGTGGTTCATCGGCGTGACGGCCGTGCTCTGGCTGATCTCGGTCGCGCCGTCGTTTTCGCAGCACCTGGCCCCGGGCGTCATGCATGTGGTCAACTGGCTGACGCACTTCATCAACGGCTTCGTCGTGCCCGTCTCCTCGGCCCTGATCGGTCTGGCAGCGGCGGGCGTGATCGTCAACCTCGACCCGAACTTTCAATTCCTCTATGAGACGCTGCAGATCTTCTCGACCGATGGCGGGCTGACGGGCCAGGGCCTGGCTGTGGCCGGCGGCAGCGCTGCCGCGGCTGTCACCCTGACGGCCGTTAAGGGGCTGGCGAAGCCCATGATCAGCACGGGCACCGGGACGGCCGGTTCGGTTTCGGCCCCCGCCTTCACTGTGGCCGAGAACATCGCGGCCGTGGTGTTGATGGGCCTGACGTACATCCTCTCGCAGATCGACCCGCGGCTTTTGATCGGGCTGGCCGTGGTCGTGTTGCTCTTCAGCCTGGCGTTGCTCGGCTATGGCCTGTATCAGCTCTATCGACTGAAGAAAGGCGTTGGGCGTGTGTTGGCGCTGGCACAGCGCGACCCACGCGCCGGGTTGGCCGTGTCGGCGGAGTTCGCGATCTGGGGCGTCGGTTGGCTGACGTACGGGCACTATGGCCGGGCCGTGATCTCGCTCTGCGTCTGGGCGCTGTGGTTGGCGCTGTTCGTGGCCGCGCAGGGCGCCGTCACAGCGCTGCTGGCCGTGGCCCCGCCGCTGATCCCGCTCGGCATCGTCATCGTCAACGTGGCATTGCTTGGCATCTTCTTCCTGATCGGCACGGCCTCGGCGCGTGCGCTGCTGCAGGAAGTCGAGCGCGCCACCCCGCTGCGGACCGTCGCAGCCTCGGCCTGAGCGCGAAGCGGCCATGGCTCGATTGAGTTCGACGCAGTTCATGGCCGCGCTGCCGGTGACGGTGCGCGGCCAGGTCGATCCCCGCTGGCGCGGCTTCCGCAGCCAACATCGTAGCTGGCTGTCGCAGTTGTACTTCGGCGACCCGGCCGTGCACTACGAGGTCTGGAACCTGGGTGAGCGTCGGGGCAAGCTCGAGATCGGGCTGCATTTCGAGCACCGGGATCGTCTGAAAAATCAACAGCTGCTGCAGACGATGTCGGCTGCGATGGTGGCTGTAAAGGCTTCGTTGGGGGCCGAGTGGGAGAGCGAGACCTGGGATCGGGGCTGGACCAAGGTCTATGCCACTGTGCCGTACGAGCCTTTCACGAGCGACTACCTCGAGCGTGTCGGGCGCGACGTGGCGCGCGCCATCGAGGTGCTGCAACCGCTTCTTGAATCGAGCCAACCAGCGCTGTCGGGTTTGAGGGCAGGGCTTACAAAGAAAATTTAAGGAATCCGTCTGTTGACTCTCGGGCGAACGGGCGTAGAGTCCAGGCATACCGAAAAGCCTCATGGGGCTTAAGGTTGATCCAACCAAACGCTGCAGCCGAAGCAGCTGACGTTGCAGGCCGGCGGAACCGCCCGACGTGCTCTTTGAAGCACTTGCATCGGGAATTGATGCCCTCACAACCGGCTGGCCAGACGACGTCGAAACCAATGTGCTCGCAGCGTCGCGCGGCCAGTTCGTGGATCAACCAGCACGTCACCCTGTGAGGCTTTTCTTCGTCCCGCGTCAGCCGACAGTGGTACAGTCGGCGTATGATCCCCACGCAACCCAACCAAAACAGCCAGGCCACCGACCTCCTGACAGCGATCGGCGCGATCCTGGGCGTTTCGTATCCCGTCCTCGCGCTCTCGACAGGTGTGCGCGCGGTTTACCAGGCCGTTCAGCGCCCCGATCTTCCCTGGCTGCCCGTGGCGCTCTCGGGCCTGGCTGCGCTGTGCTATCTGATCGCGGCGCTGGCGTTCTTCATGCGGCGGCGTTGGGCCTGGCGACTCGGGTTGGCGTCGTTGGCTGTCGAGACGGGCCTGACGCTCGTTGTTGGGGCGCTGAGTTACATCATCCCTGAAGTGATCGGCCGCACGGTGTGGCGGCACTTTGGCGCCGACTATGGCTACTTCCCGCTGTTTCAGCCGCTGTTGGGGTTGGCCTGGCTTGTCTGGCCAGAGACCCTGCGCCGTTTCGGGTTCGTCGCCGACTCTCCGCGCAACGTGGGCGGCGCCTTGTTGGCTGCCGGGCGGGCCTTTTGGCGGGGGTAAGGGGCGGGTCAGGCCGGGTCCGGCGCGAGCATCACCGAGAAGAACACCTCGGCCGCCTGGGGATCGAAGTGCGTGCCGATGTTCGCGCGCACATGGGCCTCGACCTCGGGCAGCGTCATCGGGGCGCGGTACGGGCGCTGCGAGGTGAGCGCATCCCACACATCGGCCAGCGCAAACAGACGCGCCGCCAGCGGGATCTCCTCGCCGCGTAACCGGCGCGGATAACCCGTGCCATCCCAGCGCTCATGGTGACAATACGGGATGTCGATCGCGGGGCGCAGGAACTCGATCGGCAGAAGCATCTCGTAGGCGTGAACCGGGTGCTGCTCCATGATCTGACGCTCGTCGGGTGTCAGACGGCCGGGCTTGAGCAGGATCGAATCGGGCACACCCATCTTGCCGATATCGTGGAGCAGCGCGCCACGCCGGATGTGGTCAAGCGGCTCGCCGCCGAACCCGATCGCCTGGGCCATCTTCACGGTCATCTCGGTCACGCGCTGGCTATGGCCCTGGGTCTCCTGATCGCGCAGTTCGAGCGCGCGGGCCCAGCCGGCCAGCGTGGCATCGTAAGCGGAGAGCAGTTCCTGGTGCAGCATGCGGATCTGGGTCTCGGCCAGGCGCCGCTCCGAGATATCGCGGGCGATGACCTGCACCAGCTGGCGATCGTCGACCACAAGCTGGCCGCTGACGAGCTCGGCCGATGTCGTCAGCCCATCGCTGCGGGCGAGCAACACCTCGAGCCGGCCGTTGCGCGTCGGGCGCTGCAGGATCTGAGCGATGTGACCCGCCACGCGCGACGCATCCTGCGGGTGAACGAGCAACGTGAACGGCCGGCCGATCAGGTCGGTCGCGTCGGCCAGACCCAGCATTCGAGCAAGCGTGACGTTGGCGTGTTGGATGATCGCGGCGCCGTCGAGCACGGCGATGCCGTCGGGTGAGAGCTCGGCCAATCGGCTGAACCTGGCGCGCTCGGCCTGCATCGTGCGATAGCGATTGAGCCGGGTGATCGTGCGCAGCCGGGCGCGGAACTCCTCTGGGTCGATCGGCTTTGTGAGGAAGTCATCGGCGCCGGCCTCCAGCCCCCGCAGGCGATGCTCACGCTCGGTCAGGCCGGTCATCAGCAAGATCGGGACCTCGGCGAGTTCAGGGTGGGCGCGGAGCCGTTGGCAGACCGTGAAGCCGTCGAGGTCGGGGAGCAGCACGTCGAGCAAGATCACGTCTGGGTGGAGCTCTTCGGCCTTCGCGATGCCCTCTTGACCATCGGCGGCGAGGGCGAGCTGGTAGCCTTCGCGGGCCAACATGCCCTGCACCATCTTGCGGGCGCTAAGCGAGTCGTCGACGATCAGGATCGTGCTGGACATGGCCATGACGCGCTCATTGTAGGAGCGATGGCGCCCAGCGTTCCGCTTTTTTACAATGCCTTAATTGGCTGACGCACGGAGAAAAACGGACGGGGCCGGCGCCAGGGGTAATACCCGGCGCCG
>DKKP01000056.1 GCA_002455335.1 Anaerolineales bacterium UBA6663 | reverse complement strand
GCGCGGCGCGCGGGCTGAGCGGCCTGGAGTGGGCGGCCGGCATCCCGGGAACCGTCGGCGGCGCGATTTATGGCAACGCGGGCGCGCACGGGAGCGACATCGCGGCGTCGTTGCGCCTGGCCGAGATCTTGCAAGAAGATGGTCGGGTGAAACGTTGGGAGACAGCCGAACTTGCGTTCGGGTATCGGGCCAGCGCACTCAAACGCGCCAGGGCGGCCGGACAGGGTGGCCAGGTTGTCCTGGCTGCCGAGTTCGGCCTGATCCGGCGCGACCCGGTCGAGTGCCTGGAGCGGATGGATGTGTACAACGCGTATCGTCGCCGGACGCAACCGCCGGGCGCGAGCCTGGGGTCGATGTTCAAGAACCCGCCGGGCGACTACGCCGGTCGGCTGATCGAGGCGGCCGGGTTGAAGGGGCTGAAGGTGGGCGGGGCCGAGATCTCGCCCGTGCACGCCAACTTCTTCCTCAACACAGGCGAGGCCCGCGCGTCCGACGTCTTTGCGCTGATCCATCAGGCGCACACGACGGTCAAGGCCAGGTTCGACATCGATCTCGCCCTCGAAGTCGAACTCGTGGGTGAGTGGGGCGGACAGTGCTAGGAATGGGTGATTGGCAATTGGCGATTTGCGATTGACGCCACCGTACGGGTCAATCGTAAATCACCAATCGCAAATCGCAAATCGTCAATGTCAAAGATACGTGTCGGTCTCATTTTCGGCGGTCGCTCTGCTGAGCACGAGGTCTCGCTGATGTCGGCGCGATCGGTGCTTGCGGCGATCGACAAAAACAAGTACGACGTGACCTTGATCGGGATCACGCGCGCCGGGCGCTGGCTCGCCGGCGGAGATCCGCTGATGGCGCTCACGGCACCTGGGCAGGAACCTGGGAGCGCGAGCGCAGCGCTCGAGGTGCATGTAGCGTCATCGACCTCGGTGCAACATCTGCCCGAGGAGCTTGGCGCGCTCGATGTGGTCTTCCCGCTCCTGCACGGACCCTACGGCGAGGACGGTACGGTGCAGGGCCTGCTCGAACTGGCGGATCTGCCCTATGTGGGTTCCGGTGTCCTGGGTTCGGCCCTGGCGATGGATAAGGACATCGCCAAGCGCCTGCTCAGGGCCGAAGGGATCCCGGTCGTTGATTGGGATCTGGTGCGTCGGGCCGAGATCGTGGCCGACCTTGAGGCGGTCGTGGCGCGGGTCGAGGCGCGTTTCGCCTATCCGGTTTTCACAAAGCCCGCGAACCTGGGATCGTCGGTGGGTGTGGTGAAGGCCCATGATCGGGCCGAGTTGACTGTGGCGTTGCGCGAGAGTGCGCAGTATGATCGGCGCGTTTTGGTGGAGCCGGGTGTGGACGCGCGCGAGATCGAGGTGAGCGTCCTTGGCAATGACGACCCGGTTGCCTCGGTGCCCGGCGAGATCGTGCCGAGCCGCGAGTTCTACGATTACGCGGCCAAATATCTGGATGACGCCAGCGGGCTGTTGATCCCGGCGCCGATTGCGGCCGAGACGGCCGAGACGGCGCGCACGCTGGCCGTAAAAGCCTTTCGCGCGCTCGAGTGCGCCGGGTTGGCCCGGGTCGATTTCCTGCTCGACAGGGGCAACGGGAACTTGTTCGTGAACGAGATCAACACCATACCCGGGTTTACGGCCATCAGCATGTATCCCAAGCTGTGGGCCGCCAGCGGGTTGGAATACTCGGAGTTGATTGATCGCTTGATCGCTTTGGCGCTCGAGCGCCAGGCCGAGAAAAACGGGAACGCGCTATGAACATGATGGAAAGCCGCAGCCACGCCGATGCCGTCCGCGAGCGCCGCCAGCGCGAGCAGACCAAACGCTTCAACTCGACGTCCGGCGCCGTGCGCGGGCCGTTGGTGAGCAAGCCGCGCCGTGTCGAGAACGCCGGTCCTTACCGACCGATCCGACCGCGCAACGAGGGCGGCCTCAAGCTCACGCTGCCGCCGATCAACCTCGACACGTTGATGAGTTGGCGCACCCTGAGCATCGGGATCGTTATCCTGCTGGTCGGGATTCTGGCCTGGGCCATGACCGACAGCCGCATGTACGTGCAGGGCATCAACCTGGGCGGCGCGTCGCTTGTGCCGCAGGATGAGATCTACGCGCAGTCGGGGCTGGCGAACGTGCACGCGTTTTGGATCGATCCCGACGAGGCCGTGGCCAACATCGAGGCCATCCCGGGGATCCAGGATGCGACGGTGACCGTGCAGTGGCCGGCCACGATCAATGTCGTCGTGGTCGAGCGTGTGCCGCAATTGCTGCTGACCGACGGCACGCGCTCCTGGTGGATCGACGCGACCGGCACGCGCTACGCGTCGCGCGGCGAGTTGCCCGGTTTGTTGCCCGTCGTCAACGATGGCCAGCAGGAGATCACGGTTTTGCCGGTCGAGGCGGTGCAGGGCGCGTTGCAGCTGCGTGAGCTGCGACCCAATATCGAGCAGCTGTACTTCGACCTGCAGCGCGGTCTGAGCTATCAAGACGGCCGTGGCTGGCGCGGTTACTTTGGCACAGGCACCGACATGGCGCAGAAACTCGCCGTGTACGAGAGGCTCGTGACCGATCTCCAGGAGAACGGCATCACGCCGAAACTGATCGACGTCACAAAGCCGTTGGCGCCGTACTACAGGTGACCGCGGACGAAGAATCCCTAACCAAACCTGGCGAAGGATTTGCAATATTCGGGATGTGAAGTAAAACATGGGCAGGTTGATCTGAGATGGCAGAGTCATCGCTTTTGATCGGGATTGATGTCGGCACCACAAAGGTGTGCGCGCTCGTGGCGGACATGGAAGAGACCCCGTCCGGCGGCGCCGCTTTGCGCATTCTGGGCGTCGGCCTGGCGCCGTCGCAGGGCATGCGCAAGGGCGTGGTCGTCGACGTCGATCAGGCCAGCCGCTCGATCGCCGAAGCCGTCGACAAGGCGCAGCGCGCCGCAGGCTACGAGATCGGCGCCGCGTTCGTCAGCCTGGCCGGTGCGCACGTCTCGTCGGTCAACAGCCGCGGCGTGGTCGGTATCAGCGGCGGCTACGGCATCGACCAGGACGATATCGATCGCGCGCTCGACAACGCGCAGGCGATCGCAATCCCGCACGGGCGTGAGGTGCTGCACATCATCCCGCGCGGGTTCATCGTCGACGGGCAGGAGGGCATCCGCCAGCCGCTCGGCATGCACGGCTTCCGGCTCGAGGTTGAGGCGCACATCATCACGGCCGCAACCGCGTCGGTGCAGAACCTGACGAAGTGCGTCGAGGCCGCCGGGGTGCAGGTCGAGGCCTACGTGCTCAACCCGCTCGCGTCGGCCGAAGTCGTGCTGACCGATACCGAAAAAGAGATGGGCGTGGTGGTCGTCGACATCGGCGGCGGCACGTCCGACATGGCGATCTACATCGACGGCAACGTCTGGCACACGACTGTGCTCGCCGTCGGCGGCGCGCACCTGACTTCCGACATCGCGCACGGGCTGCGGCTGCCGGCCGACATCGCCGAGCAGGTCAAGATCCAGCACGGTCATGCCTACGCGGCCGATGTGCCGCTGAGCGACTCGTTCACGGTTCAGCCGTTCGGTGAAGATCAACCCTCGACTGTCTCGCGCTTCGACCTGGCGTCGATCATCGAAGCCCGCGTCGAGGAGATCTTCGGCCTGATCCTGCAGGAGATCAAGCGCACGGGTTACGACGGGCTGCTGCCTGCCGGTGTCGTGCTTACAGGCGGCACAAGCCAGTTGCCCGGCATCCGCAAGGTCGCGGGCAATGTGCTCAACCTGCCGTGCCGGGTGGCTGCGCCGCAGGGTCTGCAGGGCCTCGTCGATAAGCTCTCGGGCCCGGCCTACAGCACGAGCGTCGGCCTGTTGCACTGGGCGAACCGCGAGAGCCAGGTGGCCGCGCGGAGCACAGGCAACAAGAAGAAGCGCGGTCGGACGATCAACATCGAGAAGGGGCTTGATTTCTTCAAGCGCCTGTTGCCTTGATTGAGCGATTGGGCGAGCCAGCGAAAGGGTGCGTGAGCGCCCGGCCAACACTCGCCCGATCTCACAATGTCTTGCGCTGTTGGAGCCAGCGCATCAATTGAACAAGAAGGTCAGAGGAGATAACTATGATGAATAACCCGAACCTGGTTCCCGATTCGATCGCCAAGATCAAGGTGATCGGCGTCGGCGGCGGCGGCAGCAACGCCGTCAATCGCATGATCGACGAGGGCATGAGCGGCGTCGAGTTCTGCGCGATCAATACAGACGCTCAGGCGCTGTTGCTCAGCAACGCCCCGCGGCGCGTGCGCATCGGCGAGAAGATCACACGCGGCCTTGGCGCCGGCGGCAATCCTGAGGTCGGCCAGAAGGCCGCCGAGGAGAGCGCCGAGGAGCTCTATGACGTCGTCCGCGGCGCCGACATGGTCTTCGTGGCCTGCGGCCTTGGCGGCGGCACCGGCACCGGCGCCGCGCCCGTCGTGGCCCAGATCGCCAAGGAAGTCGGCGCGCTGACGATCGGCGTGGTCACCCGCCCGTTCACGTTCGAGGGCACCCGCCGCGGCCAGAACGCCGAGAACGGAATCAACCGGCTCAAGGATCACGTCGATACCTTGATCGTGATCCCCAACGACCGGCTGCTGCAGATCGTCGATAAGCGCGCGTCGTTGCAAGACAGCTTCCGCCTGGCCGACGATGTGCTGCGTCAGGGCATCCAGGGCATCTCCGAGCTGATCACGGTCCCCGGCCTGATCAACCTCGACTTCGCCGACGTCAAGACGATCATGTCCGAAGGCGGCGCCGCCCTGATGGCGGTCGGCCGCGCCAAGGGCGAGGATCGCGCGCGTGTTGCGGCCGAACAGGCGATCAGCTCGAGCCTGCTCGACATCACCATCGACGGCGCTCGCGGCATCCTGTTCAACGTCACGGGCGGCCCGAACATGACCCTGTTCGAGGTCGATCAGGCGGCGGCGATCATCAAGGAGACGGCGCACCCCGAGGTTAACATGATCTTCGGTGCGGTGGTCGATCCGAACATGGGCGAGGAGATGCGCATCACCGTGATCGCCACGGGCTTCGATCGCGCCGGGATGACCCCGCGCCGCATCGAGCGCCCGACGACGGTCGGTGGTCGCCAGTCGACGAGCGCCACGCGCCCCATCCAGCAGCCCGCTCAGCAGCCGGCCCAGCGGCCCGTCCAGCACGAGGAGGCCCCGGCCTCCAGCGGCTCGCTGTCGGACTTCGCGCCCCG